>JAKFEJ010000254.1:0-4403 GCA_036675745.1 Chitinophagaceae bacterium | reverse complement strand
GATAACCGCGATAAATTGCCGAGGTTCATATTGAGTCCGTTGAATCCTGAACCCTGCTGGCCATATACACAGGCAGATAACAAAAATGATAAAGCAAACATTGTTTTTCGCATAGCTATATGATTTTAGTATTTGTAAATGAAGGTAATTATTGAATTAATAAGTAACCGCAATTTTCTCAATAAACCATAAAGGCAACAGACAATATGCAATTGACAAACCTAAACCAATAGCCGGCAGCAAATAACCGCATCAGGTGATTGATAACAGGCAATATGCAATTGGCAACCACTAACCAGTAACAAGTAACCGGTAACTGGAAACAGACAACCAATTCATCAATCATATACCGCAGTTAATACAGCCTGTTATTTTTATAGACGGCACTGCTTTGTACTCTTGCGGCCTGTAAAGAAACAACGCATTTATTAAACCTTATCAACTCTTGCAATGAAAAGATTATTTTTCTGCATGGCTATAATGGCTATGGCAATATCATTCTCCTGTAAAAAATCCACTGTTGAAAAACCAGCGCCTCCACCTCCTCCGGATTCACCCCTGGTTACTGCAGCAGGTACTGCTGATGGTGTTGCTAATTCAAAACTGATCGATGCAGCTAATGGCGGCAGTATCACCAGTACAGATGGTAAGATCACCGTCAACATTCCCGCCGGTGCATTAGCGAATAATGAAACGATCACCATTCAACCTGTTACCAACACTACAGGACTTGGAAAAGGCAAAACGTATCGCATAACACCACATAATACAACATTCAACAAACCTGTTACCATCTCTTTTCCGTACACAGATGCCGATGTTCAGGGTACAGTACCTGAACTATTGCGGATCGCATTTCAGGATAATGAAGGAGCATGGCACTCGATGAACAAAACGCAGGTGAATAAACAAACGAAACAAGTAAGCGTAACTACTACGCATTTCAGCGACTGGAATTTTGTTCCTTTAGTCCATATAGAACCGGTAGAAGCAAGAATTGCTGTAAATGAAACTGTGGAATTAAAAGTGGTCTATTCCTTTGACCCGGAAGAAATATTCGTTCCCCTTCCATCTGACAATTCTCCATTAGGCACGCCGCAACAAATGTCTGGTGACTATTTAAAAAAATGGTTACATAGCGGAACGGGCACATTAACCAGCAACGGTTCCAAAGCGGTGTATAAAGCCCCGCCTGAAGCGCCTGCACAAAACCCCGTAGCTGTAAGTGCGGAAATAAATTTCAAACAACCGGAAACGTATATAATCGTTGCCAACATTACGATACTCTCTGAATTTCATATTGATTATTTGCAGGTAGATGAAACCGAAATAAATATGCCGCAGCTACAACGCGGAAGCCAGTTGTATATATATGGAAACTTTGGAAATGATCCCGGCGCCAGCAAACGCAGCGTTAAGATCGGCAATGTAGCATTGAATGTAAAAACCTGGACACCCAAAATAATTATTTGTGATATTAGTGCCGAAGGACCCAGCTCTTCCGGTGAAGTAGTGGTTAGTTCCGGCACGGAAACAAGTTCCAAATTACTAAATGAATGGATCGTTGATCTTAACTATGCGAAAAAAGAATCACCGGATGGTTCATTAACAAGAAAAACAAAATTCTTATTGCGGTTTCGTGGCGATGCTATCGGCTTTGGCACTGGCGATACCGATCCGCTTATTCCCTATACCGATCTTAATAAAGCAAGCAAGGCGATAATCGATATGCCCGCCGGCAGTTATAGCAATGCGGTGAGCAATGATGCCTGCGGTGTCTATAAAGTAGAATGGGCGGCGATCAATGAACACGTAACAAACAGGAGCCTTTATGCAACAGGCGATGGATTCAGCGGTCGTGTTTTTCATACAGCTACAGGATTCGGCGTTAAAATAAAATTTGAAAGCGATGCTGTTCTGAAATCAACCCGCATCTTTTCTCCCTGCATAGGTGCGGTATATACTACGGTAGTGAATGAGCCTGTGACTTTCGAAGGTTATCATGAAGAAACGATCTGGTTCCCGTTTGCAACACAAGCCGCAAGAGCAGCCATCACCGCCGGTGCGCCACCAATACAGGTTGGAACAGGTGTGGCACCGGGTTTATTCTGGGATGCTGAAGATCTCAATATGCAGGTATTCACCACCAAAATATGGTGGGCCGAAGAAAAGCCGAAGTATGATTAAAAGGGATTTTAGTAAAGCAAAAGGTGCATTTAAAATTGTCGCATAGTCTGGCCACATTGGCATTGCAACAATCAGGTTTTTTCGTCCCCTCCCCGGAGGGGCAGAGGAGTCTGCGAATAGAAAAATTTTGGAAAGGGGTGGGTCGTAGTATGTGACAATTTTAAATACACCCAAAGCAAAGCTTATTTATTTTTTAAAAGAATTATCATGCAAACAGCAAGACAAGTTTCATTGTTCATCACCATTACACTTTGGGCGATAATTATAGGAGGAGTTATGTATTCTCATATTGTATACTTCCCTCCCTATCTTTCGCATCTGCCTGAATCAAATAAATTAATCACGGGTGAATATGGGCTACAGGACGGAAACTTCTGGATGCTGGTTCATCCATTCGTAATACTTTCACTCATTATTACGCTCATCCTGAACTGGAAATTAGCAACGAGACGAAAATTTATTCTTATCGCTTTTAGTATTTATGCTTTAGCTATTATTGCTACCGCTCTGTATTTTCTTCCGGGGCTAAAAGCCTTTGCAGCCAGTAGCGATTCCACCACAGTTACTCCAGCAGAGTGGTATCAGCGGGGACAAACATGGCAGCGCCTGAGCTGGATCAGAGGTGCTTCCCTGTTTGTTGGCTTTATAATGTTGTTGATTGCATTGATAAAAGACAAACAGAGAACAGTAGCTGATACCAACTGAATAAAAAGAATGTTTACTTAAAAAAAAGAACAGATAGGAGCTGCAGAACGGTGCAGCTCTCCTTTCTATTTGCCAAAAACATAAGTCCACCGGATGATTTAATAGTAACCTGGTTGTATTTGCGCTACACAGCCACAGTAGCGCATTTTTTACTAAGCAGCTATGAAAGAATAAGTTGAAAAAATTGTTTAGTATTGCAAGTAGCGTATTTTAACGCAAATACAAACGTTGCAGGCAATTATTAAACTTATTTCGTGAAACAAGCCCTGATATTTCTGACTCTCCTTGTTTTCAAGAATGTTGATGGACAAAACATCGTTCCTAACGGATCATTTGAAGACGTGAATATTTGTCCTGAATTTCATCAGCCATGCAGCCCTTCCGGATGGTTTTATATTAATCGTATAGCAAGGGGATATGGCATATCAGATATTAAACCAATCCATGGAGATAAAGATTTGAATCTGTTAGTTGTTGATACTTCAAGCTCCAACCGGGACTATTGGCAAACAATGCTTTTATGCCCTTTAGATGTAGGCAAAAACTATAAAGTGAGCTTAAAGCTGGCTAGTGACTATATTGGGCCCAATCTTCACGACATCGGGTTGTATTTTACTGACAGCTTTCTTTTTTTCGCAAAGGATTCAGTGATTCAGCCTGGGTATTATTTAAACTTTCTAGACGCTCGGATTAAAAAGTTAAAAAATGGCTGGTTTGAGATTCAGAAAGAATTTACTGCAACTTCTGCGAATCAATTCTTAATCATTGGAAACTTTTCGGCTAAGACAAATAAACAAATTACGAAAGAAAGGGTAATAAGCATTAAACGGCTTTATTTGTCGATTGACGATCTCACTATTATTTCACCGAAAGGAATTTCCTGTCCAGAAATACAAAAAATTACCGACTCTTTATATTCTATAAAAGAAAGGCATTTTAAGCCGCAATTCCATGATTCAACTGCTATTAAGCCTGAGATACCAGACCAGAGAAAGATTGATACAATAATTATAAACAATATTGAGTTTGATTTTGGGAGTTATCGGCTAAAAAACTCCAATATGCTTCAATATTTACGGAATTATGTGCTGGATACAGCCGTAAAAAAAATAAAAATAACAGGATTCACAGATAACATTGGCAGCATGCAGTATAATAGATTCCTTTCGGAGAAAAGAGCAAAGGCAGTAGCACATTTTCTGGTGGAAGCCTTTGGTTTAAAAGAATCCGGTATTGAGATAGAGGGAAAAGGAATATCCACTAAATATGCCGAGGCACAACAAAACAGAAGGGTTGAAATATATATTTATCATTAAACCAACTGCCTGCAACATAGATGCTTGGCGAAATGCCGGCTTCAGAACAAATCTTCAGCGGTATATCGCTACTCAACTACAGTTCCAGCTAAGAATCACGGATGAGCTTTGGAATATAAATTCAGCTTTATATTGACTCAGCGACAAGTCCAGCTGAAGTAACACGGAATATCGCCACATCGCAAGCCCTAACGT
>JAKFEJ010000517.1:0-4404 GCA_036675745.1 Chitinophagaceae bacterium | reverse complement strand
AGATCATCCAAAAAAAAAAATGCCTGGTTTTAAAAAATCAATTCCCTGGTATACAATTTCTATCCGGCTTGATTTGGAGACAAGAGGAGTTGTTGAAACTTTTATTGAGAAAGGGAAGAAGCTGAATAGATTAAAAAAATAAGAGCCATATTTTTTTATGGCTCTTATTTTTAGAAAGAAGAATTTATTGATCCCACCAGAGTTTTTGATCAAGGCCGGATACAGCAGGAACGTTTTCAGCATTTCTTGCTTCTTCAGTATTGGGATATCCTGCCCGGCGAATAAAAGTAGAAAGAAGTGCATTGGTTGGTAAAGTAAAGTCTTTGTATTGATAGTCATATCTGCGTGCATCCGTCCAGGCTTCCGGATTTAAAAACATCGCTATATATTTTTCTTTAAACAGAAGATCTTTTGTAAAAGCCGCTGCACCAACTGCCACAGCAGGATTTGAAAGATAGGCAGTCTTAGTAGCAGATGCAACGCCAATTTTATCCATATTAGCTGCTATACCATCCAGATAGGCCTGGTATGATCCGGGCTTATCTGTCGCAAATTTTGCCTCTGCTTCAATGAACTTCATTTCCGCGAATGTAATAAGTAATAATGGCGCCTGTGGTTTTGAATAAAATCCATTTACTGACAGGTAGCTTTCTTCTTTTTCAGTTCCTGTTCCTACACGTCCTTCTCCATTCTTTGTTCCCCGGTAGTCACCAAATTTTGTAAGCGTACCAATTAAGGGTAGCCGCGGATCAGGTACACCATACGTATCTCCATTCAGGGCATCAACAAATTGATCGCTCAACCAGCCGTCTAATAAAAGTACTGTATTATTATAGGCAAGTTGGCCCCAGGGACTGCGTGCAATAAAATTTGTAACCTGCGCATCATCGCTGTTTGCGGTATAAGCATTAGTTAAAGCGCTTAAAATATTGGCAGGGTTATAAGCTGCTAACTTGCTTACCCTGGTTAATAATCTTGCCTTCAAAGCATAAGCCGTTTTTACCCATGCTGATGCAACGCCCGAATGAATAAGATCATTTGCCGGATCCAGGACCACACCCGGATCGGCTTTAGTTAATTGCGTAATCCCTTCCTGTATAAGTGCAAGACAGGCAGCATGCACATCTTCGGCCTTATCATATGCAGGTTTGAAATTACTTTTATCCCAAGCCTGGGAATAAGGAACATCGCCAAACAGTGCGATCAGCAGGCTCATATTCATGGCTTCCGTAATTGCTGCAACACCGATATGCTGGTAGGCATTTTTTTCTTCTGCAAGCGACTTCATTACCCGGCTATCCTGAATGATATTATAAACATTCTGCCAGATACTGCTTCGGTCCACATCATCATAAACATCAGAGCCACCTGATACGCCGGAAGAAGCAAGCTGTTGTACATAATAAGAAGTAAAATCACCGGCACGAAAAACATTAAGCCCTGTTTGATAAGTAACATTTGCCAGCAAAGCATTAATAGGGGGTTTATCCGTTTGGTTAGGATTGCTCTGGTTTACATCCAGGTACCCTTTTTTACAACCTGTTTGAGCAAAGATCAAAACAGGCAATATCGCTATATAAATTATTTTTTTTAGCATAATTCAAATTTTAAAATTGAAGGTTTAAACTGATCATAAAACTCCTGATGCCCGGATATGTAAATCCCGAGAAAGCATCTGAAGTGTTGCTGCCTGCAGGGTCGGAACTTGATTCGGGATCAAACCCGGTAAAATCAGTTTTTAACCAAAGGTTATTCCCCGTTACCGAAACCGAAGCGGCGGTAATAGCTTTTGTTTTAGTAAGTATGTTTGCCGGTACAGTGTAAGAAAGTGATAAAGATCTCAACCGGATCCATGATGCATCTTCTATAAATAATTCGGATGATCCTCTATAATAATTGCGGTAATAACCCTGGCCATAATCATTTCCATCAGGCCCTTTACCCAATCCCAGGTACACAGGTTTAGTATTGGGGCTGCCGTCTGCAAGAACACCGGGAAATACAATTGTCTCTGTTCTATTCTCTGTGAATTTAGCAGTACCAAAAGCAGCCATAAAATTAGCAAACTGGTTATAGCGGTATTGTCCTTCCCTAACATCCAGTAAAGCAGATAAAGAAAATTGCTTGTAAGTAAAGGTCTGTGTTGTATTAAATATCCATTTTGGAAGAGAGCTTCCCAGGTAACGCTGTTTTGTACTAATAACAGGGAAGCCATTCGCACCGATCAATAGAGGTTGGTCTTTAGCAATAGTAATTCCATCATCTGGCTTGCCTCCATAATATCGTGAATAACTTCTACCATATAAAGCGCCGTATGCCTGACCGGGCACTAATTTGGAAGTCACAGTAGAACTTGAATAACCAAATTGCGATCCCAGGATGATTTCGCTAAGTCCTTCATTCAACTTTATTACCCTGCTTTTGTTGGTAGAAAAATTATAACGCATGTCCCAGGTAAAATCTCTGGTTTTTACAGGAATAGCGGAAAGACTGATCTCCAAACCTTTGTTCTCAATTTCTCCGGCATTCACCTGTGCTTCATCAAAACCGGTGGCATTAGATATTTTAGCGGGTACGATCAGATCTTTACTGTTAGACTTATAACCTATTACTTCCAACCCCAACCTGTTTTGCAGAAAACGTAATTCAGTACCCAATTCATAAGCCGTTGTAAACTCTGGCCGCAGGTTCGGATTGCCCAATGTGTTTACCTGGGTAAACGGAACAGCCGATCCAATCGGCGTACCGGGTGCAAATGCTGTGACAATACTATAAGGGTCACCATCTTTACCTATCTTGGCATAAGACAATTTTAGCTTTCCATAATTCCACCACTGTGGCAACTGAAATTGCTCCGAAAAAATATAACTGACGCTGGCCGAAGGATAAAAATAACTCCTGTTTACTTTTGATAAGGTAGAAGTAATATCATTACGTCCGGTAACATTCAGGAATAATAAATTTTTCCATCCAAGAGTAAGGTCACCAAAAAATCCATAGTTCCGTTGATCACTGATAAGGTTGCTGGCTAATACTTTCTTGGTGTTTTGTAAGAGGAACAGATCAGGCACCACCAGGGTATCACCCTCAGTACTAACCCTTCTCAGTTTTATATCCCGAAGATCATGGCCCACCTTAAAGTCTATAGAAAACTTATCATTAATAGTATGATTAAAATTGGCAATTGCTGTAGAAGTAATGATCCTGTTCTTAAGATTATATTCATAAATAAATCCCATATCATTGTCTCCGTTTATCAATTCATCTACGGTTCCTTTGGGCCCGGGGGCTGTATGCGTTCTGGCATCTGTATAAAAATCATTCCCAAAACGATAGGTAAAGTTTAGCCACTTAACAGGAGAATAGTTAATAAATGCACTGGCAATAGTACGGTTCACATTATCAACAAAACGATTAGTTGCTAATGTGTAAACGGGGCTATCGTTGTCAGGACCATAATTATTTTGCGTGCCATCTGGTTTAATATAATCCATTACATCCCATCTTGGCGACCAATAGATCAATTGTTCACCATACCTGTCTGCATTTACACGGCTACCACCTGAATTAATAAAATTAACGGATGCCCCGGCTTTTAATTTTGAACTGATTGTGAATTGAGAATTTAGCCTTGCATTATAACTCTTATAATCACTGAAAGGTATTACACCATCCTGCTGAAAATAAGACATTGAACCAGCCAATTGAACTTTCTCAGTACCCCCGGTCAGGTTAAGAGAATGGCGGGTTTGATTACCTGTTCTGTACCCCCTTTCAAAATTATCAAAGATAGCATCCGGATGAGTTGGATCAAGTGCTTTTGCTTCAGCTATAGTTGGCCCCCACGAAGGCCAGAAACTGGTAGGGTCATATTCCACCAGCCGGGTTGTAGAATTAAAATATCCTTGTGTAAACTTGTCTTGTACATCAGGCGTTTTATTTACCTTATCAATACTATACATTCCATTATACGCCACCTGTATTTTACCTGCTTTAGCTGATTTGGTTGTAATCAGGATAGCACCGTTTGCGGCTCTGATACCATACAGAGCAGTAGCAGCGCCACCGCGTAAAACCGAAATGGACTCAATATCATCAGGATTAATATCCGCAGCACGATTAGACATGCCCCGTGTTTCCGCTCCGCCTGTTGTATAGGTGCTATTATCTATTTCAACACCATCTATAATAAACAGAGGTTGATTATTCCTTCCTGCATCTAAAGAATTAATACCCCTGATCAGTATTCGGGCACCCTGGCCCGGACCACCACCCGCACTGGAAATTTGCACACCGGCAACTTTTCCCTGCAATGCATTTACAACATTTGACTGGTGATTTATATTCAGTTCTTTACTATCAACCTGCTGTACTGTAAAGCCAAGTGATTTTTTTTCTTTCTTA
>JAKFEJ010000498.1:0-4410 GCA_036675745.1 Chitinophagaceae bacterium | reverse complement strand
ACAAATTGCGCAATGCGCAAATTAGCCTGGTGCGGGATCAGCACTCCGATATCCGATGGTTGAAGTCCATTGGTTGTAAGCGCTTCCATAATAACTTCTGGAAATTTAACTACTGCTTTTTTAAAAACAGCGGGACCATCCATGTTAGGAAAATTTTGCGCTTTGTCAATCATCGCATGGCTCATAAACATATCAGCGATCTCACCTTCATTAAAATCAGCAACTGGTTCCGGTGTCCAGTGATTGGCATGCGTACCCGGATTGAACATCGCTAATAGTTCCGCACTTTCTCCATCGCTATGCAAATGTGTACTAAGAATTCCCTGGTTCTGTTCATCGGTGGGTTGTAATACAACTGCTCCTGCGCCATCCCCAAAGATCACCGAAATATTTCTGCCACGGGTTGTGAGATCCAATCCAAAGGAATGTTTCTCACTCCCTACCACCAGTATATTTTTATACATGCCGGTTTTTATAAACTGGTCGCCAATGCTAAGTGCATACACAAAACCACTGCATTGGTTACGAACATCCAATGCGCCGATCTCTTTCATTTTCATAGCCCGTTGCAGCAATACGCCGCAACCGGGAAAATAATAATCGGGTGAAAGCGTAGCGAAAATGATAAAGTCAATATCCTGTGGAGTAATACCGGCACGTTCGATGGCGATCTTCGAAGCTTGAACGCCCATTGTAGTAGTTGTTTCTTTTGTACGGTCGGCAAACCTTCTTTCTTTAATGCCTGTTCGTTCCTGTATCCATTCATCGCTTGTATCCATGTATTTTAAAAGGTCATTATTGGTTATTATATTTTCCGGGACATACATACCAATACCGGCGATCTTTGTTTTAAGCATAACAAGCAATTTCGGGCAATATAGCAAATACAGCCAAATTGAAATTATTTCCTTCTCAAGTCGCTGTCTTTTATAAGTATAGCACGATATTTTCTAATCTTGTATTGATTTTAATCCCTTAACGGTAAGTAGTCAAATAGCAAATGGAACAAAAAGCTGAAAAACGAAATATATGGAGCCGTGCAGGGAGAATAGCGCTTAAAACTGTACTGTGGATTTTTTTCCTCATAGTGATCGTTTTTCTGTTGATACTCACGCCGCCGGTTCAAAATTTTCTTCGCAAAAAAGTAGTGGCTTACCTGGAAAAGAAATTGGAAACAAAGATTGAAGTGGGAAGGATCTATGTCGGATTGCCGAAAAATATTGTTCTTGAAAATATTTATGTAGAAGACCGGCAAAGGGATACTTTGTTTGCAGGCGGGAAAGTAAAAGCAAATATCAATCTATGGCAATTGATCACAAAGAATGAAATTAATATCGGAAGTATTGCTTTGGAAAATATCACCGCTAAGATAAAGCGCCAACTTCCGGATACAAGTTTTAATTTTCAATTTATTGTTGATGCATTTGCACCTGCAGATACAACGCCATCAACTCCATCCAACACTTCTTCATCTGCCATTGCCATACGTTCGGTTGAATTAAATAAGATCAGGATCATTTATAAAGATGTGATCACCGGTAGCGATATGGAAGCATGGCTTAATCACCTGGATACAAGGATCGATAAATTTGATCCGGCAAATTTATTTTTTGATATTCCTGAAACAAATGTCAACGGGCTTACAGCAAAAGTTTATCAGTCAAAGCCATTGGCCGTACTTGAATCCGAAGCCAAGGACAGGATAGAAGCAAAACAACCTAATCAATTGCAACTCGCCTTCAGGGAAGTAGACCTTGAAAATATCAAATTAGATTATCGCAATGATGTTTCTGCTACTTATACCAATCTTGCTATTGGTTTGTTGAATGTAAGATCAAATAATATTGATCTTGATAACCGTATTATTGATCTTGAGAACGTATCGTTAGAAAATACTATTGCTGCTATCCATATCGGGAAAAAGGAAGAAGCAAAAATTGTAATAAAAGAAGCGGAGCAGGAGGTTGAAACCCAGGCAGAAGCCGGCTGGCGGATCTCGGCAAGCTCTCTTGATCTTAACAATAATACATTTCAATTTGATAACGATAATAATCCCGGAATAAAGCAAGGAATGGATTATGGACATTTAAAAGCTGAGTCGTTAACATTGCAGGCAAGTGATATTTTGCTGGGTATTGATTCAATTGCGGGTAAAATCACAAAAGCAACATTCAGAGAACAAAGCGGTTTTGTATTAAATGAATTAAAAACAGAATTTTTATATACTGGCAACGAAGCCTGGCTCAGGGATCTGTACCTTAAAACTCCCGGGACTGAATTAAAACGAAATGCAGCTATACGTTATGCTTCCGTTGAAGCATTGCAAAACGATATCGGCAATATGCAGGTTGACCTGGATATTGAAGAAAGCAAGGTATTAGTAAAGGACGTATTGATTTTTGCACCGATGCTTCGGCAGCAACCTGCATTTGCTCATCCTGATGCAGTATGGTACATCAATAGCCGTATTACAGGTCGTGTTGCTGACCTTGATCTTGATGTCCTGCAAATACAAGGATTGCAGGATACAAAAATAGATGTGACCGGAAATATTTCCGGGTTGCCATCTATGAAGAATATGCATGCTGATCTTACTATCAGGAATATCAGCAGTTCACGAAGAGACATCAATATGTTTATTCCCAAAAATGCTTTGCCGCCCAATATTGTATTTCCCGCAAGGCTGAATGTAAGTGGAAGTATAAAAGGCAATAGTAGCCAGATGAATACGGATCTTTCTTTGAATACCGATCTTGGCGATGCCATGGTAAAAGGCAGTTTCAGTCAATTTGATGATCCAACCCGGATGGGCTATAATGCTAAAATAGAAACAAGATCGTTGGATATTGGAACCATTATTCAGAATAAGGAAATGCTGGGGCCGGTATCGGCTACCATTACAGCAAAAGGAAGCGGCCTTGATCCCAAAAAAGCTGATGCAACATTTGATGGCATCATTCATTCGGCAATAATAAAAGGATATAATTACCGGGATGTAAAAGTGAATGGAAACATTGTGGAGCAAAAGGCAAATATTGATGCAGCAGTTACAGACCCCAATATTCATTTTGCATTGAACGCCAAAGCTGATCTTTCTCAAGAATACCCGGCTATACAATTAAACGGGATGATTGATAGCATCAAGCTTCAACCGCTTCATTTTACAAAAGATAACATGATCTACCGCGGAAAGATTGATGGCAATTTTCCGGTAACTGATCCCAATAATTTGCAAGGCGAATTATTTTTAACCCAATCCTTATTTGTACATAATGAACAAAAGGTGCAATTAGATACTGTACAGCTATTGGCAGGCCGAAGCGACAGCAGCCAGTACCTGCAATTGAACAGCGATGTAATGACAGCAAAACTTGAGGGCAAGTATAAGTTGACGGAACTGGGGACGATCCTGCAGCAGGCTATTCAACCTTATTTTGCAATTGTTCCCGGCGATTCCATTATCATCCGTGAACCGTATGATTTCACATTGAATGCTTATGTACTGGATAATCCTGCGTTAAAGGTTTTTGTTCCCGGCCTTGAAAAAATTGATTCTGTTTCCCTGCAAAGTCATTTTTCTGATCAGAACGGATGGACGGCATTCCTGAATGCCCCGGCTATAGATATGGGACCAAATAAACTTAGAAACCTCGAACTGCGTGCCGGCACTAATCAATCCGCATTAGATATAGCAACAACGATTAAACAATTTAGTAGCGGACCCAATATAGCATTGGATAATACGACAATCGTTGCAAGGGTTGCCAATAACAAGATTGATTTTGTATTAAATAATAAAGACAATGATCTAAAAAACAAATACAATATAAAGGGAGTATTTCAGCAACCGGTAAATGGTAACTACCAGTTTTCCATAAACCCTGATAGTTTGATATTGAATTATGATACATGGACAGTTTCTGATAATAACCAATTACTCATAACCAAGCAAGGAATCAATGCCAGCAATTTTGTGTTGGGTAAAAACGGGCAACAGTTATCAATCAATAGTGTTTCATCCAATGCTAATGCGCCGATGGAAGTAAACTTTGATCAGTTCCGGCTGGCTACACTCACAGGTTTTGTTCAAACCGATTCTACGCTTGCTAACGGAACAATGAATGGCAGGATAACTTTCAATGATCTTTCCAATGAGTTTGTTTTTGTAGGTGATCTTGCTGTAAATGATCTTAGCATCAGGGGTGACACAGTAGGCAATGTGAAGATCAGGGCGAACAATACAGTCGCGGATACCTATGCTGCTGATATAACGCTCAGTGGCCGTGGCAACGATGTCAGATTGAATGGCAATTACTATTTGAAAAAAGGTGACAGCAATTTTGATTTTGACCTGGACATCCGTGAATTGCCGATGACAACAGCACAGGCATTCTCCAACGATATGATAAG
>JAKFEJ010000288.1:0-4412 GCA_036675745.1 Chitinophagaceae bacterium | reverse complement strand
GATCTTTTCAACAAGATGCACCAGGTTATAGGTAAAAGAATCGTAATTATCGAATACAAGAATCTTCATAATTATTGCTCATTATTGTTCTGAACGCTGAAGAGTGCGACGCAACAAAAGTTGCTAGTAGCACAACAGCCGGTTAAATAAAAAATATTTCAATTATAAAAGAGTTCGGATCCCCTCAACCCTTTAATACCATTTCAATTGTCAGACCCTAAAGCCCCCTTTAGGGGGTTTGGGGGTTACAGGGTTTCTGCTAACTCAATCGCTTTCTTCAACGCTCCCAATTTATTATTCACTTCCTGCAATTCGCTTTCCGGATTCGATGCGGCTACTATACCAGCACCAGCCTGGTAGATCAATGTATTGTTCTTACTTAAAAAAGTACGGATCATAATAGCATGATTGCAACTGCCATCAAAACCCATAAAGCCGATACCGCCACCATAATAACTTCTTGCTGTCTGTTCATAACTATTGATCAACTCCATTGCTTTGAATTTTGGCGCACCACTCAATGTGCCTGCCGGAAAAGTTTTTGCCAGCAATTCAAATGGATTGCTTGCAGGTCTTGTCTTACCTGTTACTTCACTGACCAAATGGATTACATGTGAAAAATATTGTACCTGCCGGAAATGTGCTACTGTTACATCATCACAAAGCCGGCTCAGGTCATTTCGTGCCAGGTCAACCAACATTACATGTTCCGCATTTTCTTTCGCGTCTTCAAGTAATCGTTCTGCAGCCTGCTGATCCAGTTCATCATCACCTGTTCTTTTAAATGTGCCGGCGATAGGATGCACCACCGCTTTACCATTTTTAATAACTATTTGCGCTTCCGGCGAAGAACCCATCAGTTTATAATCGCCATAATCAAAGAAAAATAAATAAGGAGAAGGATTGATATTACGCAGGGCCCGATACACATTAAATTCATCACCCTGGAATTTTTGCTCAAACCTCCTGCTCAATACGATTTGAAATACATCCCCGCGATGACTGCTGGCAATCCCTTTCTTCACCATTTCTTTGTAATCTTCATCTGTCATATTCGAACTCTCTTCTCCTTTTGCCTGAAAAGGATAGGTGGGAATATCTTTACTCCGTATCAATGATTCAAGCACGGCCAGTTCACTTTCAACACCGGCTACTTTGTTTTCGCAAATAAACAATTCATCTTTAAAATGATTGATAGCGATGACGTATTGATAGAGACGGTAACGCATCAGGGGAATAGCCGTTGACTGTTGATCGTTGACCGTTGACAGCTTTATTGTATCAAAAAATTGAACGGCATCATAAGTAGTATATCCAAATAACCCCTGTGCAAATTTTCCTTCTTTTGTTGCCGGTGGCCTGGCATCGAAGCGCTGCATAAAATTCCATAGCAATTGCGGTACTTCGGTTACATTTTTTATGGCTGTTCTTTCCGGTTGCTGTCCCGGCAATTTAAACTCAATGCTTTCCGCAGAACTGATTTCCATACCTGCAATGGCATTGATACCAATAAAAGAGTAGCTATTTTCCGATGTATGAAAATCGGTGCTCTCCAATAGTATAGTATCCCGGAAGCGATCCCGCAACCGCAGGTAAATACCCACCGGCGTAAATACATCGGCTAAAAGTTTTTTACAATATGTATTAATTTCTATTTTCTTCATAATCCATTTTAAAAATGCTTATTCGGGTTTCATGCTGTTAAGCCCCCTTTAGGGGGTTTGGGGCCAACAAAAAACCCCGACGTTGTCGGGGCTTTGAAATTATATGTTTATCAAACATAGTAACGACATTACATCACCCCTTTAGAGTTTGAATGCCACCACCACTGAATATTTTTTACTATTTGTTTCATTGCATTGCAAATATGAGGGCAAAAATTTAGTTGAACAAACTTTTTTAAATAAAAAATCATCTATTCCTTTTATTTTTTTATTAACCCACTTTTTATGACTTCTTTACTCCCCTTTAGGGGCTGGGGGCAAATATTTACTATCCCCGGTCTCTACAACTCGGGCCTGCAGCATTGGCAAACCCATTGGGAAAAAGAATTTGGCTTTACCCGTATTGAGCAACAAAATTGGGAAACTCCTGTATGCAGCGATTGGCTGCAAACAATGGATGCGGTTGTTACACAATACCCTTTGAATGAAGTGTTACTGGTTGGTCATAGTCTTGCCTGTTGCACGATTGTTCGTTGGGCACAGCAATACAATCGTATCATCAAAGGAGCTTTACTGGTAGGCCCAAGTGATGTGGACGCACCATCTTATCCACCGGGCACCACCGGCTTTACTCCTATGCCTTTATATAAACTTTCTTTTCCATCAATTGTTATAGCCAGTAGTAATGATGAATATGTAAGCATGGGAAGGGCTGAATATTTTGCTGGTAGCTGGGGAAGTGAATTGGTAAATGCCGGCGATCTTGGACATATCAATTCAGCCTCTGATCTTGGCAACTGGCCTTTTGGTATTTCGCAATTACAAAAACTTATTCAATTGTAAATTATGCTGATTCAAAACAAACAAATAAAAGGTAAGGGAATGTTCTTTGTAGAACAGGATGGAAATATACTGGCCGAAATGGTCTATACCATGCCTTCGCCCGACAAGATGATCATAGAACATACAGAAGTAAGTGATGAGCTGAAAGGTAAGAAGGTAGGTTATCAATTAGTACATACTGCCGTAGAATATGCACGAACAAATAATATCAGGATCATCCCTTTATGTCCTTTCGCCAATTCCGTTTTTAAAAAGAAACCGGAGTATGCGGATGTATTGAGTTGAGAAATTTACGCCACGAATTACACTAATTATCACGAATTATAAATGAAAAGTATGGCACGATAAACAACTTTAAAGCTAATTATTATTTGTAATGCTAACCTTGCCAGTCCTCCGATTATAAGGATCTTCCAGCACCTCTTTTTCGCTTACTTTAAAACACTTATTTCTGTCAACAAGTCAAGCGAAAAAGCAGTGCCTCCAGTGTCGCCACATAGCACGAGGCATGGTCTGGCACTACCACTTCGATACCTGTGAGCCTATTTCAATCTGTCGAAGTCTTTGTGCGTTGGCCCGGAAAAAAGGCGGAGCATTATTTTTTCCTTGACTTTTTTTGTTACTTTTTTGCGTCAAGGCAAAAAAGTAAATAGATAACTACTCCTGTAAATAGAGATAGCCCGAAGCATTATTAAAATAAGTATCTCTATTCTTCAAAAAATATAGCCAAAGAAGATTTCCCTAAGTTCTCCCCTGATACCTTAGTATATTTATAAACAACTAAACAGCCATCATGATAAATCTCTTAAAGAAAATCACTCTTGTATTTTTTACCTTTTGCCTTTTCCAGCAGGCCATCGCCCAGCCCATGGGAAAAGTAGTCCAGGAAAAAACAGTCAAAAGCGCTGTCCTTAACAGAAATGTAAACTATACCATTTACCTTCCTGCAGACTACGACCAATCGCAAAGATCCTATCCTGTAGTGTACCTGTTGCATGGATATACAGATGATAATACAGCCTGGCTGCAGTTTGGAGAAATAAACCGCTATGCAGATAAAGCTATTGCCGAGGGCACCATACCCCCGATGATCATTGTAATGCCCGATGCCGATTCAAGTTTTTATATCAATTCGTATGATGGCAAAGAAAAGTACGAGGATTTTTTTACTAAAGAATTCATACCGGCCATTGAAAAAACCTGGCGTATAAAAGCACAGAAAAGATTCCGGGGTATTGCAGGTCTTTCCATGGGTGGATATGGCACCCTGATCTATGCATTAAAATATCCTGAATTATTTGCGGCAGCCGCACCCCTGAGTGCAGCGGTTTTGGCTGATGATGATATTACAACCTTTCCTGAAAACACATGGGAAAAAACTTTTGCCCAGTTATATGGCCGTGGATTGAAAGGAAAGGATCGTTTATCAAAAGCATGGTATGATAATTCAATCCCCAAACTGGTAGAAACAAAATCAGCTGATGACTTGAAAAAAGTCCGGTACTGGATTGATTGTGGTGACGATGATTTCCTGATCAAAGGAAATTGTAATCTTCATATC
This sequence comes from Chitinophagaceae bacterium, assembly GCA_036675745.1. Taxonomy (GTDB): domain Bacteria; phylum Bacteroidota; class Bacteroidia; order Chitinophagales; family Chitinophagaceae; genus Terrimonas_B. The sequence continues at coordinate 344 of JAKFEJ010000288.1, read as the reverse complement.
ATGCTCACCGAAAAAAAGGTAGCGCATGAGTTTCGTGTTCGTGATGGCGTGCATGACTGGAAATACTGGCGTACAGGCATTGTAGATGCATTGAAATTTATTGGTGAAAGTTTTCATTAAATTTTATAAATCTAAAAACATTCTCTATGCAATTCCTTTCTCTTCAGCCTTTCGTTCCTTCAGGCAGCAACTTTGAAGGCTCCAAACAATTTTTCAGGGAGTTGGGTTTTACTATCCGTTGGGATGCGGGCGACTATACAGCATTCGAAAAAGATGGGTGCCAATTCATTTTGCAGAATTTCTCCAACAAAGAATTCGCAGAAAATTTTATGATCACGGTTGGA
>JAKFEJ010000293.1:0-4414 GCA_036675745.1 Chitinophagaceae bacterium | reverse complement strand
CCATCTGGTTTACGGAGTCGGTCAGATCTTTCCATACACCTGCTACTCCTTTTACTTTTGCCTGTCCACCCAGTTTTCCTTCGCTACCCACTTCTCTTGCCACACGGGTAACTTCCATGGAAAATAAATTCAATTGTTTCACCATGTCATTTACTTCGGCAGCGATCTTCGCAAACTCGCCTTGTAAAACGTGGTCGCCAATCTGTAACGGCATTTCCTGGGAGAGATTTCCTTTTGCCACCGAGCTGATAACGTGAGCTATTTCAATAGTGGGATGAACAAGATCGGAAATAAGACTATTAATAGAATCAACACTGGAAGACCATGAACCTTTTGCATATCTTGGCAATGACACCCTGTGATTAAGATGTCCTTTTTTGCCTATCGTGTTCCTGGCCTGTTCCAATTCTTCTACCAGTGCTTCATTCAAAGAAATTATTTCATTTAAGGTATCATAGATTTTTCCGTTTAACCCGATCCTGTCCATCGGCATACGAACCGTGAAATTTCCATGTCTTACTTCCGAAAGTATCCGGAGTAATTCGCGGTTGTCCAATTGGTCGGTATAACCAGTATCATCCGTTTTAATAACATGACCGGTCTTACCATTGGTCTTCGTCTTACCATTGGTCTTCTCTATTTTTTTTGAAGAAGCATTTTTGGCAGGAGATGGTTTTTCATAGCCTTCTTTTACAGCAGCTGACAGTGCGTTTGGTTTTTTTTTCATCAGATTTTATTATAAATAAGTAGAACCCATTAAAGTTCCAACAAAAAACAATAAGACTTGCTATTGTTTTTTGTTACAAAGCAAAGAAATATCCAAAAAAAATTTGAAGATAAATATCAGAAACCGAATTATTCCTAAATTACACAAAACTGACTGTATAGTTAAAATTGTGCCATTACATTCATTCAGCATAGAAAACAATATCCCTGGTCCGCCTTCCAAATTTATTTTATTTGGGGAAGATGATAAGGATGATGAAGATCTTTTAAAAGAAATATTTTCCGACATTGATAATTCTTTCTCTTTACGTTTTATAAACAATGGCCGCAAACTGGTAACTGTTCTTGATCAGATACCTGCTGATCGTCTTCCATGCCTTCTTGTTCTTGATTATAATATGCCTGAACTAAACGGCGCTGAAATATTAAGGTTATTACAGGGAAATAACCGCTATGGCTCTCTATCCAAGATAATATGGAGTACTTCAGGCTCGGAAGTTTATAAGAAAAAATGCCTGGAATTGGGGGCGGATGAGTATATTATAAAGCCATCCAATGTGAAGGATCTCAAAGAAATTATCCATCATATGCTTTCCCTCTGCTAAGAATACACTCTTTTACTTCTGATTAATTTCTTTAAAAATGTGCATTCAGCAAATTCATGGAAAGAGGTTTTTCCCAAACTGTTACATGCGGGGAAGGTGAAAAAAAATCGCTACGTTGATGATAGGCGCTGGCAAGAAAGATTTTTAAGTGGGGATTTTTTTCTACTATTGATTCTACATGTGTCCATCCTTGCCCGTCAGGCAAATTATTATCCAAAAAAAGTATATCCGGCCTGGTGCTTTCAATAAGTTGTAAACCTTCTTGCAAATTATAAGCTATAAATACCTCATAATTTTTTTTTGTAAAATAACTTTCCAGGATAAGGCAATAATCAACTTCATCATCAATGAGTAAAATTTTTAACTTTAGCATCTCGTAATTTTAGTCCAAAATTTTTTTAAAGAAAAATCGGGATATTTATTTTTTAAATAATGAACGACACTGATCCATATACACAATTATATTTTTTCTATAACATACGGAATAAAGATATATTGTTCTCCAGCTTACCTTTCGGGTCTTTTTTCGGATCCCCTTTAGATTTAACCAGTGACCCCATTTTTATAAAAAGCTTTACAGGCAATGATACGGAAAGTCTGCTAAAGGAATGGCGGGCCTGCCTGCATTTAAATGAAAAAGAGACACGGAAGTTTTCTCTCATCGCCAATACTGAAAACGGAAAATCCTTCCTTTTTGATTTTAATGTACTCGGAATAAGTATGCCATCCCTTTCTGATGAATTAGTTCTTTTGTTTGACGTTAAAAAAATATTGAAAAGCGATACTCTTCCGGTAAAAGATAAATCTACATCAGATTATAAGAAAGATTATGCCGAATTCGTTGAGCTTGCTGCACACGACCTGGACGCCCCTTTAAGAAAGCTATCAGTTTTGGTTGACCGGCTGATCACTCGTATTGGTTCTGAAAATGATGTGCAGAATTATATTACACGTATTCAGACCTGTTTGGCCGACATGCGTTCAATGATTGATAGTTTGTCAATTTTAAGCGGGTTTACCGGGCTTGACTCTAAGGATGATGAATGTGATATAGAAAAGATGGTGCATGAAATTATAAATGACCTTCAAAAGCAGGAGCCCGAAAAAAAAATCAACGTAATCACTTCCTCATTGCCCGTAATTCAGGGTGATAGTCTTCAATACAAACAATTATTCAGAAATCTCCTGGTGAATGCCATTCGGTTCAGTAAAAAAGATATATTGCCGGCGGTTGAAATAAAATCCCAACAGGTAAGAACAGAAGAAGTAAAAAAGTTTAACCTGGATGAAGGTAAAGCTTATTTCAGGATTATGATTAGTGACAATGGCATCGGCTTCCGGCAGGAATATGCTGAAGTAATATTTAATGCGTTTGTACGCCTGAATGGAAAATCCGAATACCCCGGTAATGGGATTGGTCTGGCCATTTGTAAAAAAATAGTTGAAAACCACTGCGGCATTATATATGCAGAAGGGGATGAAAATATCGGGACGAGATTTATTATAATTTTACCACAAGCCAATTAATTGTATGCTGACCGGACGAAAGATCAAGGTTGCAATTATCGATGATGACGAAGATGATTATTTCATTATCGCGGACTACATCGATAGTATACAGAAAGATAAATTCAATATTGACTGGTGCAATAACTACAGGACTGCTATTGAAAAAATCACATCAAGAGAATACGATATATATTTTGTTGATTATCGTTTGGGCAGCCACACCGGGCTGGAACTATTACAGGAGATAGCCGCCGAAAACCTGGATGACCCTATTGTTTTATTGACGGGAAAAGGGAATAAGGATATTGATATAAAGGCTATGGAAAGCGGCGCCACTGATTATCTCATTAAATCAGAATTAAATTCAGAGAAACTGGAACGTTGTATCCGGTATTCGCTGGATAGGGCCGCTGATCTTAAAGAGTTAAGAACAAGAGAGAATAAATACCGCAACCTTTTTGAAAACTCCAATGATGCTATTTTTATTGGCAATGAACAATTGAAGCTAAAGGAAGCCAATCATGCCGCTACACTGTTATTTGAACTGAATATGGAGGATTTGCTGAAACATGATCTGTATTATTTTATCAGGGATGAATTGCAAAAGAAAAAAATAAGAAAGCTTTTTGAAAACAGGGATGATATTAATAACCTGGAAGTAGAAATAGAACATGGAGATGGCGCAGTAACACCTTGTTTACTTTCCCTGGCATTTATTGAAAAATATGAAGGTGAACAATTGGTGCATGGCATATTACATGACATAACAAGTATGAAAAAAGCAGAGATGGCTAATCTGCATGCACAGAAACTGGCGTCAAACGAAAGACTGATGCGTACACTGGCACATGAAATAAGAAACCCTTTAAATAATATCGGCCTTTCCATTGATCAGTTTGTTACTCCTGATGAAGATGAGGAAAGGCAACAGAACCTGGTAGCTATCATGCAGCGGAACTGCGTCCGCATTAATGATATCATTACAGAATTACTCGACCTGACAAGGCCGCTGGAATTAGCATTTAAGCAATATTCGTTACAGGCGCTGCTGGATGAAAGTATTGGTTTAGCCGCCGACAGGATCAATTTGCAAAAAGTGACAGTAGAAAAAAGCTATCCTGATTTCCCATTGCAGATAGAAGCCAATAAGTTAAAATTGGTAATTGCGTTTACCAATATACTTATCAACGCTATTGAAGCTATGGAGACAGGCAAAGGAAAATTGACGATTTCCCTTACTGCTACCGATAGTTATTATACTGTTTCCATTTCCGATAACGGTATGGGAATTCCTGATGAATACTTACCCAAATTATTTGAACCCTTTTTTACACTCAAAAAAAATGGTATGGGTTTAGGGCTGGCAACTTCCTATTCCATCCTCCAGTCGCATAAAGCTAAAGTACATGTAGACAGTAAATTGAATAAAGGAACTAGTTTTACAATTAATTTTGCAAGAGACTGAAAATTATTGGTTTAGCATTTATTCTTATATATCAAGCCCCATAAATTCCCCAAATTTCCACAGGTTTTTTAGATTAATAGCTTGCTGTGTAATAAAGTACACAGCTTAA
>JAKFEJ010000585.1:0-4421 GCA_036675745.1 Chitinophagaceae bacterium | reverse complement strand
GGCATTCCTTTTATCATTTAGTATTGTTTACAAAAGGAGCAGGCACCCATTCCATCGATTTCAATAAGTTCAGGGTAATGCCTTTCCAGGCCTATTTTATGATACCCGGGCAGGTACATAGCTGGCATTTTGAAAAAGATACAGATGGATACATCATCAATTTTTATGAGAATTTTTTCCGCTCCTTTTTACTGAATCCAAATTACCTGGACCGCTTTCATTTTTTTAGCGGCATCAGCGAAGATTGTGTTTGCCAATTATCACCAGCCATTCAGAAAAAGGCGATACAGCTTTTTGAAGAAATGATAACCCAGTCAACAATTGACGGAAAGGAAATTGCTACGGATATGACAAGGTTATTGTTACTGCAATTTTTTCTATTGGTTGATAAGCATCATACTAATAAAACAAAAAAACCGGTTCCCCAGCAAAAGCTGGTGCTTTTAAAAAATTTCAGGAAGCTCATTGATCAAAATTACCGGTCGATCAAACTACCCAGGGAGTATGCGGACCTGCTGTATATAACGCCGAATCATTTAAACGCCTTGTGCCAGGACCTGTTGGGCAAAACAGCAGGCGAATTAATACGGGATCGTGTATTACTGGAAGCGAAAAGATTATTGACCAACGCCAATATGAGTATTACGGAGATCGCATTTGACCTGGATTTCCAGGACAATTCTTATTTCAACCGGTTCTTTAAAAAAAATACAGGGATGACGCCGGATGAGTTCAGAAAATTTTTTATTATTCAAAAAGCGAAATAATTAACAGGTTTAAATAATAATATTATGGAAGCTATTATTAAAAATGAAAAAAAGCCGGGCATTATAAAATTGTTTCAATGCAAATGCCCGCGGTGCAGGAGAGGAGATATGTTTGTTGTTAAAAACCCATACCGTTTAAAAACCACCACGAAGATGAACGATGCCTGCTCTGTTTGCGGGCAGGATTTCAATATTGAAGTAGGGTTTTATTATGGGACCAACTATGTCAGTTATGCATTTGCGATTGCTCTATCTGCTGTCACATTAATTGCATGGTGGCTTACCATCGGTTTTTCATTACAGGATAACCGTTTTTTCTACTGGATAGCGTTCAATGCATTTTGCCTGGTGGCTTTGCAGCCACCGCTTATGCGGATAGCGAGAACTATATGGCTTGCGTTTTTTGTTTCTTACGATAAGAACTGGAGAACAAACCCTGCCGAAAAACCCGAAAGAAAAAATAAAGAACAGGAACAGAATTGGCTGTAATCAATCAGGAAAATATGCCAGTAAAAATGTCTTGGGAAGGCAGGGGCGGAAAATAAAAGATAAAAAACTCTTCTATTAAGCAAACCCTTGTATCTTTGCTCCATGTTTTCCAAAACTTGTGAATATGCCATCCGTGCAATGATCTTTATTGCGCAGAAATCTGAACACGGGATTAAAGTGGGCATTAAAGAAATTTCAAAAGGCATTGCTTCGCCCGAACATTTCATAGCAAAAATTTTGCAGGATCTCAGCCGGAAGGGCCTGGTACAATCTGCGAAAGGACCTAATGGCGGATTTTTTCTTGATACTTCCTCTAAAAAAAATTCCCTGGCAGATATTGTAATTGCCATTGATGGCGACAAAATTTTTTCCGGTTGCGCATTAGGTTTAAAGAATTGTTCGGAAAAAAGTCCATGCCCGCTTCATGATGCATTTAAAGGAATCCGTAAACAAATGTTTGATATGCTGAAATTGGCGACTGTTGCTGATTTTAATGAGGAATTAATAAAAGGCGTGAGGCATTTAAAAGTAAAGTAATTTTTTTTGAAGTAAAAGAAGATAAAAAGGTCTTAATATATTAATATGAAAACACGATTTTTAAAAGTATTGCTGTTTTTATTCATGTTGCTCCCGGCATTATTACAATCCTCTCTGCCCGCCTATGCGCAGGGGAAAACACCAGGTACGAATGACCTGACTTTTTTTATTTTCCTGATTCTTCTTTTGTTATTGATTCTTGTGGTAGCTATAGTCCTTTCTATAAAGACAAAAAATTTGTGGAACGAATACAAAAAAAAGAAAGGCATTACTAAGCAAGAACAATTTTCGAAATACCTGCAAAACCTGGATAGCAAACAGATTGAAATATTTTTAAAACATAGAAACCATCCGGCGAAACCCGGAAATAAGGATGCATCGTCTCCCGGTACGGGAATGCAATCTTTACTGCTTTTTGTTGGAGCATTATTTTTTTCCCCGGCGCTCTATGCCCAAACTGAAACAGGGAAACCCGGATACTTGTTAAGCGAAGCAGGAGTTATCATTACACTTATATTAATTGTTACTCCTATCCTGGCTGGTATTGTATTAATGTTTTTTAAAATAAAAAACGCATTAAAGCAACAACGCAATAAACAGAATTTAGCAGAAGCTAATGAATTAGCGGAATACCTGGCTACTCAAACCGACGAGGAAACAGTAGCAGCATTAGAAAAGCGAAAAGCGGAACTGGACTACCAGCTTTCGCATTCGGAGTTAGCAGGACAAACTGCTGCTGTTGATGAAAAAGGGATTATCAGCAATGCCGGTACAGCCAGGGGATTGACATTTGTTGCCATTAAAAAGAAAGCCGTAAAACGTCCGAATATTGATCCGCAATTATCCAAACTTATACTATGGTATATTGGTACAGCTACTTTCTGGTTGTTGTTCGGTACTACGATCGGCGAATACCTGGGAATTAAATTCGTAGCTCCAGATGCTGATCATCTCAGTTGGTTAAGCTTTGGCCGTCTTCGTCCCGTGCATACGAATGCAGTGTTTTGGGGATGGGCTTCGCTGGCAATGCTAGGTCTTGGTTATTATATAGTGCCCATGGTAAGTAATACAAAGCTGGCAAGTATTAAGAATGGATGGTATTCGCTTTTCCTGATCAATGCTTCGGTTATTATTGGTACCATCTGCCTGATGGCTGGTATCAATAATGGGGGTGGAGAGTTCCGCGAATATGTTTGGCCGGTAATGTTGCTATTTGGCATCGGGTTGGTACTTACCTTAATTAATTTTTTGCAAACTATTGCCAGGAGAAAAACAAGAGAGATCTATATCTCAAACTGGTATATGGTGGCTGCTATCATTTTTGCATTGACCATTACAGTTGTAGCATACATTCCTTATTGGCAAAACGGACTTGGTGAAACGATCACACAAGGATATTATATGCACCAGGGTGTGGGCATGTGGTTTATGATGTTTACACTCGGTATTGTCTATTATTTTTTACCACAGCAATTAAACAGGCCTATTTATTCCTATAGCCTGGGCATACTGGCTTTCTGGACACAGATACTTTTTTATACGTTGATTGGTTCACACCATTTTGTTTTCAGTTCTATACCCTGGTGGTTGCAAACAGTAGCCATTGTTGGTAGTGCAGGTATGATCATTCCTGTTGTTGCAGGCACTACTAATTTTGCCATGACATTTAAAGGCGGCTGGCATAAAGTTCCCGGTAGTTATACCTTGCCGTTCTTCCTGGTGGGTATTATTTTTTATTTTACCGGCTCTATGCAGGGAACTGCAGAAGCATTCCGTTCTACCAACTTAATATGGCACTTCACTGATTTCACGGTGGCCCACTCTCACATCACCATGTATGGCATTATTTGTTTTTTTGTTTGGGCGGGTATTTATGCAGTAGTACCAAGGCTTACCGGAAAAGAACCACCGCAGGCAGCAGTAGGCGCACATTTTTGGCTGGCGCTGATCGGCCTTTTATTTTATTCTATACCATTAATGTATGGAGGCACGATGAGAGGAATGATGTGGATGGAAGGCAAACCATTTATTGAATCTGTAATTAAAATGGCGCCTTACTGGCTTTGGCGGGCAATAGGTGGCAGTCTCATGTGGCTTTCGCATATTTTCTTTGCTTACAATATTTACAGGATGTTGAAGGATACCGGTATCATTGATGTAAAAGAAGCTGCATTTGAAAAATTAAATAAAGAAATTATCGCAAAATAAACCTGCGTTTAATCATTTGTCAATTTGTATTATGGAATTATTTGATAATCATAAAAAACTATTTGGTACGGCTGCGCTGTTTTTCATTGGCCTTACTATATTGGTAGCGATAATACCTGCTTTAAATAATCAAAAGAATAATGCAGCACTACCCAATGCTGTGCCATTAAGCAAAGAGGCTATAAAAGGTAAAAGTTTATATATCGCTAATGGCTGCGTAGGTTGTCATACACAGCAGGTGCGTAATGTGGATATGGATAAGGTTTGGGGTGATCGGCCAAGTATAGCTGCTGATTATGCAGGCAATAAGCGGATTGATACATGGCGCAATACGGCTACACTGATGGGTACCGAACGCACCGGTCCCGATCTTACCAATATTGGTACCCGTCAGCCAAGTATCGACTGGAATCTTGTTCA
>JAKFEJ010000064.1:0-4423 GCA_036675745.1 Chitinophagaceae bacterium | reverse complement strand
CTGAAAGTTTCGCTTACAGGAATCTCAGTTGTACCAATACAAACAAAGTCTCGTTTGATTGTCGTAATCTTCGATATTGCCACAAGAAAAGATTTGTGAGTACGTATAAAGGTGCCAACAGGGAGTTTTGCCTCAATGGACTTTAGTGACATGCGGGTCAGAACAGGTTTAGTCCTTGAGGAAAGATATATCTTAATGTAATCCTTAAGACTTTCTATGTAATCGATATCCGCAGCAACGATCTTTACCAGCGTATGTTCAACATTGACAAAGAAATCATGATTTTTTACTGCTTCTGAAGACATTGCGGAATTCTTCATACGGAACAATTCCGCAGCCCGGTTGCACGCTTTCAGAAACCGGTCAAAGCTGTATGGCTTTACTATATAATCGGCCACTTGCAGGTTAAAACTTTCCACGGCGTATTGTTCATACGCCGTCACTATAATGACCAAGGGGGGATGATCCAGTGATTGCAGAAACTGCAGGCCGTTCAGCCGGGGCATCTGGATGTCCAGGAAGATAAGGTCAATTGACTCTTCCTGCAATGTTTCCAATGCTTCCAGCGCAGTTTTACATGATTTTACCAGTTGCAAAAAAGGCACCTGCCTCATATTATCTTCCAATAATTCACGAACCAGGGGTTCATCATCAACAATAATACAGCGCATCATCATAATAATTGCAGTTTTAAATGAATACTGAACAGATTCTTGTCAGTGTGTATGACCAGGTCATGCCTGCCTGGATAAAGTAGTGTTAATCTCGAACGGACATTACCCAATCCAATACCCGAGCTTTCATCTTTGCTTGTGTCTGTCTCCTGGTCAAATTTGTTCTTTACCTGGAAAACCAGTACTCCTTCCCTGACGGTTAAGTGGATGTCTATAACGGGTTGGTCCACGTAACCTGTCCCATGCTTAAATGCATTTTCGACAAATGGGATGAGGAGCATCGGTTCAATACTGTAGTTGGCATCTTCATGTGGCAACTCACTATGGGATACAATTTTTATATCGCGTCCGAACCTTAATGTTTGTAACGCTATATAGCTTTCCAGGTATTCCACTTCCTGTTGCAGGGATATTTTTTTACCAGCATAATAAAGCATGTAGCGCATTAAACCAGAAAGCATCAAAAGCGATGTTTCGAGATGGTCGGACTTCTTTCTTGCGAGGGAAACAAGGTTTGTTAATATATTAAACAGGAAATGCGGGCTGATCTGAGAACGGAGTAATTTTAGCTCCATCCCCAATTGCATAGCCTCGTTTTCTTTCTGCAATTTTTCTGCGCGAATCCTATCCACCGCTATACTGTAAAAAACACTTACAGTAAATACCAGGACAGATGGAAAGAATACATGAGATCTTGCGTCTGGCGAAACATCAGGAAACAATGACGCAAGCATATAGAATTTTACTTTGACGGAGAGAATAATAAGTAAAACGGCGGAAACAATATATAACCACCAGTAACGCCTGTTAAGAAACTTTGGATAGAGAAAAAGGCCATTCCCATAAAAAATGATCATATGAATAATGCCTGACAATGTAAAATAGAGTCCCGGCAGCGGGCCTATTTTGTACTGATTGTCAGCATCGGAAACCAAATAAGGTAAAAACAGTACGATACTCCATGCCAGTACGTGGAGGATAAAAGTAAAATACCTGTATTTAACTATTTTCAACATCTAGCGACAGATAAAGACGTTCAGTTCTCACCAATCCATATCAAACCTATTGATTTTAGATTTGCGACGACCTAACACCATGTATAAATACCAAAGGTGCAAGCGAAGCATTACTATCCAAAACCACCGGGCAAGTTTTTTACTTATACCACTTTTTTTCAATTAGCCTATCGTCTGTTTGTATCATGCAATGAAAAGAATCTAAATGAATAATTGTTGACGAATATATCAACCGGATAATTGTGTCTATAAAAAGGGTATTTCGGTGGACATTGCACAGATCTGTATAGTAAATCCATACACTTCAGGAGCAACCAATAGTAACAAGTTAGAAAGAAGTCGCCAGATCTTTTGACGCTGTCGCAACATTTACCACTGTTGTCTATGTGTCAGAAAAATTACGATTGCCACAGTTAGTTTCGCATATCATCTCGTAAGCAATTGCAAATAAATGAAGCTTCATCCACGGGATGTAAAGAAAAAGATAACAATGATCTGAATTATAAATATCTAAAGAAAATAAATATGATTATGCAAAATTTGCTTCAAGTCGACTTGTTCTTGCAGGTTAGCGGCATTACGCCGGCCCGAGCCGCGGCAATCTTGTCTGGTGTAGTGGGTCTGATCAGTGTGATCATCGGTCGGTTGGCTCTGATCCGCTCCACACGTCAAATCAGCTCGGGGCGACGCATGAGTATTGTTTCCTTGGCGATGGGACTGATCTGCATAGTTCTTAGTGTGCTGCACCTGGCCCGCACTACTGGTGGTTTCGGAACCGGCAAAGGGCGAGCCGGGGCGATCGTGGCCGTGGTAATCGGGCTAATCGGCATGGCACTAGGTGGGCTGGCGCTTGCCCGCGCCCGACGGATCGCCAAACGAAGAAGTACCGAAGCGACGACTAGCGCCAGGGAAAAAATATAAATCAGGAAATCGGAAATCTCAGACGAGGTCCATCAAGCAATTTAAGCACTAGTTCAAAATGGTATTGAGGTAGTTGTGGTACACAATCATATGGTGCATGAAGAGCCCAAAGTTTTCTTTTTGCTTTATTGGGGGTTGGGAATACAGAGGACCTTGTTAAGGTTATACACTTTTGCTCATAAACCGATAACCAACACCAGATTCCGTAAGAAGATATTCAGGCCTATTGGGGTCGTCTTCAATCTTTTTTCTGATCTGCGCAATAAATACCCGCAAATACTGGGACTGATTTATAAATCCAGGTCCCCAAACCGAACGCAGCAAATATTGATGAGTTAATACTTTGCCATCGTTCTTTGCAAATATTGCCAGCAAGCTATATTCTGTAGTTGTTAATTTAATTAATTCGCCTTTTTTCTTTACGGTTCTTGAATACAGATCAATTTGTAAATCATCTGAGTCAATTATTGGATCAGTTTCTTCTTGAGTGGAGCTTCTTAAAGCGGACCTTATTCTTGCTAACAGCTCGCCAGTCCGAAAAGGTTTTGAAAGATAATCGTTGGCACCAGAATCTAGTGCTTTGATAATTACTTCTTCGCTATTCTGTACAGACAATATAATTATCGGGTTCGTATGCCATTGCCGTAATTCTTGTAAAACTGTCAGGCCGTCTTTATCTGGTAAACCCAGGTCGAGAATAATTAAGTCGGGTGGGTGGTTAGAAGCCATGATAATACCTTCCTTTGCCGTGGATGCCTGCGTAACTATATAATTATTCGTTCTCAGAGTGATTTCAAGAAGATTTCGAATCTGCTCTTCATCGTCTATGACTAATATTTCGGCCTTGTTCATGATGATACTTTTAAATGAGATGTCTCGCAGGGAATCTCTATGGTAAATCTTGCACCGCCTGTAGCAATATTTTCCAGGCTGACATTTCCTTTTAATACTTCGGTAAATCCTTTTACGATTGATAAACCAAGGCCTGTACCACCTGCCCTGGAATATTTAAGCCGGTAAAATTTATCGAAGACATTTTCTATTTCCTCCGGAGGAAACCCGGTACCGTTGTCTTCAATAATAACCTGTAGTATATCAGTGTGAATGACAGCAATAATATTGACAACACAGCCTGGTTTGGTATACAGCCTGGCGTTGTTGAGTAAATTATAAATAACCTGCCCGAGTAACCATTTATCAGTTTTGATCAGCGGCAGGTTTGGATTGATATGGATTGAAATTTTTTGTGTGATCTTATTTTCTTCAATTTTTTTTACCGCGTCATACACCAGTTCGTTGATATCACACCAATCTATTATCGGTTTGATAAAACCTGATTCCAGCCGTGACATATTGAGAAGGTTTTCTACTTGCTGGTTTAACCGAAATGAGGCTTTTGAGATTTCATTAATTAATTCATCCTTATTTTCTGTAGTAAGATTATTGTTGTTGGATTGTATATTGTCCGTTGCTGCAATTATTGTGGCAATAGGAGTTCTAAGTTCATGAGACAGGGAATTCAACAAGGTATCGTAAAGTTTTATGGTATTTGCTTTTTCTTCTTTCTTTCTCGACGCTTTTTCCACCTGCCTGATTTTATAAGTAAGCACAGCATTGATCATTGCTATTACAAAATACATAATAAGAAGAATTGCGTCTTCTGTAGTATCTACGTGAAAAGTAAAACGAGGCGGAATAAAAAAGAAATCCCAGATGAAAGCGCTTATTGTTGCGGAAACCAATACCGGGAATATGTCAAAAGAAATAGCAATCAGCGAAACCGTCAGCAGTAATATAAATGCAACAACCCGG
>JAKFEJ010000440.1:0-4458 GCA_036675745.1 Chitinophagaceae bacterium | reverse complement strand
AGCTGTATAATCACAAACAAAAACCGGTATGTCTGCAAACGGCGTAGTCGCAAAATTAGCGATCGCTTCTTCTCTCCTGCTGGTAACGGCATATACAGGAATGTTCTTTGATTTGGCTGCTGCATAGAGCTTAGCAAACTCATCTTTCCACCTGGAGAAAGGAGTCTCGAACGTTTCACAAAAAAGAATAAGGGCATAAGGCTGCGCTAAAACAATGGCTGTAGAATCCTGGTCTGTAATTCCCGTCAAAGCAAAACCTTTGATAGGCGGTTCCGCATTCCCTTTTCTTATTAATTTATCGGTACGGCTCACGTAGTTGTAGCTATCAAGATCGGCCGGCAGCTCGGCGGGTGCAAATTCAAATTGTTTCCCCGCTTTTTCATATACAAAACGGATGGCGAAACTATCAGGCAAAGCTCCGGCGGGTATTTTCATTTTCTCCGTGATATTATTTCCTTTTTTATAAGGCAGGCAATCTACCGGCGGCAGGTAGGTTAATGCATACCATTGAATGCCGAAACTTAAAACCGATATAAGAGTCATAAGCAGTGCACTGATCTTTTTTGAAAACAATGGCCTGATCTTATTCCGCTGCCAGAAAATAAAACCGATCAGCACGGTAAGCACCACGTCTTTCAGGAAAGATGTTTTGGAAGTAATAGGAATGCAATCGCCAAAACAACCGCAGTTAGTGGGCTTACCGGTAACATAAGTATAACCCGTAAGAAAAGTGAAGAATAAAATAAGCAATAATAATAGCCAACTGAACAGCTTTATTCTCCAACCAATCAACAAAGCGAAGCCTGCGATTATTTCAAACGCATTCATCAAAACAGAAAACACCAAAGTCCACGAGTCGAATTGCGATATTCCCCATATCTCAAAAAACTCCTGCATTTTATAACTCAGGCCATGCGGATCATTTGCTTTTACAAGCCCGGAGAAAATAAAAAGGAGCCCGACAACAATACGAGAAATATTCAGGAGTAATTTCATGCTTTTTACTTTGTTGGTTATTTAATTGAAAGATACTGGATGCTGGTTGCTGGATACTTTAGTACAAAAAGGTGTCTGGCAGTTAGTATTTAGAATCCAGTATCTATTTTCCGGCATCCAGTATCAACGCAAACACGGCATAATTAATAATGTCATTATAGTTGGCATCAACGCCTTCGCTCATTAACGTCTTTCCTTCATTGGCCAGTATCTGGCGGATACGCTGCAGTTTCATTAAAATAAGATCTACAAAACTTTCCTGGCTCATGCTGCGCCATGCTTCACCATAATCATGGTTTTTATCCTCCATCAGTTCTTTACTGATCTTTACATATCGATCATAAAGGGAAGATACTTTTGACAATTCCAGTTCTTCCGGCGCATCCTTTGGAAGGTCCAATTGTATTAAACCGATAACGGCATAATTGATAATGCCTTTGAATTCCGCAGCTATATCATCAGCCACTTTCTGCTGACCTTTTTCCTGTATGGTCCGGATACGCTGTGCTTTGATGAATATCTGGTCAACAATAGAAATAGTTCTTAATACCCGCCAGGCCGTTCCATAATCCTTTGCTTTTTTCAGGAAAATCTCTTTACAGGAAAAAATTACTTCATCGAATTGAAGGTTTGTATTGGTCATAATGGTCATAAAGTTCGGGTTGCTCTATTGTTTTTGAAGTTGGAGAGTCAGAAGTCAGAGGTGAGAAATCTTAACAATTAACGCCTTTCTTCAGACTTCGGACCTCAGACTTCAGACTTCGGTTTATCTTTAGCTTCAAAAATAAAGAAACAAAGCCTAATGTTCACGCTGAATTGTAATGGACGACTATTAGTTGTTGATAAGCCGTTGGTAATGGGTATAATCAATGCTACGCCTGATTCTTTTTATGAAGACAGCCGGCAGCAAACTGTTGATGCTATATTACGGCAAGCGGAGAAGATGATAAAAGATGGTGTTGATATTTTGGATATAGGCGGGCAAAGTACCCGGCCAGGCAGTTCTGTAATTGGTGCAGAAGAAGAATTAAAAAGAGTGATCGCTGCCATAGAAGCGATTCATCAGAATTTCCCGGAAACATTTATTTCTGTTGATACTTATTTTTCACTGGTGGCTAAAGAAGCTGTAGCTGCAGGTGCTTCTATTATTAATGATATCAGTGCCGGCAGTATGGATGAAAATATGTTTACGACAGTTGCTGCTTTGCGGGTACCTTATGTGTTGATGCATATGCAGGGAACTCCGCAGACTATGCAGGAATCGCCGAGGTATGAAAACGTAACAAGAGAAGTGCTGGATTTTTTTATTGCCAAAATTGCTGAATTGAAGAAAGCGGGGATCAGCGATATCATCATTGACCCGGGGTTCGGTTTTGGAAAGACAATAGCTCACAATTTTGAATTGCTTCGCAAGCTTGCTGTTCTTAAAATAATTGATCACCCGCTTTTGCTTGGAATATCACGTAAATCAACTATTTATAAAACCTTAGCTGTCAAACCAACGGAAGCTTTGAATGGTACAACTGTTTTAAACACCATCGGCTTGATGAACGGAGCTTCTATCCTGCGTGTTCATGATGTAAAAGAAGCAAAAGAAACTATTAAGCTGGTAACAGCTATGCAAAATGTTTGATAGGTTACAGGCCTGTAAATAAAAAAAGCATCCGCAGAAGTGGATGCTTTTTCACCAAGACTTTTTAATCAGGCCTCAATGGTGTCCTTTGGTAATTCAATGGAACCGGACTATATTATAAGTACGGTAAGTTCGATGATGGACTGTTTCGTAGGGTATATGAATTTGGATCTTGGACTAAAAACGGGGCCAACTTGCACGATCCGTTATAAAAAACCGTCCCGCTTTTAACGGGACGGTGTAAAGGTGCAATATTATTTCCATTCAGCAATCAGCAACACATTGCGTTATATCAATTTCTTCTTTGCGGAATCGTTTGCGCTGGCTCGTTTGGCAGTGTATCCGATACTTTCAACAACTCTACATCAAATTTTAATGGCTCGAAAGGTTTGAAGGGTGATCCTTGTGGTGGATTTTTTCCATAAGCTCTGAAACCGGGAACATATAAAGTGCCTTTTCCGCCTTCTTTAAATAATTTCAGCCCCTCATCCCATCCGGCAATAACTGCTCCCTGTCCCAATGGGAATGTATAGGAGTTAGCCTGGAATGAACTATCGGTTGCCAAAAGCTTTCCATTATATTTTACAGTAACATATTTGCCATCCTCAGCCTGTGGTCCCGTGCCCTGCTGCTGTATCGTCACAAAAGTGCCTTTTCCTGTTTTCTGGGCAGAAATATTTTTAGCTTTTAAAAAGGCTTCCATTTCCTGTACTCCTTTAGCCGCTTCACCGGATTTTTCCATTTCAAGCTCATCTTTCAGTTTTTGTTCTTTCATCTCTTTTTTCATTTTCGCCATTTGTTCCTCCTGCTCTTTCATCTGGCGGGGTCTGTCCTTCTCGCCTTCTATCGTAGCATCAGCCTGGTATAAACTGTCATTTTTGAAAATTTCAATAACCTTAAAACTGGTTGTTATTCTATCCCCTTTTTTCATAAAGGGTGGCAGTTCCTGCATTAAGCCTCTTTTTAACAGGGAGTCTATTAATAGCACCGTTATTACACTGTCCCCTTTTCTTAACAGGTTAAAGATCTCTGCAGGATTGTATTGATTATTGGGGTTACTTGCTACCTGCGCATAAGCCGGCAACTTGCCGTAGTTGGTTTGAAGAACGGAGTCATTCAGTTTAGTGGTAAAATTGAGTTTAAGCCACTGCCCTTCCTTTACAACTGAATCCTTACTGTTGGAAGAAATTATTTTATAAAGCATCCCGCTTTTTGCTTTCTGATAGCTAACATTATTACAAGAAGCCGTCATTGCAAGGGTTGCAACCATTACCAGTGAATAATAGACTGTTTTCATTTGTTAATTATTGTAATAGAGATTTGTTTTCTTTTATAGCGTCTTTAAATTTTTGTACTGTTACTTCAAGCGAATCGCTGCTGCGGCCACCGGAAGCATTAAAATGGCCGCCCCCCTCAAAATATTTCCGTGCAAAAGCATTGCAGTCAAAATCGCCTTTACTGCGAAAACTCCATTTTCTTTCTTCATCCCGGTCAATTACCAATCCCACTAATTTTATGCCCTGAATAGATTGAGGAAAATTGACAAGCCCCTCGGTATCTCCTGTTTTGACATAATACTTCAGCAGATCGTTTTTAGAAATAGCTACCAAAGCCGTATTGTATTCATACAGTACTTCCATGCGGTGCAACAATACATGACCGGTAAAACGAAGTTTATTTTCCAGAAAATTGTCAAAAAGGTTTTCATGCACTTTCGAATGCTGTAGTCCTTTTGATTTCAGATCGGCCACCAGCGTATGAACGCCGGAATGTGCGGAAGGAAAACGGAAAGAACCGGTATCCGATACCACACCAGCATAAATACATTC
>JAKFEJ010000435.1:0-4460 GCA_036675745.1 Chitinophagaceae bacterium | reverse complement strand
AAAAGATACAGCCCGCGTTTCGGTTGGCATATTCTTATAGTCAATGTACCCGGCCGTTCGTTCATCCTCATGCATGCCGCGAATGATGCACGCAAAGAATTAAAAGGCTGTATCGCTCCTGTAGCCGAACTGTCCGCACCGGGCAAGGGAAATCTTTCAAAGTTTGCTTTACAGAAATTACTGGCGATAGTTTCACCGGTGCTGGGTTACAATCAACCACTTTTTTTAATCATTAAATCCATTTAAAAAATGAAGAAAATAGTTAAACGTATGCGCAAGCCCACACCTCCTTTTTTCAAAAAGACAAGGAGCATTGGTTTAACACTCATCGTCCTTGGCACTTTTGTTTTTGCAACTCCTGTAGCATTGCCGGCTATTGCCGGTAAGATAGCGGGATACATAACAGTAGCGGGGGTAGTTATGAGTGCTGTTAGCCAGGCTGTGGTGGCAGATAAAACTGAATAACTATGAATCACTGGTTTGATACCTCAACAAAAGCAAGTATGACAGGCGGCATCCTCACCATCATCGTGGCCAATATCACATCCGCCGATGCATTGAAAACCGCTGTCCTCGCAGCTATTGGCGCGGCTGTTAGTTTCATAGTATCGCAGGCTTTAAAATATATGGTTAAGAAATGGCGTAGATAAACCGCTGTCATTACTAGTCCGCCCCGGCATTTTATGCCGGGGCTTTTTTGTCTTTTATTGGTAGCCAATCAGTGTTCATCTATGGCCAATCTCATATCCATTAATATAAGCTCAAGCCATGTAAACTCATTCGTGTACTGAGCTTGTAGAAGTATTCATGTCATTCGTGGCCTTCAATGTCTTTTATCTGTGTCAATCAGTGTTCATCTGTGGCCAATCTTTTATTGATGTTAATCAGTGTTCATCTCCCGAAGTGTCGGGACAAGTTGTGGCCAACCCTGTATTCGTGTCCTTCAATGTCTTTTATCTGTGTCAATCAGTGTTCATCTGTGGCCAATCTTTTATTGATGTTAATCAGTGTTCATCTCCCGAAGTGTCGGGACAAGTTGTGGCCAATCTCATATCCATTAGTATAAACTCAAGCCATCTAAACTCATTCGTGTACTGAGCTTGTCGAAGTATTCGTGTCCTTCGTGGCCTTCAATGTCTTTTATCTGTGTCAATCAGTGTTCATCTGTGGCCAATCTTTTAGTGATGTTAATCAGTGCTCATCTCCCGAAGTGTCGGGACAAGTTGTGGCAATCTCATATCCATTAATATAAGCTCAAGCCATGTAAACTCATTCGTGTACTGAGCTTGTCGAAGTATTCGTGTCCTTCGTAGCCTTCAATGTCTTTTATCTGTGTCAATCAGTGTTCATCTGTGGCCAATCTTTTATTGATGTTAATCAGTGTTCATCTCCCGAAGTGTCGGGACAAGTTGTGGCAATCTCATATCCACTAATATAAGCTCAAACCATGTAAACTCATTCGTGTACTGAGCTTGTCGAAGTATTCGTGTCCTTCGTAGCCTTCAATGTCTTTTATCTGTGTCAATCAGTGTTCATCTGTGGCAAATCTTTTATTGATGTTAATCGGTGTTCATCTGTGGCCAACCCCTGCCTTTTTATCCCCTGTAAAATCAATCACTAAAAAAACGTGGTCACTACCTGTTTAATACCGTACCACTACGGGTCCCTTTGTTTCCTGTTCTTTCCACCTTGCTCCTGTTAATATTCATTCATCATAAAACCAAAATCTATGAATCCGAATTCATCCCTTCCACTCCCTGGTACACATTTTATTTCACTCAACCAGGCCATCGAAATGACCAGCCTTTTTCGTTCCGAAAAAGAAAACGTTCTTGCATCGGCTTACCAAAACCAGGACATCCTGCCCATCTGCGAAACCTTCAATCGCTTCGATGTAGACAGTTTATTAGCGAAGCAGGATTGTGAAGCCCTGCGTGTCTATTTAGGTATGGACGAAGCGCTGAAAGTCCGCCTGGTCATCGTAGCTGTCAATGAAAATGCGGAAGATATCTTACCGGTGTCCTCGCTGGGCGCTACCATCGATGAAGATATCGTTGAAGAAGGTCACCGTTGCCCTCCTTCATGCCCTCCTTCCTCACCTTTAAATACCTGATAAGTATTTTATCTTTAAACTACCGATGGCTTATACATGGTTCCTTTTATTTAGTTGCAGCATATTCATTGCAGCTATCATTGGCTGGGTGCGGTTCCGCAGGATCGCCCCGGCCTTTCGTCCTTTCATCTATTGTATCTGGATTGGCTCTGTCAACGAAATACTCAGCATGACATTGCCATTGGCCGGTTATAAAATTGATCTTAACAACAATATATATGTCCTCCTCGAATCCGGCCTGGTTCTTTGGCAGGTCAGGCAATGGGGAGGCTTTGGCAGTTGGCATCGCCTCTTCCCTGTAGTGCTGGCTTCTTTTGGTATGGTTTGGATCACGGAGAATTTTTTAATTTCATCCATCACCTATACCGGTTCTTATTTCCGGTTGTATTATTCTTTCATCATTGTCATCCTCGCTATACAGGTCAACAATAGCCTGATTATTTCAGAAAAAGGCCTGTTGCTTCGCAACGCCACTTTCCTGGTTTGCACCGGCTTCATTATTTATTTTACGTATAAAGTATTGATCGAAATATTCTGGCTCTATGGACTCAATTCGTCACCGGGTTTTTTGGTCAATGTATATTCTATTCTTATCTGGATAAACCTATTCGCTAATATTATTTATTCATTTGCTATCCTATGGATGCCCGCGAAACAACGTTTTATTATGCCGTATTAATAGCCGCCATCAGCATTGGCTGTATTCTTGGCTGGTTCCTGTTTTCAATTATCAGGCTGCACCGGCGTTACCTGCGATGGCATAAATCAAGCAATGAGGCACAGGTAATGCTCATCGAAAAAGAACGGGCACGTATCGCTGCCGACCTGCACGATGAATTAGGCCCTTTCTTATCGGCTACTAAATTTAAACTCACCGGTGTGGAACCTCAATCCCCGGATGAAGAAGAATTATTGCAGCAGGCATCCGATCATATCGACACGATGGTAGGACGTATCAGGCAGCTATCCAATGGTCTTATGCCAAACACACTTTTGCGCAAGGGCGCTGTAAGTGCAATAGAAGAATTAATTTATTCAATGGCGCAGTCGTTCCCGGTTAAAATAGAATTTTTACCGTATGCTATTCCGGCATTATCACAGGACCAGTCCATTAATATTTATCGCATAGTGCAGGAAATGATTCATAATACGCAAAAACATGCTTCCGCATCACGGGTAAAGATCCAGTTCTTTGTTCGTACAGGCCAGCTCGTAATCATTTACACCGATGATGGTATTGGTTTCAACCCCGCTTCGGTTGTAAAAGAAAAAAACGGCCTTGGTCTCCGCAACCTGCTCAGCCGTACAGAAATGCTCGGTGGCAATATGTTTCTCAATACCAAACTCGGTAAGGGTACGGAAATAATTATTGAAATACCATTAAATTATACACAGGATGACAAACAGGATCATTAATATCATCATGGCCGATGATCATGAAATTTTTCGCGATGGCTTTGCCGTCATGTTCAGGAAACCCTCCGGTATTAAGTTGCTCGGCGATGCCCGCAACGGCCAGCAATTGGTCATGCTCGCCGAAAAATTAAAACCCGATGTGATTTTAACCGATATTAAAATGCCCGGTATGGATGGCATCGAAGCCACCCGCATTCTTACTGAAAAATTGCCGCAGGCAGCTATCATCGCCCTTTCCATGTTCGATGATGAACCCCTTGTATTGGATATGCTCAAAGCAGGTGCTAAAGGTTATTTATTGAAGAATGCCCATAAAAAAGAAATTATACAAGCCATCCATACGGTTAATGATAATAAAAATTATTACTGCAGCCAGATTTCCGCCCGCCTGGCACGTTTGATAGCCGCTTCCGGTATAGCAGGTGATGGAGACGCCATCAGGTATGCATTCTCCGAAAAAGAAATGGAGATCATGCGCTTGATCTGCCGCGAATTTACCAATGATGAAATAGCAAAAGAGCTTCATCTCAGCGTCCGCACCATCGAGGGCTACCGCGAAAAGATCATGGAAAAAACCGCCGCCCGCAATGTCGCCGGCCTTGTGGTCTATTCCATTCGCAACGGCATCTTCAAACCTTAATGCATTTGCCTGACTATACGCTGCCGTGACTCACAAATTAGTCGAAGGATCGTAACACCTGTTAATAGGCTTCCGCTCCCCACTCCCCACTAGCTACTCCCCACTCCCCACTCACCATTCTCACTCCATCTCCGGGTCATAATAATTTAAAAACGAATCCATCAGCCCTGTACATGCAATGGGGGAGTATTCCGATTTTTGTATAAGATCCGCTACAGCCCCTGTAAATAAAAAAGGATCGGCCTCGGCCATATTACCAAACACCGCCGATAGTTCAAACAGGAAAATAGC
>JAKFEJ010000127.1:0-4464 GCA_036675745.1 Chitinophagaceae bacterium | reverse complement strand
TCAGAAGTCGGAGGATGGAGGTCAGAAGCCCGAAGTCAGAAGTCAGAAACAAGAAACGACCATTCCGACATCTGACATCAGACATCAGACTTCGTTTTCAGAAACGACCGTTCCGGCCTCCGACTTCGTACTTCCGGCTTCAGTTTTGCTTCGTGCAGAACAACTCTCTGTCTGGTTCCCATCCAAAAAATCTTTTTTAGGAAAAGTTCTTGACTACACTAAAGCGGTAGATGATGTCAGTTTTGAAATATATAAAGGTGAAACAATGGGATTGGTAGGTGAAAGCGGTTGTGGTAAAACAACATTAGGAAGAACATTATTGCGACTGATAGAACCCACATCCGGCAAAGTATTTTATGACGGCATTGATCTTACAGCAAAGAAAAAAGACGAGCTCCGTTCGTTACGTAAAGAAGTACAAATTATTTTCCAGGACCCCTACTCTTCCCTTAATCCACGGTTAACTATCGGGTCAGCAATTGCCGAACCGCTGAAAGTACATCATATTCATTCTACCGATAAGGCAAGAAAAGAAAAGGTGATCGACCTTTTGGAAAAAGTTGATCTGAGAGCTGAACATTTCAACCGTTATCCTCATGAGTTTTCCGGCGGTCAGCGCCAGCGGATCGTTATTGCCCGTGCATTGGCCCTTAATCCTTCTTTTATTGTTTGCGATGAATCTGTTTCGGCATTGGATGTAAGTGTACAGGCGCAGGTATTGAATTTATTATCTGACCTGAAAAAAGAATTCGGTTTTACAATCATTTTTATTTCGCATGACCTTTCCGTTGTCCGCTATATCAGCGACCGGATCATAGTGATGAACAAAGGAAAAATAGAAGAAAGCGGAAAAGCTGATGATATTTATTTTAACCCCGTCTCAGCATACACTAAAAAACTCATCGCTTCTATACCAAAAGGCCTGTCTACCGGACAGGCGGGCATGATCAGTCAATCCTCTTCGTAGTCAATTGCAGCGCTGGTATAATAGTTTTCGTTACCAGATTTTTCATAAAACTCTTTAGCGCTTTTCCTACGGGAGTAAAGCATCCGTTTTAATTCTTTTTTTAACTGATCAATTACTGCTTCATCGTCCTTGATCTTTGTATCATTATAGCCGGTAAAATTGTAGTTGAGTGAATTTGAATTATTATACAGGTAGGCATATCCTGCCGGTTTTCTTTCTTTCCCTGCAAATTCAAACTGCGAAGGTTTTTCCGGAACAAGCCCTACTGTAGCTATCTTCCAGCTTGCATCATCTTTTTTGGCTTTATATTTAAAGAAATAAACAAAGCCTTTTTTGTCTTTTACTTCAGCAGCCAGCCTATCAACATATAACAGCGAATCAGGTTTATCAACAATTTTCTCTGCAAGTAATTTACTTTTAGACAGATCGATATGATGATTGTACACAGCCGGAAACTTTGATTCCTTGCCGATAACTTTAAGGTCTTTATACAATTCATACCGAAAATCATCAATGCCGGCAAAATATTTTACCAAACTGTCAGGGCAAGGCCTGTCGTTGCGCAGCAGTAAAATCATCGTATTATATTTCAGCCTTTTATCTGTCGACAAAAGAGTTTGTTTAAACATGGCTTGTACGGCAGGGCTGGCTTCCCAATAAGGTATTAATAAAGTAGCATACAGCCGGATTTTTTCATTTCCGGAATTATCTTCCTCTTCTTTTCCATAAAGGGATTCCGTATTCTCTTTATCCTCCTTGCCTTGTTCGGCTTTCTCAATAGCTCTTTGTTTTTCAGCGATAGCCTGTTTTTTCAATTCCTGTTTGGCTTCTATCAAAAATTTAGTGAAATACATTTCATAATCTTTTTGATTTATAAGGTTACTATCCGCCATCTCTGCCAGCAATTGCATCATGCTGCTCTTATAATCATCAAGATTTATTAAAGGCAACAAGCCGGGAAGAATTGTTTTTGTCAATTTCAACGAGTCCTGAAGCTCATCCAGGAAACTACCATTATCATAACTATATTTTCTTCCTAACACTTTCATTTCGTTATTAAATAGTGGTGAATCAAAGTAGCCATTACCGGATCTGATATTCAGCACCGGCGGTTCATTGATCATTATATCCCGAAACAGGTTAAAAGCATATTGTGTTTTTTGTTGCAACAATACTTCAAGTGACGTATGCTGCAGGTCCAATGTATCACCGGCCGCATAGAATAGCTCTTTAAGATAATCGGCAGCCTGCTTTGTTGGTATATCATCCAGTTTACCAATCAGCGTTTTTTTAGTATCCAGGTATTTTTTTTCGTTCCAATCAAGAAAAGAGATCGCCTTTTTTAGTTGTGGTAAATCACTGGAATCCAGTTTTACCGCGTAAATATTTTTGACTGCTCTTTTATGAGCAACGCTATCGCTACTCATGAAGTCAGCAAAAAATAAATTGGATTTTTTTGAAAAGGGATCAGTGCCCTGCAATGTATCAACCGGTGCAAAACTGTCAAAAAAAGATTGCACGAAACTACTGGGTTTGCTCAGCGTATCCGATTGTGTAATGATGGCATAACCAATTCCATTCTTATAAAATGTTTTACTCCAGATTGTCCGGCTGCTGCCGGTATCAGTAATAATATTTTCCCATACTTTCATTCGGTTTGGTAGCTCATATTTTCTTTTCAGCTTTATTATTCCGGATGAATCTCCAAAAAGAGTATTTTGATTTTCTTTTTCCAGCAGCGTAGTATCTTTTATATAACTATATCGTTGCATTTTGAAGAAAGAAACAAATATTTTTTCACCTGTAGTATCGTTAGCTATTACCTTACTTCGAAATGCTCCGTTTTCCAGCAAATCGGTTTCTGATGGATCATCCGCATCGTCTGCCGAATAGTTATAACGGGGAATATCCAATTTTTCCTTTTGAATTTCAGGAAATACGGGGCTTTTCACCGTATAATAAAGCGCCGTATCCTGCCGTTGTTTTGACACGGAATAGTTAAATGGTTTTATTTCAAATGAATTCAGGAACCTGTTCATAACAGTTTCCTGGTTACCATGCGCTACCAGTGTATAATAATGAGGCCCCTGTATGATAAACCTTGTAAGGTAAACAGATCCATTCTTGTCTTTGTACCGGCATTCCAATGCCGGGTAGCCTTTATAGGTGGTTTGTTTTCTTGTTTCCAGTTTATCAATAAATTCAGACGATTCAAAACTTTCTGCCATCAAGCCAAGATCAAATGAATCTTCTTCTGCAAAATGATAATTATGAATATCGGTACGGATAATGCGATATTTCGTGTTGCTGCTTCTATCCTCCGCATCATAGATCCAGCTACCATCATTACCGGTATACGGTTCATGTGGCAGATCAATACTGAATCCTCCATATGGGGGCGAAAATTTTTTCCATACACCGGCAACAGGCTCTGCTGGTTTATATTCTTTCAGGCGGATACTTCCAAAAAACTTTTTTGCTTCTTCTCCATTCTTTACATACTCGCCGGTGCCGCTCATCTTAAAAATAATTACCTCAAACGGAGTTATAAAAATATTATAGCGTTGTATATCCCCACGCCGGGTCTTATTAGTGAGGTCAATGCCACTATATCCATTACGGGTAATCTTTGTTTTATTGACAATTTTCCCGGGAATATTTTCGTATAACAAGCTATCTACGATCTTGCTCACTCTTGTTGTACTATGTCCCCACATCCAGGCATTTGTCATTATACGGGTAACCATATAATAACTACCATTCGCCATATCAGCATATTGACGCTGATCAAGGCCAGGCTCTTCACCAAACTTGTAAAACTTTCCCGGGATATCCACTTTATACAAACCATCATCAGCCGCCTGTGTAAAAAAAGAAACAGCCACCCTTACTTTTTCAACCTGGTTTTTATGCTGGCTATCTCTTGCACCCATTTTAACCGGTCGCAACCTGTACCCTTCACGGCGAAGCATTTCAATAACACCACGATTGCCGGGCAAATGTGCTGCACCAACACCCACAAAAAGCGATTGACCTGATTTAAGGATTGAATCAATGGAAGATGCCTGGATCTCATTTCGTTTGTATAAAAATTTTTCATCAAAGGCTGCTGAAAAACTATTGTATTTATTGATGGAATCAAGCCAGTCAAGGTTGCCGCTGCGATAAGCTTCCTGCAATTTATTCGATGAATAACCATCCTCGTTGTCATAACTTCTTTCTTTAATATTCCTGTCTTTGGCTGCATCTTTATAAGCTTCCATCATCAGTTTCATACTTTCGCCATATTTCTCTACTCCCGCTACTTTTTTACCCCATTTTTTCCCGCATTGATAAATATACATATCGAGATAAGTGTCTTCCTCAAAATCACTTGTTTCATTCCCATAAGAACGGTATAACAAATTATTGATAGCGGAAGGATTGCTGTGTAATGCCCTTTCTATCTTTTTATCATAATTATAAAACTTCAATGTATTGATACGGAGATAATCGTT
>JAKFEJ010000506.1:0-4475 GCA_036675745.1 Chitinophagaceae bacterium | reverse complement strand
CAGGCCAACAAAATTTTTCCATCGGCAAGAGTTAGTGGTGAGATCACTCCTGAATATATGGGCGTTGGTTATATCATCGGCCCAAAAATAGCCGGTGTGCTGGTAGCAGGAGGAGTATTAAGCTGGTTTGTAATGATCCCTTTGCTCGCATCACTTGTAGATGCAAGTGTGATAGCAGAACAACTGGCAAAGATTGGCTACCTGGCAGATATAACTAAACCCGGTGGTAGTTTTGGATGGGATCCGGCCACACAAAACTTTGCAAGTTGGTCTGATGCAATCTATAAAGCGTATATCCGCCAGATCGGCGCCGGGGCTGTAGCGGCCGGTGGCTTTATTACTCTGATCAAAACCATTCCTACTATCATCTCATCTTTTAAAGGAAGTATCGGCTCGCTTAAGAAAAGTGGGGTTGATGGAGCGAATGAAGAAAAAGTTCCAAGAACTGAAAGGGACCTTTCTATTAAAGTGGTGGGCATCGGTAGCCTTGCTTTATTATTGGTAATAGCCTTATTACCCAACACGCTTATTCCGGGAACAAATATTGGGAGCAAGTTATTATTAGGATTACTGGTAATCATTTTCGGGGCATTCTTTGTAACCGTTGCATCACGTATAGTAGGTTTGATAGGCTCATCCAATAGTCCTATCAGTGGTATGACTATCGCTACATTGATGGGAACCTGTTTGATCTTTATCATGGTAAAATGGACCGGCCATATTTATGAACCAATGGCCCTGGTAGTAGGCAGTATGATCTGTATCGCGGCAGCCAATGCAGGCGCCACCTCACAAGATTTAAAAACAGGATATTTAGTTGGCGCTACTCCGAGGAATCAGCAGATAGCTTTGTTTGTTGGCGCTATTGTTTCATCATTGGCTATTGGTGCTACTATTAAAATTCTGGATCAGCCAACTGCGGAAATGGTAGCACAGAATATTCACCATGCTATTGGCACCGATAAATATCCGGCACCGCAGGGTACTTTGATGGCAACACTGATCAAAGGAATTCTTTCTTTTAATCTCGACTGGCAATTTGTATTAGTAGGTGTGTTCATTGCCGTTGTAGTAGAACTATGCGGCATTAAAGCACTAAGTTTTGCGATTGGTATTTATCTTCCTTTATCAACTACATTACCCATCTTTATTGGTGGCGCCATCCGCGGCATTATTGAATGGAGAAATAAAAAGAAAAACATTCATATAGCGCCTGAAGAAGAAGACCTGGGAAAAGGAAATCTTTTTGCAACGGGCCTTGTTGCCGGCGGTGCATTAGCCGGGGTGCTGGTAGCAATACTTTCATCTATTCCGGCTGTGAGTGCAAGCCTGGGAAATGTGAATGCGGAACATGGATTAACAACTGCGCTTGGTGGCGAAGGGTATAAATGGCTGGGTGTTGCTTTCTTTGCGTTGATGGGTTTTGTACTTTACCGCATAGCTATAGGCAAGAAAAATTAACTGGATTTAATAATCACTATAAAGAAAGGTCCTGCAATCTGCGGGACCTTTTTGGTTATAGAGTACGGAGCAGAATATTCTAAATAAAATTCATATACTCATATTGATTGCCTAATATCTTAGTCGCATCGGCCTGCAGCCATTTATTTAATATAGTAGCATACACATTTTTAAAATCAACTTTATATTTCAGGTCGCCTTCCTGCAGATCACTGAGATCAGGCATAGCGTTGATCATTCCCTTTTGTTTCAACCCACCGCTTACCAAAAACATATTATTAGCAGTTCCATGATCGGTACCACCACTTGCATTTTGAGAAACCCGTCGGCCAAATTCTGAAAACGTAAATAACAATACATCTTCAAACCGGTTATTTGTTTTCAGATCTTTTACAAATGATTTTACCGCCTCATTCATTTCTGTAAACAACCGTTGTTGCTGATTACCCTGGTTAATATGTGTATCAAAACTTCCCAATGAAACATAATACACTTTTGTATTAATTTCTGAATAGATCAATGAAGCAATTGTTTTGAGGCTGTTACCCAATTCAGTTTTTGGATATTCTGCTGATGTAGGATGAAGCCTGCTTTGTTTAAAAATATAGTCAGCAGATGAGAGTGTTTGCGCCATCGTTTTATAGAGATAATCCACCGATTGCTCACCTGTCTCATGCTTGTGATTCTTTATTACATCACGAAAGAATTTTTCATTAGCCGTACCGTATAATCGTTTTGGATCTTTTACCGCAATTCCGTTCATATTATTTCCTTTCATTGAAAGGCTAAGTACATCGTCTATTTCGATAGCCTGAGTCGGTTTATCACATCCACTGCATTGAGCATCTAAATAACGCCCCACCCAACCGGAGCTCCAATATTCAGTGCTTTGACTCGCTGTTTGCCAAATATCCATACTGCGAAAATGAGAACGATCCGGGTTGGGATAGCCAACACTATTAATAATACCGAGACTACCATCGTCATACAACTCTTTAAAACTATTTAAAGCCGGATGCAAACCTGCTTCATCAGTAAGCGATAAAGCTTTTGCCTTCTCAATTCCTAATCTGGGCCTCGCTTTATAATAAAGATCATTTCTTACCGGGATAACGGTATTCAAACCATCATTACCTCCACTTAATTGCAATACCACGATTACTTTATTACCGGCAGGCACCATAGCTTTTCCTTCAAATGCTTTCAAAAATTTTGGAAGCATCAGCGATGCTGTCGCCAGCGAACCGACCTGGATGAATTCTTTACGTATCATATGAAGCCCCCATCCCCCTGGAGGGAAATTTTGAAACACTCACATCGGCTCCGAACTACGTTCCTAACACACAAACCCAAGAGCAGTGAGCGAACTATTGTTAAAATAATTATTGATTAAAGAACTTTTAAAACCCGTTGCTGTCTTCCACCTAAGTTCCCCTTTAGGGGACAGGGGCTTTCTAACAAAGTTGGTATTCCGGTGTACTCATTATCTGTATCGTTGCCGATTTAATAAAACTTTCCCTGCCACTTTCATCTGAATATCCTTTGATAATATCAGCCCCGACAGCCGTTTTTGTTTGTAATAAGATCCCTGCAATATTATTTATCAATTTCTCTCTTTCCGTGTTTTCAAAATGACTGACATAAAGCTTCCAGTCAAGGTCTGCATTGATAGGCTTTGCACCTTTGCCTGCCTTCTTATTCTTAGCTTTCGGTTTCGCCAACGCAGGAGAATCATTCATGCCGGGCTCTGCTGTGGGTCTTCCCATCATCTGATCATCATCATCTTTAGGATTAACATTCATTTCATCCTCGTCATTGATCAGTTGCGGTATGCGCATCCGCATCATCAGCGTACTGCTATCGATCCAGGTTTTGCCTCCTGGCCAGCCCGCTACGTTGGGCGGATAAAAAAGCATCTGGCCCAACAGCCGTTGCAATACGATCAATGATTCAGCGTTTTCAATGGTCATCGGAAGCATACGCTGGATACCTGCCAGTAATTCTACCGGTGATTTTATTTTGGTTCCGATATTCTTCTCGTCATAAAACCAATCACTCGTAAAAACATCTTCCATCAGTTTACTAATATCATAGTCGTTTTTATAAAATCTTTCAGCCATCCATTCTATCTTTTCCGTATCAGGCTGATCATTTACAAAAAACTGGTAGATCTTTTTTGAAATGAATTTTGCTGTTTGCTTTTGCTCCAGTAATATATCCAGTACATCTTCTCCTTCAAAATCGCCGCTTTGTCCCAATACAGTTTTCTTACCATCATCATGCTGCCATTTCCTGAAAATAAATTCCCCTTTTGCATTAGCCGCCCATCCTGTAAAAGCTCTTGCAGCTTCTTTGATATCATGTTCTGTATAATGGCCGCGACCCAGGGTAAATAGTTCCATCACCTCACGGGCAAAGTTTTCGTTAGGATGACCTTTCCTGTTTTGCTGGTTATTTAAAAAATTCAGCATAGCAGCAGATTTGGAAACTTCTTTCAACAACTCACCAAAATTACCCAACGCATTGCGGCGTATTACATCCAACAAGCCTTGCTGATAAAAAACATTCAGATTGCGGCATGCAAAATGCCCATGCCAGAAAAAAGCCATTTTTTCCCTCAACTGGGCACTGCTGTTCACCATTTCCTTCAGCCAATAAAGATTCAGGTTTCTTACCCCCTCCCTGTTCTTTTGCTGTCTTCTTTTCTTTTCTTCAGTTGATAATTCTTTTTGCTGTACCCGCCCTACCTGGTCGATGCCCATCATTAATCCCTGCAGGTAATCATCCGCCACATTAATATAAACAGGCTTTTTATCAGAAGCTTTTACAAGGGCTTTATAAAATTGTTGCGGAGAAAAACCGGAGAGATCGCCGAGTTGCTCAACGGCGGCACCAAACCCTGCCCGCCATAAAAGGTGTTGATTTTTTAACTGGTTAGCCAATGGCATGAATCATGATTTGCCGTAAGACTACGTAAAAGAGAGTAAGTTTAAAATACATCCTGGTTCCTACCA
>JAKFEJ010000062.1:0-4482 GCA_036675745.1 Chitinophagaceae bacterium | reverse complement strand
ATACGAAGCAAAAGTTTTCCGCAGGTCGATCAATGTACAATTATAAGTAGCAGCGAGACGACGGATAACTTCCGAATAAGTATTCAGATCTTTATCCTGCGGGTTGGCATTGTCTTTCTTTTCACCGATAACCGTTGGCGTACAAACGGCTACCTTAATACCTTTTGCCTGTAATTTTTTGATGATCGCTACATAAAACTTTTCATATTTATCAAGGTCAGTTCCCGTGCCGTGTGAAGTTTTGTGCCAGACATCGTTAATACCAACATATATCACTACTACCTGCGGATCTTTTGCCAGTACATCGTCTTCCATACGCAGGTAGAGATCATATACTTTATTGCCGCCGATGCCTGCACCGGCCAACTCATACTTTTCCTGCAATGATCGTTGGCTAATAAAATTCTGTATGCGATCTATATATCCGCCTTTGTTTACCCCGGCCTGTGTAATAGAATCGCCGAAGAAAACAATTTTTGTTTTTTTAACTGTTGTCATAGAAATTAATACCAGTAAGATTGGAAGAAAGATTATTTTTTTCATTTGGTCATTTTTAATACAGATCAGATGAATTTACGCATTTTATTTTTTGTCAACAGACATTACTACTATTCCCCTTGCCGGCACTGTAATTTTTATACCATTTGCTGTAAATGCCGAGCGGGCTTTTAGTGTAGCATAGTCAACAGGGCCCCCTGCATCTAAAGTGGGCCCGCTGCCATTGATCAAAACTTTCCTGGAAAACTCACCATTATCATTACCGCCTTCCAGGCTATACCAATAAAACCGCTTACCGCTATAAAAATTCTTCATTTTTACTTCTACATTCTGAGACGATGATGAAGTGTTGGCTATCGTAACATTTACCTCTCCGGATGAATAAGTAGATGCATAAGCTTTAATAGTACTGTTTCCGGTTACTGAGCTCGTCACCATTCTATCGCCTAACATTTTTTGAAAAAAATACATATAATAAAAACTTGGACGTGGACTCCATTTACCAATGCCGGGTTCATCACCTGCGCTAAACAGGCCATGATCGTTTCCATTAGCCCAACCGTTGAGCAGATCCCAGCGGGCCGCCATACCATACTTGTTTTTTATTGCTTCACCCAATACCAAAACTGCAAAGACGCCGCTTGTATTAGACACCTGTTGTTTTGAATCTTTCGCCCACATATTCCATTCATCCATTGCTATGGGCTTAATAGCTGCACCATTAGTTTGCAATGTTTGTTTTATATAATCCATCATCGTTTGCGGTACAGTTAATGCAGATGACAACACCACAGCGGCATTTGAATTCTGATCATACGGCGTAAAATAATTGTGCACCACATAAAAATCAGCTTTATTACTGATGCCTGTCATCATACCCGTATTCCATGTTTTAACTGCATTGGTCTGCCACGGTTCGGTTGCGGGGGAGTCATAAGCCACGGCTCCGATATAAATTTTACTTCCAATTTCGGCAGCGGCCTTGTACATAGAGTCGGCAAAAATTTTAAAATGCTGTGCATACAATGCACCTGTTATATATTCCGGCTGACCATCTTTATTTAAAGCCGGGTCAATACGATAGCCCCATTCCCAACTGCCGAAGTTTTCATTACCTATTTCCCACAATTTTGTTCGTCCATTATCATAACGTACCCAATCAGCGGCAAGGTGCGCAGCGGCGGCTACAGGGTTGGGACCGGTTCCGTATCTCGCATAGCCATAATTGATAGTAATAATTCCTTTATTATTTGTTTGCTGCAGCATGGCGTAATAATTATCCAGGTTGCATTGCCAGTTGTACGTTGATTTTCCATAAATATAACTTGGATCCTTTTTAACCCCTAATTCGTCTGCTATCAATGCAGGTGCACCAGGTGGATTGACTCCCTGTTCCGCATTCCAAAAATACACGTCGCTTGTACTTCCGCCCGGGAAGCGGATAATATGCGGATGAAGTTTTGTGATGGGGTCAATAAACTTTGGCTCATTGGCAACAGGTCCCATCCACCAAACTGCATTCTGGCCAAATTCAGAAAGTGGAATTTTTGTAATGATAGAAGTAGCGTCCACCGTTACAGTATTGGTAGCACTTGTCGCAATGGCGGCATCAACATAAGCCGGTGCGGTAAATGTCCTGGGTTGCCAGTCATCCAAAAAAAAGCCGATTGTATTGGCTACCGGCGGATCTGCACCGGGAACTATAATTGTATCGCCAGGCGGAGGTGGTGGCGGCGGCGGGGATGGTGTTTCCGTGTTACTTTTTTTGCAGTTTGTGAACAGACCTGCTATAAACACAGCAAGCAGGCAGTTGACAAAATATGTTTTCATTTGTTTATTTTTATTGTTTTTTAGCCAAATGGAATTCGCCAAATAATCATCACGGTTGGTGATCAGCATTATCATGGCTCATTTCATACGATCCATTTTATTAATGAATTTGATGCTTAATTCTTTTGATGATTTCCATACATGCCCTGGTATTGTGATACGGACATTTCCAAAAACCAACTTTATCCTGGCCTTCCATTATTGAATGATCAGCGTTCACGCCCCAAAACCATTCCCCCCTTTTTTTATCTATTATATATTGCTGTATGAATTGCCAGTTGTTTAATACATAATCCAGGTATTTTTCATCATTGGTTAATTGCCATGCATTAAAAAATCCAACCATAGCTTCGGCCTGGGGCCATGAATGTTTTTGCCTGACTAATTTGCCATGCTCCATTTCATACCACAACCCGCCATCTGTATCCAATCCCTTTGCTGCGGCAACAGCCATTTTTAAAGACAGCTTCTTAACTTTTTCTATCAACTTATCATCATTGATTGTTTCAGCGGCTTCCAGCAACAGCCACGACGCTTCTATATCATGACCGTAGGAAATAATCTCTTCTTTAACCTGCCAGTGTTCATCAAAAAATAAATGAAGATGCCCGGTATTGCTATCGGCGATGCGCTCTATAAAATTTTCAACCAGTAATGTTATGCTATTGCCAAGTTGCTTATCCGGCCATACTTTGTAAAGATTGGCGTAGGCTTCCAACACATGCAAATGGGTATTCATTGTTTTTTTCTCATTGGCATCCTTTGTACTTAAACGAAGATCATCAATGGGTTGCCAGTCTCTTGTAAACGCTTCGAGGTAACCGCCTTTATCTTTATCGAAACTGTATTGTTCTATACAGGTATAACAATCGATAGCCTGCTGCAATACCTTGGCATCATTCCTTGTCCTGTAATATTCTGAAAAGCCATACAGGCAAAATGCAATGCCGTACACTTGTTTTTTCCCATCAATTATGTTTCCGGCTTTATCAATTGCCCAATAAAATCCCCCATACTCTTTATCCAGGAAATGCGCAATAAGATATTGATAAGCCCTGTCAGCAATAGCCAGCCACTTTATTTCTTTCGTTTGATTATATGCTGCAGAAAAAGCCCATAATATCCGTGCATTCAGTACAAGGCCTTTAGGTGCATTGCTATCAACAATATTATTATTATTAATTTTTCCATGGAACCCGCCATACTGTTCATCTACGGTATGCTGCATCCAGTACTGAAGAATATTAGCCAGCTCCTGCTGAAGCTCCTTCTTTAAAAGTATCAGGTCTGGTATCACTTTCCCTTTTTAAATATTCTATCAGAATACTGAGGTGAAAACATTTTATCAATTGTTACGGGGTTATCAGTGATCAATTTATTTTTTTCAATAACACTTATCAATGTTTCTACTGATGCAGCAGAACGAAAACCATCCGGCGGTGTATTGATCACATAATCCAATAACTGCTTTAATGTAGAAGTAGATACATGTAAACGGGTATCCGATGAAGCATAATAAATAAATACCGTTCCGTCTTCATCGAGTATCCAGCCATTACTGAATAAAACATTGGAAACATCCCCCACTCTTTCATCGCCTTCAGGAGCCATGAAATACCCGGCAGGCTGATAAATGACTTTGGTTATTTCCTTCAGATCGGTCATAAACAGGTACAATACATAACGTAGTCCCGCGGCCGTGCTGCGTACACCATGTGCAAGATGTAACCAACCCTGTTCTGTTTTAATGGGCGCCGGTCCCAATCCATTTTTTAATTCATATACTGTATGATACACTTTTCTATCCACGATTACATCTTCTTTTACTTCAGCATTTGCTATGGATTCACTTAACCCAAAACCAATACCGCCTCCTTTACCTGCATTAATAAAACCATCCTGTGGCCTGGTATAAAATCCGTATTTACCTTTTACAAATTCCGGATGCAATACTACATTGCGTTGTTGCGGCGAATTTGTTTTAAGATCAGCAAGCCGTTCCCAGTTTACCAGATCCTTTGTACGGGCAATACCGCATTGTGCAATAGCCGCAGACTGATCCCCTGGTTTTGCATCCGGATCACGACGCTCTGTACAAAACAATCCGTAGATCCAGCCATCTTCATGTTGCACCAATCTCATATCATATACATT
>JAKFEJ010000063.1:0-4482 GCA_036675745.1 Chitinophagaceae bacterium | reverse complement strand
TTTGAATATTTTTAAAATTCAATCATTCAGTGGAGATTTTTATTTCATCAACAAAATAATAAGTCATGTTAGACCTGGTTATCGAAGCACGAAAAGCATCATTGGCACCCGGCATGGATGTGCGAAGGATTCTTCCGTTCAGACTAAGGCGAATGGTCGGCCCTTTTATTTTTATGGACCATGCCGGACCGGTTGATATAGTTTCTTCAAAAGCAAAAACGATGGATGTGCTGCCGCATCCGCATATTGGGTTATCTACCGTCAGTTATTTATTCGGCGGGCAGGTCACGCATCGCGACAGCACCGGCGCCGAGCAGGTGATATTGCCGGGAGAAGTAAACTGGATGACTGCAGGAAAAGGCATTTCTCATTCAGAAAGGTTCGAAGACCCGGCCATGCTGGCCGGCGGTTCGCTGGAAATGATCCAGACCTGGGTAGCTCTCCCGGAAAAAGATGAAGAGTCAATGCCCGTTTTTGATAACTACAAACCGGATGCTTTGCCCGTATTCACCGATACTGGTGTATGGATGCGTTTGATTGCCGGTAATGCATTCGGATTGAAGAATAATGTGAAGACACATTCTCCATTATTCTATCTCCACGTTGAGCTCGAAAAAGGGGCCCGGTTTGGACTGCCGCAGGAGCATACAGAACGTGGCGTTTATGTGGCTAAAGGAAGCATCGAAGTTTCAGGGAAAATATATATACCAGGTCAGATGCTTGTTTTCAAAAACGGCGTTGATCCGGTGATCTTGTCAAAAGAAAAATCAACGATCATGATGCTGGGCGGCGAACCGCTGGGCGAAAGGTTTATCTGGTGGAATTTTGTTTCTTCCCGTAAAGAAAGAATTGAACAGGCAAAGGCCGACTGGAAAGAGGGAAGGATCATTCTGCCGCCAACAGACAACCATGAATTTATTCCTTTGCCCGTTGACAAATCAAAACCGGCAGGAACAGGACCGGCCCCACCAGCGCTGTCATGAGGTATCTTCATGACAGCAGTTATTTGTTTTATCATTTTTGAACCACGAAGAACCGAATTAGAAAAAACATTAATTCCTATAACTATTAATAATGACCCATACAAATAATGCACATACTAAAAAGATAGTAGCGGCCGGTAAGAATATCAAAGAAGCTGAAAAAGTGTTGATCATGATCCATGGACGTGGTGGCAGTGCGGAAGATATACTTTCACTCGCCGCTCATTTGCAGGTAAAAGACTTTGCATTGCTGGCTCCGCAGGCAACAGGTAATACGTGGTACCCGTATTCGTTTATGGCGCCGCCTGTGCAAAATGAGCCATGGCTATCATCCGCCCTGGCAGTCTTGAAAGAAGTGGTGAATGATATAATTGCACAAGGGATCGCTGCGGAAAAAATTTATTTCCTTGGTTTTTCACAAGGCGCTTGTTTGACTTTAGAATTTGTTACCCGCAATGCAACAAAGTATGGCGGCGTTGCAGCATTCACCGGTGGATTGATCGGCGATAAAATTTATCCTGAAAATTATAAAGGCGATTTTAATGGAACGCCTGTTTTTATTGGCAGCAGCAATCCTGATCCGCATGTACCGGTAGAAAGAGTATATGCCAGCACGAATATTTTAAAATCCATGAATGCATCTGTTACGGAGAAAATATATGATAATATGGGACATACCATCAGCCAGGATGAAATTGAATTAGCTAATAAACTTGTATTTAAAGCATAACCAATCAACAATTAAAAAAATATGTTTCCCATAACAAGAGTATATAGTGATGAAAATGGTGATACAAGGTTTGAAGAAATTTCGATCCCATTGAAAGATGCGGGTGAGATCGGGAAACTATCGGAAGGAATGCCTGTATCATCAGTTATTTTCCGTGAAGTGGAACCAGCTTATGATTATGATTTTCATAATGCCCCGCAAAAGCAATATTTAATTCTTATAGATGGAGAAATAGAAATTGAAACCACCCTGGGAGAGAAAAGACAATTCAAA
The DNA here is from genome assembly GCA_036675745.1 of Chitinophagaceae bacterium. Lineage (GTDB taxonomy): Bacteria > Bacteroidota > Bacteroidia > Chitinophagales > Chitinophagaceae > Terrimonas_B. The sequence continues at coordinate 2,496 of JAKFEJ010000063.1, read as the reverse complement.
GCAGGGGATGTTCTTTTATTAGAAGATACAGAAGGAAAAGGCCACAGGACAAAAAACCTGAAGCCGGAAAAAAGAAAATCAATTTTTATTACTATTCCATAAAAAAATAAAGTGCAAACGATTGTTTAAGGCAAAAAAAAAGAATTGGGTTCATTATTATATTGATTAAAATCTGACAGTGGAAAATATTTTACTAGGGATTAATAAATTTTTAATGCTTCATCCTGAACTAATTGCCTTTATATTGGTTATAGTTGCTTTCTCCGGATTTTGCAGGGTTGAGCACTGTCAATTTTTATATTTAAAACAAAAAATGGTTTCGAATTATCTATCCTGATTATATGAGTAAAAAAAATATCATTTTATCGCTTCTTGCTTTTCCAGGATTGGCAACAATCGTTTCATGCGGCGGTAAAGATCAAAAAGCAGGTGCAGCAGCCAACCAGGTAAAAGACTACCCGGTAATCACTATCGCAGCACGCAGCACAACATTAAACAGTGATTATCCCGCTACCATTGAGGGACAGCAAAACGTGGAGATCCGACCAAAAATAGATGGGTATATAGAAAAAATATTCGTGGATGAAGGCGCTACTGTGCGGAAAGGTCAGCGTTTGTTCCAGATCCTCGCTCCTCAATATGAGCAGGATGTAAGAACGGCGCAGGCCAATATCAAAATTGCGCAAGCCAATGTAAATTCCGCAGAAATGGAAGTCAATAAAGTACGTCCATTGGTTGAAAAAAATATTATCAGCAGGTACGAACTGGAGTCTGCTGAATTTAAATTGCAATCAAGCCAGGCGGCATTGGCACAAGCACAAGCTACGTTAGTGAATGCAAGAACCAACCTTGGTTACACGATGATAACAAGTCCTGTGAATGGAATGATCGGTACACTTCCCTATAAAATTGGAAGCCTGGTAAGCAGTAATACCGCATTGCCGCTTACTACTGTTTCCAACGTTGGCAATATCTACGCCTATTTTTCTGTCAATGAAAAACAGGCTTTGGAATTTGCTACTACTATAAAAGGTGCTACAACAGAAGAAAGATTAAAATCCATTCCACCGGTTACACTTGTCCTTGCAAACGGAAATGAGTTTTCCGAAAAAGGGCATATTGAAACAGCCAGCGGATTGATCAATACAGAAACGGGTTCTGTACAGGTAAGAGCCACGTTTCCCAACCCAAAAAATATTGTACGCAGCGGTAGTAGCGGTATGGTGAGAATTCCGGTTACCATTGATACCGCTATTCTTGTGCCTCAGAAATCAACGTATGAAATACAGGGAAAGAAATTTGTTTACCTGGTAAGCGATTCCGCAACAGTAAGAAGTGTTGAAATAAAGATCAGGCCGAATAGCGGCGGCCGGTATTTTGTTGTGGAAGAAGGTTTAAAAGCTGGTGATAAAATCGTACTGGAAGGTGTAGCCGGCCTGCGGGAAAACATGGCGATCAAACCGAGACAAGTAAATACAGATAGTGTTTTTAAGATGAACGCCATGAACTGAAAAGTGAGAAGGGTGAAAGATGAGTGGGGAGTGGTGAGTGAGAAGAAATAAAAAGTGAAAAGAGTGGGCAGTTAGTATTTAAAATAATTGAATAGAAATTTATGTTTAACCGATTTATAGAGCAACCAGTATTATCAACCGTTATTTCTATTCTTATTGTAATACTGGGTGTATTAGGCCTTACTTCTTTACCTGTTTCTCAATATCCCGAAATAGCACCGCCAACAGTTGTTGTATCTACTTCTTACCAGGGCGCAAACGCTGATGTGGTTTTGAATAGTGTGGTAGTTCCGCTGGAAGAACAGATCAACGGTGTAGAAGGCATGACGTATATGACCTCTTCAGCCGGCAACGATGGATCGGCAAGGATCACTGTAAATTTTAAATTAGGTGTTGATCCGGACCTGGCTTCTGTAAACGTGCAGAATCGTGTCGCATTGGCTACACCACTTTTGCCACAGGAAGTAACACGTTCAGGTGTGATCACCAGGAAAAGCCAGAGCAGTAACCTTGTTATCTTTTCACTATATAGTGTGAACCCGGCTTACGATCAAACCTTTTTGCAAAACTATGCGGAGATCAACCTGGTACCACAAATAAAACGTGTAGCGGGTGTAGGTGAAGCATCAGCATTCGGGAGAATGGATTATTCCATGCGGATTTGGCTGAAGCCTGATGTAATGGCGACCTATGGGTTGGTGCCTTCTGATATCAATGCTATACTCGCTGAACAAAATATTGAAGCTGCGCCGGGACAGTTCGGAGAACAAGGCGATCAGTCTTTCCAATATATTATAAAGTACAAGGGCCGTTTAAAAAATGCGGAAGAATTTGGCGACATGATCATCCGCTCTGCCGGAAGTGGCCAGATATTGCGGTTAAAAGATGTGGCAAGAATTGAACTTGGCGCCATGAGCTATGCAAGTACCACTACTACCGATGGCTATCCATCTGTAGGTGTGGCCATCAGTCAGACAGCAGGTTC
>JAKFEJ010000410.1:0-4483 GCA_036675745.1 Chitinophagaceae bacterium | reverse complement strand
TCCAAATGGTTGGAAATAACAAGACTGCCGCCAACCAGCAGGTAATCCACTTTTGCTGAAACGGATAATCCTATCAATTCGTCCAGCATAGACTTATTAACCTTATCGGGGTCAATGAGTACGGCGAAAGATTTTTTCCCTTGCTTCTTCTTTTCTGTTATTGAATGGTAAATAGCTGACTTCATCCGGTACCGGTTGGGTTCCTGCAAAAATGCGAAAAAATGTTGGCTTTTAAAGGGTTAATTTACAAAGAAATGTAACCAAAATCTTTTTAGTAGAATAACGTATGGTGAAAGATAACCCTGCTATAGTATATGCGGGCCAGGGTATTTAAGAGAATTTAATTCAATCCGAAATTGTTTACCTTAATTCCTATAACAATCAAAAATGCGATGTTTGTTCAATTCTCTTAATTTCTTAGTTGCCTTGTTCTTTCCTGCACACTTACTAAGCAGCATTTGAAAAATATTATGGGTGGCGATGCTCCTGTTGATGGATATTCATGCGAATGCAAAGAGGGACACAGTGCCGGTATGGCAAGCTGTGATACCTGTGAACGATGGTTTCCGACGGATAATAGTTTTGGCGGAAAGAAAAGTTGTAGCTAAAAATTAAAAGATTGGAATAAATATTTAAATTCATTCAAATCTTTACATTATAATATGTTTTTCAACTATGAACAAGCTTTTATTATTTCTCAGTATTACACCATTGCTTTCCTTTTCTCAAACGATTTTGGGAAAAAGGGGAAAAGGGGAATTGATAATTAATGGTTCAATAGCCGGTAAGATAGACCCTGTTAGCTACATTTATGCTTTTTTTTTAGATGGTAGTAAAAATGGATTGGATAGCTCAAAAGTAATAAATGGGAAGTATAAATTTAGATCTCAAACGGGTAACACTACTTTAGTTACTTTATATTTAAAAAATCCTAATGATATTGATGCTTTAAAGGGAAAAAATATGTTTGTTTTTTTAACTGAGCCAGCTATTGTAAGAGTCTCCTCAATGGATTCTTTTAGCAATGCGAAGGTATCCGGGTCTAAAGCAAACATTGAATTTAACAGGTTGGAGATAATGAGGGAATCTTATTCCAAACAAATGCATCCCTTAATTAAGGATTATTCATTAAAAGAGAAGGATAACGATAAACAAGGTATGGCATTGATACAAAGAGATATAGATTCTATACGGGCGGTTATTGCTAACATGTACATTCAATATATGGAATCGTATCCATCTTCTTTGGTTGTTCCTTATGCTCTTAGCAGCTATTTAAATATGCACAACTTTTTTTCTGATAATGATGTTGAGGTAATAAAAAGGATATACTCTTCGCTATCCCCGGGTGAACAGGCATCTTACTATGGACGAAAAATAGAGAAGAAAATGGGATCTTTTGCTATTCGTGTAAACATGATGGCACCGCCATTTTCTCAAAGCGATACATCAGGTAACCTGGTTTCTTTTGATTCATTTAAAGGGAAATATGTTCTATTGGATTTTTGGGCATCATGGTGTGGTCCTTGTAGAAGAGAGAATCCAACCCTGGTAAAAGTTCATAACAAGTATAGAGAAAAAGGGTTCACTATTGTAAGTATATCATTAGACCGGCCCGGAGATAAAATTAAATGGATGACAGCTATTCAAAAAGATAAGCTAACGTGGACACATCTTTCAGATCTTAAATTTTGGGAAAACTCAGTGGCTAAACTTTATAGAATAAGTGAAATTCCTCAAAATTTTTTGATTGATCCTTCCGGAAAAATTATCGGTAAAGGATTGTTTGGTGATGGCTTAGAGGAGGAATTAGAAAAGATATTGAAATAAAATCAAAGTTAAGTTGTGAGCAAAATTTTAAATACTATTATTCAGTCAGCCTGAATTGATGTAAAATCAAATGATATTGGACTTTTACATCTAAAACTCTAAATGAGAAAAATTATTTCCTCTTTATAAACAGTTAGATGCCATGGACTGCGACCTCACCTGCCTGCGCATGATTGCAAAGCACTACGGCCGCACTATTTCATTACAAACATTAAGAGAAAAAACACAGATAGGCAAAGAAGGCGTAAACTTATTAGGTATTGTAGAAGCGGCAGAATCAGTTGGTTTTCGTACCGATTCTTTAAAGCTTACTTATCATTCATTGGTATGAGAACAATTTTTATTTCATTTTTATTTTTCATTCTATTACTTTCTTGTAATTCTTCAAGACAGCAAAATAAAAAAATACACTTGTTCATAAAGAAACTTCGGAAAAAAAAAGATTGGACATATTAAACTTTATGTTGTTGATTCTATTTTCTATAAATATCTTCCCGATACAAGTTTGGTATTTAAGGATGTTGAAGAATTAAGACAATATTTTCTTTCTAATCGCAAGGAGGTTGAAAATTTTTTCGACAAGAGCAAGGCATCATCAGGAGTAATGATTCAATCATCTTAGCTATATAGGCTTCGGTTAGATCCTGGTGAAATAGTTATACGAGTTGAGAAATTCCGGTCAATGCCGGAGTAAAAATTAATCGCATGCTTCTTGAGCTTCACAATGAAATGATTTTTTCTAATGGTATCAGTTGAGCTTACCAAAAAATGCACAAAAAATAGTTTCTGATTGTGCAAAAATCACCTAATCCCCCACCATAAAGAACTCTGGCATTATCTGTGTTTCTTATCCACACAATGTGCATATTATGGAGATGGAAAATAGGGTATTAAAAAATAGTTTCGTAATCGCCTCCCACCTAAGGCAGTAATCCAAATCTTAACCCATTAAATAGTTTGTTATGGCTAATAAAAAGCAGGCTTCCGCCCAGGGCGGATTGAAATTCCGTCGTCGCTATACAAGTGATGCTGTTGCTGTATTTGACCAATTTGAATATGATTACCGTACTTCTGTTATCCGGAATCCTTCAGGTGAAACCATGTTTGAAATGAATAATGTAGAAGTACCGAAGCAATGGAGCCAGATCGCCACGGATATTTTAGCGCAAAAATATTTTCGAAAAGCTGGTGTACCTCAACCTGACGGAAGCCTGGGCAGAGAAACATCCGCCAAACAAGTTGCTCATCGTCTTGCCAACTGCTGGAAAGCATGGGGAGAGAAATACGGCTACTTCGCCTCAGAAAAAGATGCACAGGTTTTTTACGAAGAATTGGTGTATAGCATTTTAAACCAGATGTGTGTGCCCAATTCACCGCAATGGTTCAATACAGGTTTGTATGAAAGCTATGGTATAACGGGTAAACCGCAGGGGCATTATTATGTTGATCAGAAAGATGGCGAGTTAAAAAAATCGACCTCGGCTTATGAACGTCCGCAACCGCATGCCTGTTTTATTCTAAGTGTTGATGATGACTTAGTGAACGATGGCGGTATCATGGATCTCTGGGTTCGTGAAGCAAGAATATTCAAGTACGGTTCGGGTGTAGGTACCAATTATTCCAACCTGCGTGGCGAAGGAGAAAAGCTTAGCGGTGGCGGTACATCAAGTGGATTGATGAGTTTCTTAAAAATTGGCGACCGTGCGGCAGGTGCTATTAAGTCTGGCGGTACTACCCGTCGTGCTGCTAAGATGGTTTGTCTCGATCTGGATCACCCGGAGATAGTAGAATTCATCAACTGGAAAGTAGAAGAAGAAAAGAAAGTAGCTGCACTCATCGATGCGGGTTATCCATCCGATTATGAAGGTGAAGCTTATAAAACGGTGAGTGGTCAGAATTCCAATAACTCGGTTCGTATTCCCAATTTATTTTTTGATAAATTAAAAAACAATGAAGATTGGGAACTAACAGGTCGCATGAATGGCCGTGTAATGAAAAAAGTACCGGCAAAAGAATTGTGGAACCAGATCGCTTATGCAGCCTGGCGTTGCGCCGATCCCGGTACCCAATACAATACTACCATCAATGAATGGCACACTTGTCCTGAAGGCGGTGAGATAAGAGCTTCCAACCCGTGCAGCGAATACATGTTCCTTGATAATACGGCATGTAACCTGGCATCCGCTAACCTGATGAAGTTCTACGATTCAGCAACCAATCATTTTGATGTAGAAGGATACGAATACAATTGCCGTTTATGGACGGTTGTATTGGAAATCTCTGTATTGATGGCGCAGTTCCCTTCCAAAGAAGTGGCACAATTGAGTTATGAATACAGAACATTAGGTTTAGGTTATGCCAACCTGGGAACTATGTTGATGGTTAGCGGTATTCCTTATGATAGTGAAGAAGCAAGAGCCATTGCCGGGGCTATTACCGCTATTATGACAGGCACAGCTTACAAAACTTCAGCGGAGATGGCGAAATCATTAGGTGCATTTCCCCGGTATGAAGAAAACAGGGAACACATGCTGCGTGTAATGCGCAATCATCGCCTGGCTGCTTATGATGCGGATGAATATGAAACACTGAGTTTAAAGCCACAGGGATTAAAAGCAAAGTATTGTCCTGATTATATGTTGAAAGCCGCTTG
>JAKFEJ010000340.1:0-4494 GCA_036675745.1 Chitinophagaceae bacterium | reverse complement strand
CTCCTGGATTCCGATAAACACTTTTCCATCTTCTATCTTTACTTCGTAGGTTTTAATAGAACAATCTTCACCGCTCAGGCATTCCCCTGTTTTTAATGAAAATGTTCTTTTGTGAAAAGGGCAGGCCACTTTAGGTTCATCACCCTGGGAACCGATCATGCCACGGCTCAATGCCATTTGATTACGATGAGGACATTCGTTTTGGGTTGCATACCATTCATTCAGTCGGGTGAAATGGAATAAAGCGATCTGCTGATCCTTATACTTTACACATACACCGCCATTAGCCGGCATATCTTCAACACGGCATGCTAAAAACCAGGTAATGCCCCCATCCCCTAAAGGGGTGTTAGGAATTCCTCTCATATTATTCTTACCATTCATTTTTATGCTATAAAATTTATGATTGCTATTATTTTCATATAGCAGACAATCGTTAAAAAATAAAAAGTTTGTTGAACTATCAACAAGGCAGGCAATCGAAGAGGCGATTTTTTAGGCAAGATTGATTTCTTAAGGATCCGGGCTTCTTTTTTTATTTAATATTTATCAATCCCTGGATAAAACTTCCTTATCCCCCTTTAGTGGACAAGGGCTTCCACTCCTTCGCTCTTTTTTGTTCACGCATTGGATCAAACTGCACGGTAGGATCTTTTTCTTCAGGCGCATTGACAAAGTGATTGAAACGTTTGCGGATCTCCGGGTTCTCTATTGCCGCTTTCCATTCACATTCATAACTATCCACCAATAACTGCATTTCATTTTCCCATTGCGTTGCCATACCGAGGCTATCATTGATCACCACATTTTTCAGGTAATTAATACCGCCATCCATTTTATTGAGCCAGGTTGCAGTTCTTGTCAACGGATCAGCGGTTTTTATATAAAACATGAGAAAACGATCTATGTATTTTATACAGGTTTCATCATCAAGATCTGTCGCTAATAATAAAGCATGTTGAGGTTTACTGCCACCATTGCCACATACATACAAATTCCATCCTTTCTCCGTAGCGATTATTCCAAAATCTTTGCTTTGCGCTTCCGCACATTCACGGATACAACCTGATACCGCAGATTTAATTTTGTGTGGTGCTCTTATTCCACGATAACGTTCTTCTATCCTGATTGCATAACTTACGCTATCGTGCAAACCAAAGCGGCACCAGGTGCTTCCAACACAACTCTTCACAGTTCTCAATGCTTTGCCATACGCATGACCACTTTCAAAACCGGCTTCAATTAATTGAGCCCAGATCTCAGGAAGGTCATTTAAATGTGCGCCAAACATATCGATCCGCTGACCACCTGTGATCTTGGTATAGAGATTATATTGTTTGGCGATCTGGCCTATCACTATTAATTTATCAGGAGTGATCTCACCGCCGGGAATACGTGGCACTACAGAATAGGTTCCGCCTTTTTGTATGTTAGCCAAAAAACGATCATTACTATCCTGCGCCGTAGCATTCCCTTTTTTCAGGATCATTTCATTCCACAAACTGGCAAGGATAGAGGATACAGCCGGTTTGCATATTTCACATCCATGACCGCTGCCCAATTTATCCAATACTTCATCATATGATTTTAGATCATGAATTTTTACGAGATCAAACAACTCCTGGCGGCTATGATTGAAATGTTCGCAAAGAACGTTTTTAACATATTTGCCCTGCGCTTTCATGCTGTGCAGCATCAGGTCTTTCACCATCGGTACACAACCGCCGCAACCTGTACCTACTTTTGTACATTTTTTTATTGCATCAACCGTGTCACAATTATTTTCATTCACAGCATTACAAATGGCAGCTTTGGTAACACTTTCACAACTACAGATCAACGCATCATCAGGTAAGCTTAATACCCCTGCTCCGCCATCCCCTTCAGCTCCACCTCTTGCACCCAGTATCAGGTCTTCAGGATTGGGTGGCAATACAATTTTATTTTTGCAGGTTTGCAAAAGCATATTGTATTGCTCTGCATCTCCTACCAAAATGCCACCGAGCAATTGTTTTCCATCGGCGCTTACATTGATCCGTTTATAAATACCCTTCATCATATCTTCCAGAACGATAGCTTTTACATCATCGCCATTCGTAAACGGATCACCAAAGCTGGCTACGTCAACACCAATCAGTTTTAACTTGGTGCTCATATCAAACCCATTAAAAGATTTTCCGCCGCCAGTTAAGTTGTCAACAACAATATCAGCCATTTCATAACCCGGAGCTACAAGACCATATATCATTCCATTATATAATGCACATTCACCTATAGCAAAAATTTCCGGATCAGAAGTTTGCATTTTTTCATTTACAGTAATACCTCCTCTTTGACCTGTTTCCAAGCCACATGATCTTGCTAACTCATCTCTTGGTTTAATACCTGCAGAGATCACCAGCATATCAACATCAATAGAGGTGCTATCCGAAAACGTCATGCCTTTAATACTTTCCTCTCCTGTTATTGCCGCTGTGTTTTTTGAAGTATGAATAGTAAGACCTAGCTCTTCCAGCTTTGATTGCAATAATTTTGAACCGGCACCATCAATCTGGCGGGGCATTAAACGGGGAGCAAATTCGATAACCTGCGTATCATTAATACCCAGGTCAATCATTGCTTTTGCAGCTTCGAGCCCTAATAAACCACCGCCAATCACGGCACCTTTCTTTGCTTTTTTGGCCCAGCCGGTCATTAATTCAAGGTCTTCGATTGTTCTATATATGAATACCCCTTTTTTCTCCACGCCAAGGATAGGCGGTACAAATGCAGACGACCCTGTAGCTAAAACCAGGTAATCGTAGGACTCAGTAATGCCAAGATGAGAATGTATCGTTTTATTGATGCGATCAATCCGCTGGACAGGATCGCCAAGATGAAGCAGTATATTATTAGAAGTATACCAATCGGCCGGAACCATGGAAAGATCATTAGCCGATTTGCCTGCAAAAAATTCGCTTAAATGAACACGGTCATAAGCGGGCCTTGTTTCCTCACCGAAAACAACAATCTCAAATTGCCGGGCAGCATTTTTAGTAATAAGCTTTTCACAAAACTTATACCCCACCATTCCGTTACCAACTACCACTATCTTCATACTAAAATTTTTTGTGTAAAAAATAGAAGAATAGCGGCAAACAATCGTATTAAAAATAAATCTATATAATATATTTCACCAAATCAGATGAAATAAAACATATTTAATAATGATTTATATAATAAATATAAAGAAATAATTATTATTTTTATCAAATACTAAAATAATTTTCATATATTATTTATTATAATATTTATAAAATGTCCCTTTTATCCTTGGTAGGTGCCGGACCCGGAGATCCGGAACTGATTACAATTAAAGCGATCCGGGCTATTGAAAAGGCCGATGTTATACTATATGATGCACTGGCCAATGAAGCTCTATTGACTTATGCTTCGCCAAACGCTATAAAACAATTTGTAGGCAAACGTTATGGCTGCCATGCTCTTTCCCAGGATGAGATCAATTTGCTTATCCTGGAATATGCCAACTCATATGGTCATATAGTAAGACTGAAGGGCGGTGATCCTTTTGTATTCGGAAGGGCACAGGAAGAAATAGCTGCTGCCCGGCAGGCAGGTATTGAAGTCAAGATCATTCCCGGCATATCAAGTGCATTAGCAGTACCTGCAATGCAAATGATCCCTTTAACTAATCGTGGATTCGCTGAAAGTTTTTGGGTTACTACCGGCACTACCCGCTCCGGTGATATTTCCAATGATATAAAACTGGCTGCACAATCTTCTGCTACTGTTATCATATTAATGGCGATGAGCAAATTGGAAGGTATAATGGATATCTTCCGGGAATATGGCAAGCAGGATACTCCGGTTGCGATTATTCAAAACGGCACTACCCCTGAAGAAAAATGGGTGATCGGTTCCGTAAAAGATATTGTTTTTAAAGCGGAGTTCGCTTCTATCGCTAACCCGGCTATTATTATTGTAGGGGAAGTGGTTCGTCTGCATCCATCATTATTAAAAGAAAAACTAAACCAACAGGCAAACAATCATCTTCTTTCACAGAGACAATAAAATTATATGCCCGTTTCAGGTTAATATTGTTTCAGCAATTAACTTACAAACCGGGTATGAAGCAAAATAAAAAAAACTGCGACCTGCAAAGTTGCCTCCTGTGCAGGCAATGTCTCAAAGATTGGCTACTTGCAGTTGATAGCAACCGAAAAAGTTTTCATTATAAAAAAGGAGAATTGTTATTCAAAGAAGGAGAAACGATGACCGGCATGTATTTTATTAATACGGGCCTGGTTAAAGTACATAAACATTGGAATAACGATAAAGAACTGATCCTGAGAATTGCCAGGAATGGTGATATTGTAGGGCACAGAGGTCTTGGAACTGATACAATCTATCCTGTTTCAGGAACGGCATTAGAACCAACCGATGTCTGTTATATTGATCTTGATTTTTTTAATAGCACCTTAAAAGTAAACCCGG
>JAKFEJ010000269.1:0-4503 GCA_036675745.1 Chitinophagaceae bacterium | reverse complement strand
ATCAGTGAAACAGCCCGTAAAGAAGAATGGCCAAACAGGAAGCCTATCAATCTTTTTGAGAATACCTATCGGATGGGAAGCCTCGTATTTGGCGGGGGACAGGTTTTAATGCCAATCATGTATGAGCAATTCAGCATCAGACCGGAAGCGATTAAACAAAAAAACCCGGATGTTGTACAAATTGATAAAGACGATATGTATACCGGAATGGGAATTGTTCGTGCTGTTCCGGGTCCTGTTTTTTCAATCGCAGCATTTGCCGGGGGTATGGCATTAAAAGACATGGGTAATACACCGCAAGAAAGAACGGGCATGCAATTGCTTGGTTGTTTAATAGGTATGGTCGCCATTTTTTTACCCAGTGCATTATTGGTGCTTTTCTTTTTCCCGATCTGGAATAATTTAAAAAAATATGCTGTGGTCTATCGCTCTCTTGAAGGGATTAACGCTGCAGTTATAGGTATAATGATCGCTTCAACATTTTATATCATGAAAGATATTTCATTGATTGAAGCAAAAACCATCAGTGCATTAAATCTGACTGTGATACTAAGTACGTTTTTATTACTTTGTTATACCCGGATGCCAGCACCGGTAATTGTTGCAGCATGTATGCTATTAGGATATTTTTTTTAGCGATCTGCTATTTATAATAATTTCCCTTTTCAATTTCTTCTTTCACTTTCTCAGGTACCATATACCTGATCGATTTTCCTGCCCTGATTAATTGGCGTATTTGAGTGGCAGAAATTTGTAGTAATGGAGCCTCTACAATATTGAGTTTTGCATTTACCTGATTCTGAATTTCAAATCCGGGACGATTATACACATAAATAGTATAATTTTCTATAATATATTCTGCGTTCTTCCATTTATTCAGGTTTTGAAAGCTGTCGCTCCCCATTATAATAGAAAATTGATGTTCTGGATTTTTTTCATGTAAATGAGCCAGGGTAACACTTGTATAAGACGGCTTTGGCAAACCAAACTCTATGTCGGAGATTTTTATCCGGGGGTCTTCTTCTGTGGCAAGTTTTAAAAGGTGCAGCCGGTCATATTCATTTAAAAGGGTAGCATTTGCCTTAAATGGATTTTGCGGAGAAACAATAAACCAAATTTTTTCGAGCTGGGTTTCATTTAAAACATGATTGGCAATGATAAGATGGCCGGAATGAACAGGATTAAATGAACCAAAATATAAACCAATATTCATCTATTGTTTTAATAATCAGACAATTGAATCAACAATGATATGTTCAGCCTCATCCAACCGTAGGCTAAGTGTATAACCGGCAACAGATACAGAGACTGGGTCACCCAGTGGGGCCACTTGTTCCATAGATATTTCTTCGCCAGGCAAACAACCCATTTCCATTAATTTCAAATGGATCTCCTGGCTACCAAAACTCTTGATAATTGCTTTTTGTCCCAGCTTCAACTCTGACAGTTTTTTATTCATTTTCTTACAATTACAACAAAACTAACATTGTATTCTATGCATTGTTTACGAATTTTGAAATTATGTCATCTTCGTCAAAATCAAAGATTTACTTTTTCTTTCAAACTCCCGTTTCACTGCAACAGCGTAACAGGCTAAAAAATTATATAGAAAGCATTTTTAGAAAGGAAAAGAAAAAACTGCAGAGCCTGAACTATATTTTTTGCACGGATGAAGAGTTGCTGAAAATAAACCGACAATATTTAAACCATGATTTTTATACGGATATCATCAGTTTTGAATTGTCCCCAAAAGGATCTCCTGTGCAAGGAGAGATCTATATAAGTATTGATCGGATAAAAGACAATGCCAGGTCACTACATCAACCTCTTTACATGGAATTGCATAGAGTCATTTTTCATGGTGTACTTCACCTATGTGGATACAAGGATAAAAGGAAGGGCGAAATCAAGAAAATGAGGGAAATGGAAGAAAAGTATTTAAAGGAATATTTCTAAGTTCCACGGGACACTGTTTCTGGCTGAAACAGTGTCCCGTGGAACATATATCTTTGTGAAAACGCAGCTCATGGCAAGAAAAAAATGGGAGCCTCAAACAGAAATCACCCCAGCCTTACTCATGTTTCGTGAAAAACGTAAGTGGCAAATCAACTTGCGCAGGTATGTGATAGAAAAAAGCCCATGCCCTTATTATGCTCCTTACTTTGGTCTGGATATAGAAAATATCAGGAAGTGGTTTGAATCTCAGTTTACGGATAGCCTGAACTGGGAGAATTTCGCCAAAGCATGGCAGTTTAATCATATTATCCCTGTTACTTACTTTGATCATTCCCTGGATGAAGATCTCCGCCTATGCTGGAATTTTACTAATCTTAGAGTAGAACCCTTTGAACTGCATAAGGATCGCGGAAACAGGCTGGATGTGCTGGGAGCCAGATCGTATTTTGATGAATTACAGCTAAAAACAGGCTATCCCATCACAAAAGCCCTAAGAGACAAAATTGCCCGTATTGAATTATCCGAATTTATTAGTTCGACCCCACAACAAAACTTTCTTTCCGTTCACAAAGAATACCTGGCGCTGATTCAAAACTATTCAGCGTTTGAATTCGAACTATTAAATCATGGACGCTCCCTGGAAGAGGTTGAGAAAGAAATTGCATTTCATAAGAAAAATACTCCGCTCTGAACCCAGCTAACAAAGTACCTTTGCACACTTATGTTTCCTGAATATGATGTCATAGTTGTTGGCGCTGGTCATGCTGGTTGCGAGGCCGCGGCTTCTGCTGCTAATCTTGGTTCAAAAGTGCTTTTAGTGACCATGAATATGCAGACTATAGCACAGATGAGCTGCAACCCAGCCATGGGTGGAATTGCCAAGGGCCAGATAGTAAGAGAAATTGATGCAATGGGTGGATATTCCGGAATAGTTACCGATTTGTCCATGATCCAGTTCAGAATGCTGAATCGCTCAAAAGGACCTGCCATGTGGAGCCCCAGGGCCCAAAGTGACCGGATGCTTTTTGCCGCTAAGTGGCGGGAAATGCTGGAGAAAACGCCCAATGTTGATTTTTACCAGGATATGGTAAAAGGATTAGTTATAAAAAACGGAAAAGCTTGCGGGGTTGTTACCGGATTAGGACATGAAATAAAAGCTAAAGCAGTTGTACTAACCAATGGAACATTTCTAAATGGTATTATTCATATTGGTGAGAAAAACTTTGGTGGAGGCAGGGCCGCAGAAAAAGCTGCAACAGGAATTACAGAACAACTGGTCTCACTGGGTTTTGAAAGTGACCGGTTAAAAACAGGAACACCTCCCCGTGTTGATGGCCGCAGTCTTGATTATTCTAAAATGGAAGAACAGCCGGGAGACGAAAACATAACCGGTTTCTCTTATACCAATACTCAGAAGCCAAAACAACAAAGAAGTTGCTGGATTACTTATACCAATCAGGCAGTACACGATATTTTAAAAACTGGCTTTGATCGCAGCCCCATGTTTGCGGGACGGATTGATGGAGTAGGACCCAGGTATTGTCCAAGTATTGAGGATAAGATCAATCGCTTTGCAGAACGGGAAAGACATCAGCTTTTTATTGAACCTGAAGGCTGGGATACCGTTGAAATCTATGTAAATGGATTTTCTACTTCACTACCAGAAGACGTACAATACGAAGCTCTTCGTATTGTACCGGGTTTTGAGAATGTCAGGATCTTTCGCCCCGGATATGCAATTGAATACGACTATTTCCCACCTACGCAACTAAGACATACTTTAGAAACAAAACTTATTCAAAATCTCTTTTTTGCCGGACAAATAAATGGCACAACTGGCTATGAAGAGGCTGCTTGTCAAGGACTTATGGCAGGTATCAACGCCCATCAAAAGGTTCGGAATCTGGAGCCCGTTATTTTAAAAAGAAGTGAAGCATATATTGGAGTTCTTATCGACGACCTTATCAGCAAAGGAACAGAAGAGCCTTACAGAATGTTTACATCAAGAGCGGAATTCAGGACCCTGCTCCGCCAGGATAATGCCGATCTGCGTTTAACAGAGCTTAGTTATCGCCTTGGATTAGCCTCACAGGAAAGAATGGACAACGTTATAGGGAAGAGACAAGATGTTACAGCTATAAAAACCGTCTTAAAAGAAACAAGTATTGAAGCTGCAGAAATCAATCCATACTTTCAACAAATGGGTTCATCGACGATCACCGAAAAACAAAAAGCAGAAAAAATTTTATTGCGACCTGGTGTAGAGCTTAATGAACTAGTTGTATCATTACCAACCTTACAATCCAAACTAAATAATTTCTCTAAAGAAAATATTGAACAAGCCTCAATACAAATAAAGTATGATGTCTATATTGAAAAAGAAAAAGAATTAGTAACACGCATGAGCCAATTGGAGGAGCTCGAAATTCCTTCCAGTTTCGATTATAAAAAAATACTTTCTCTCGGTAATGAAGCAAGAGAAAAATTAAGCCGTATACAACCCAGGACACTTGGACAAGCAAGCCGTATTTCCGGAATTAATCCAAG
>JAKFEJ010000581.1:0-4513 GCA_036675745.1 Chitinophagaceae bacterium | reverse complement strand
GCTCACTTTTTTGAACACATGATGTTCCAGGGCAGCGATAATGTAGCCGATGAGCAACATTTTAAAATAGTAACGGAAGCCGGCGGTACGCTGAACGGCACTACTAATACTGACCGTACCAATTATTTTGAGACTGCCCCATCCAATCAATTAGAAAAAATGCTTTGGCTGGAAGCGGACCGTATGGGATTTTTGCTGGATGCCGTAACACAGAAAAAATTTGAAAACCAGAGAGAAACGGTGAAAAATGAAAGAGGAGAAAGAGTTGATAATGTTCCTTATGGTTTGTTATTCGAAGAAATATCTAAAAACCTGTACCCTTATGGTCACCCATATTCCTGGCTGACTATCGGCTATGTTGAAGACCTGAACCGGGTAAATGTAAATGATCTTAAAAATTTCTTTTTACGCTGGTATGGACCCAACAATGCAACAGTTACCGTAGGTGGCGATGTAACATCGGAGCAGGTAATTAAATTAGTCGAAAAATATTTTGGCGCTATCCCTGCCGGTCCGAAAGTAGAAAACATGAAGCCGATAGTGCCTGAATTATCAAAGCATCGTTTTGTTTCTTATACCGATAACTATGCCCGCCTGCCAATGTTGGTAAGGGCCTATCCTACAGTTCAAAATTATCATCCCGATATGGCGGCCCTCGCTTGCCTGGCACAGATACTGGGGCAAGGAAATAATTCGTTTATGTATCAGCAGTTGACAAAAAAACAATTGGCTTTACAGGCGGGTGGCTTTAGTATTTTATTTGAGCTTTCAGGCTTCATGGCATTTCAGGTAATTCCTTATCCTGGCAAATCATTAGCCAATATGTATTACCTGCTTGATAATGCATTGGATAGTTTTGAAACAAGAGGCGTAACGGATGATGATATCGCCAAGTTCAAAGGCGGTTATGAATCCCAGCTCATCAATGGCCTGCAAAGTGTGGCGGGAAAAGTATCTCAATTAGCCGCTTTCCAAACCTTTACCGGCAACCCGAATATGATTGGCGAACAACTGAAAGCTTACCAGGCGGTTACCAAAGAAGATGTACTGAGGGTCTATAATAAATACATTAAACACAAGCATAGTGTTAACGTAAGTATTTTGCCTAAAAACCAGGAGAAACTTATAGTTGGAGAAAATAATTACAAGATTGACAATACAAATTACACAGCTCCTGATTATGGATATGCAGGGTTGAAATACACGAAAGCAACAGATAATTTTGATCGTAGTAAAATGCCCCCCAACGGAGCGAACCCTGTTGTAAAGGTTCCTGCCTTCTGGAAGAAAGACTGGCCCAATGGTGTTAAGATCATAGGCACTCAAAATTCAGAATTACCTACCGTTACTTTATCTGTTAAAATACCCGGCGGTCATTTATTAAATGCAAACGATCTTTCCAAAGCAGGTCTTGCCTCTTTCTTTACTGATATGATGAATGACGATACGAAAAATTATACGGCAGAACAGATGAGTAAAGAGCTGCAAAAATTAGGTAGTTCGATAAATGTATTCAGTGGTAATGAAGACATCACTTTCCAGGTACAAACACAAAAGAAAAACCTGGATGCTACACTGAGATTGTTAGAGGAAAGAATGTTCAGCCCTAAATTCACACAGGATGCATTCAATCGTATTCAGAAACAAAACATTGAAAGTTTTAAAGTAGCCAAAACACAACCGGCTTCTGTTGCTGATGATGTGTTTGCAAAATTAAATTACGGCGCCAATCATATATTAGGTGTATCAGGTGATGGAAATGAAGAAACAGTGAAAGCCTTTACGGTGGCGGATATTCAATACTACTATGATAACTATATGACATCGCAGGATGCAGAAGTAGTGGTGGTGGGTGATATATCTGAAGAAGAAGTGTTGCCAAAACTTTCTTTCCTGAATAACCTGCCTAATAAAAAAATAACTATTCCAACGATAGCTCCTACACCTGTTGTTGAAAAAACTAAAATATACTTAGTTGATGTACCTAAATCAGCGCAAACAGAATTTCGTGTAGGTTATGTTACTGGTTTGAAATATGATGCTACCGGAGAATACTATAAAGCAGGCCTGATGAACTATGCATTGGGTGGCGCTTTCAACAGCCGTCTTAACCTGAACCTGCGTGAAGATAAAGGCTGGACCTATGGGGCAAGAAGTGGTTTCAGCGGTGGTAAACAAACCGGCGACTTTGAATTCAGTTCAGGCATTCGTGGTAATGCGACAGATAGCGCCATGATTGAAATAATAAAAGAACTAAAAGGGTATGCTGAAAAGGGTATCACTGATGAAGAGATCAATTTCATGAAGAGTTCTATCGGACAGCGGGATGCATTACGTTATGAAACAGGATCTCAGAAAGCAGGGTTTATTGGAAATATCCTTGATAATAACCTTCCTGCTGATTATGTGGACCAGCAAAATAATATCGTTAAAAGCATAACGAAAGCGGATATTGACGCCCTGTCAAAAAAATGGGTGAATGCAGATAAAATGAATATCCTGGTAGTGGGTGATAAAGCAAAAATATTACCGGGCCTGGAAAAACTGGGATATGAAATAATAGAGCTGGATGCAGATGGAAAACCAGCAGGGAAAAAAGCGTTCTAAAAACTATTTTCTTATAAAGTGAAACGCCATTCAATATTGAGTGGCGTTTTCTTTTATAACCGTTATTATTGTAAATTTAATCAATGGAAAAAGTAGTCACGATTAAAGCCTTAAAAGAAAAATCTTCGAGCTTTGAATACTGGCAGTCAAAATCAGCTAATGAAAGGTTAGCGGCTATTGAATTACTTCGCCCGCAATATATCAAATTTAAATACAAAGATGTTCAGCCCCGACTTCAGAGAGTTTGTAGAATTATTAAACAAAAATGATAGTTGTAATTAAGAAAAGATCAATGAAAAGGTCAGTCATTCTCTTTTTGACTATTTTCCTGTACACAACTATATCTGGGCAAATTAAAGACAAGATAATTGTGATTGATAGCTTAACGGAACAGCAAGGTAATCTAAATGAAAATTATCGCTATTGGTATGGTAACGGTAATAATACCTGGATAGACTTTCGAATGGATTCAATAAAAAGAAGACTAATAAGAGTTTGCTACAAAGTAGAAAGGAAAGATACTATTCTTGTTAATTACTATTTTCAGAATAATTATTTAATCAAAGTTCAATCATCTAAAATTAAGGATGGCAGTTTATGGTCAATAGGAAGCTATTATTATGAAAAAAACGATCTCATACATAAAAAAGGTTCGAATTATGATCTGCACGGAGTTGGACTCTTTAAAAAAGTTTCGCCCAAGTATATAATAAAACAATTGAACCATTTGTATTCTCAATTTGAGTACTTCAACCTTACAAATCAGAATCACTCAAGTAATGACCCTGCTGAGCTTATAAGAGAACGAATTAGCTCGCAAAAGAGATACCATTAAGAATAAGTAAGTATGCCATACCTATGAGGTATGGCATACTTACTTATTCTCTCCCATCCAACAAATTTCCCAATCCGCCCAACACACTACCTTCTTCCTTGCGATGATAAGTTCCGTAAGCAACGATCCTGCTGGCAAGTCTGCTGATTGGCAAAGACTGTATCCATACTTTACCCGGCCCGGTTAACCGTGCAAAAAATAATCCTTCGCCACCAAACACAAGATTTTTTACGCCACGAACAAATTCAATATCAAAATCAATAGTGGGTGTATAAGCTACTACACAACCCGTATCAACTTTCAGCACTTCTCCATGTTTCAATTCTCTCTCGATCACATAACCGCCTGCATGCATAAAGGCAAAACCATCACCTTCCACTTTTTGCATAATAAACCCTTCGCCACCAAAAATGCCCGTACCCAGTCTACGCTGGAAATGTATACCAACACTTACTCCTTTGGCGGCGCAAAGAAAGGCATCTTTTTGTGCAATGATCGTTCCACCCAGTTCCAGCAGATCCATGGCGATGATCTTACCGGTATAAGGAGCTGCAAAACTTACTTTCTTTTTTCCATGACTAGCATTGTTAAAAGCAGTCATAAATAAACTTTCGCCGGTGAGTATCCGTTTGCCGGCACTCATTAATTTTCCCAGAAAACCGGTTGGCTGCTGCGCTGATCCATCGCCAAAAATGGTTTGCATTTCTATGCCATCATCCATCATCATCATGGCGCCGCTTTCAGCGATGGCGGTTTCATTCGGATCCAATTCTATTTCTACAAATTGCAATTCTTCACCATGAATTTTAAAATCTATTTCATGATTTGTCCGTGGTCTGTTATTCATTTCAGTTTTTTCTCAAAGATAATAAAGCGGAGTTGCTGACATTCTTATCAAATTACTAAAAGCGGTGAGTGGCCTGCGTCTGCCGGTGAACGAAAGGGTGCCACGGTTTAAAACCGTGGCACCCTTTGGCTACTAAGGTTAAAGCTCATAGCTTTTTCCTTATCTTCCCTCTATCAAACCAAAATCAACTGTATGGCAGACCAACAAAACTTCAAACCATTTGT
>JAKFEJ010000175.1:0-4519 GCA_036675745.1 Chitinophagaceae bacterium | reverse complement strand
GCAGATCGAAAAGGGTAGGGCGGAAATGGCGCACATTTCCTTTTATGATAATGGCATCAAATGGTTCCAGCTTTGTTTGCTGTAATAATTTTTCTTGCTGTAAAGATGCCTGGTAAAGTTCGCCGATCTTTTTATGAAAATCAGTGGTAGTCCAGGTGGCAATATCATCTTTTTTAAAACCTGCTGTTTGTGTTCTATTGTAAAGATCCCAACGGTTTTGCTGGTAATAATTCCAGTACATTTCCGCGAGCAAGCTATTCAGAATAGCTGTTACAGGTTCTTTACTGGTAGCTATTTCTTTTTCTATTTCATTGATAGAAAAAACCTCGTTGTCTTCGCGGTTCTCAGTTTGCAAGCCAGTCATATAAACCAGCGATTTGATGAGCTGGGCATCCTGCTTTTCTTTTTTTGCAAGTTGGTATATCTTCTTTACTTCAATTAAAGCGGATTTGGGAAGATTCTTTTTTACATGATCTTCCACTTTTTTCCATGCGACATCATATTTTTTAATTGGGCCCTGGCTGTTAGCATTCATAGTAAATAAACTGAATAAGGTTGCGAAAAGGAAAAAGGTCTTCAATAGTTTCATATATATGTATTATAATCGGTGACAAGTTAAAGAATCTTGCTTAAAGCATAAGATGCAACAGAAACCTGTATTACATAAAGCTTTTCGTATTCTTTGGAAGCCAACGTATGGGCGATGGCTGGCAACAAGAAGAGGAATGCCAGCGACATAAAAATTCATACCAGTTTGTTTGAAGAATTGCTTTTAACTTTTTCTTTCCAAATCCTTTTTAAACGATGGGATATGTTTTTCATCTATGTAATGAATTCAATCTTGAATCAATTTTAAAAACACAACGTATGAAAACATTTTTTACACTCTTAACCTCCTTATTCATGAGTATAGCTGTTTTTGCTGCTGCAAAACCCCAGAGCATACTCACTATTAAGTCAGCTGACAATTCAGACATCCGTGTTGTACTGGATGGTAAACGTTTTGAGCCTAATGATAATTCCATCATGTTAAGGGGTATTGACGATGGCCATCATACCATCAAAGTTTTTAAACAAAAGCGTAACGGATTTTTCAACATGACTGGCAAAAGGTATGAACTGGTTTATAATACCTCAATCAATGTAAAGAAAAGAACACATTTGTTCATTACGATTGAAAGAAATGGCAGGATCAGTATGCAGGAAAATAAAATCAAAAAAGATTGGGATAGCCAGGACCATGCCTGGGATAACGGAAGAGATGATCGTAATGACAGGGACTATGATTTTGATCGTGATGGACAATGGGGCGATTACGATAACCACGAAGGTTATGCAAGCGGTATGAATGACAGGGAATTTACATCTATTTTGCAGTCGATTGAAAAAGAATGGTTGGAAAGTAACAAGCTTAAATCTGCTTCGCAGATCGTCAAAACGAATAGCCTGTCAACAGCGCAGGTAGAGCAACTTATTTTATTGTTTAGTTTTGAAAATAACAAACTGCAGCTTGCAAAACAGGCTTACGCCAATACAGTTGATAAAAGAAATTATAGCAGGCTATTTGATGTGTTTAGTTTCAACAGCAGTAAGGTAGAGTTGGAAAGATATATAAGAAATCCCCGCCACTAAAGGAGAGTAAGGAAACACTCTGAACTAAGAAAGCATCTTCAACTATTTGAAGATGCTTTCTTAATTTATTGAGAAGAGTAAACTATCTCAAGTAGCAGATCAATGCTATATGTGTTGCGTAACGAACAGGACGTACAAGAGTGCGACGCAACGAAGCCGATCAGGGAACAAAAGCTGGAAACAAAATCATTTATCTAACTTATCATAAAGAACTTATGAAACCCATAACGAATATTCGACCTAAGTCACCCCTTTAGGAGGACAGGGGGTTTCATCACTTCCGCCATCTTTTTACCAATATCTGCAGGGCTGCTTACTACATGTATACCACATTCCTCCATGATCTTCATTTTTGCAGCGGCTGTATCATCGGCTCCGCCAACGATAGCACCGGCATGTCCCATGCGACGACCGGGAGGCGCAGTTTGACCAGCGATGAAACCCACTACCGGTTTTTTATTTCCATTTGCTTTGATCCAATAAGCGGCTTCGGCTTCCATGCCACCACCAATTTCACCGATCATAACGATAGCATCTGTTTCGGGATCATTCATAAATAATTCAACCGCTTCTTTGGTAGGGGTTCCGATTATCGGATCGCCACCAATGCCGATAGCTGTAGAAATTCCTAATCCTGCCTTGGCCACCTGGTCTGCCGCTTCGTAAGTAAGCGTACCGGATTTTGAAACAATACCAATACGTCCTTTTTTGAAAACAAAGCCGGGCATGATGCCGACTTTACATTCGTCTGCTGTTATAATTCCGGGGCAGTTGGGACCGATCAATCTTGTATCTTTTCCCAATAAATAATTTTTCACTTTCACCATATCCTGAACCGGGATCCCTTCTGTGATACAGACCACCAATTTAATACCGGCATCAGCTGCTTCCATGATAGCATCTGCAGCAAAAGCAGGAGGAACAAAGATAATGCTTGTATCAGCGCCGGTTTTTTTAACGCAATCAGCTACTGTATTGAATACCGGCCTGTCGAGATGTGTATTGCCACCTTTACCAGGGGTAACACCACCTACCAGGTTGGTGCCATATTCGATCATCTGGGTAGCATGAAAACTGCCTTCCGTGCCTGTAAAGCCCTGAACTAAAATCTTAGAATTTTTATTGACGAGGATACTCATAGTCTATAATTAAGTGGGGCAAAAATAAGGGAAAGAGGTGAAGTTTGATTGATTGATTGCAGGTTTCCGGTTACTGGTTACCGGTTTGTTTTATAAAGAATATTCATTGCAATTACCAGCTACTGGCAACCTGTAACATGCAACCGGCAACTATTTTATCATATCATCTATATTCCTGTCATTGGGGATTTTGCCGGTTTCCTCCAGCATCCGCATTTCTTTGGCATCGCGTAAAAAGTCAGAAGCGAAAATAAATTCATTGAGTCGCTGATTTTTACTGAAAATAATTTCTTTATTAGTGCCTTCCCATTCTTTGTGGCCCTGGTACATGTAGAGAATATAATTACCGATCTCCATTACACTGTTCATGTCGTGTGTATTGATAACAGTAGTGATATTATATTCTAAAGTTATTTCCTGTATCAGCTTATCTATTACTAAGGATGTTTGGGGGTCAAGACCTGAGTTAGGCTCATCGCAGAAAAGATATTTTGGATTCAATACAATGGCTCTTGCCAGCGCTACTCTTTTTTTCATACCGCCACTCACTTCTGACGGAAATTTTTTATTTGCGTCAACAAGATTTACCCTTGCCAGTACTTCATTTACTCTTTTAAGTTTAGTACTGTAACTATCTTTGGTGAACATATCCAGCGGAAACATTACATTTTGTTCTACGGTCTGGCTGTCAAACAAAGCGGATCCCTGGAATAACATGCCGATCTCTTTTCTTATCTCCGTTTTTTCTTCGCCATTCATTGCGGTGAAATCTTTGCCGCTGTATAATACTTCTCCGCTATCGGGTGCAAATAAGCCGACCATACATTTCATGAGTACGGTTTTCCCGCTACCGCTTGAGCCAATGATCAGGTTACACTGACCCGCCTTCATAGTAGCGCTTACGTCCTGGATAACGACTTTATCAGCGAAACTTTTCTTTATATTTTTTACTTCGATCATAAGAAAGCCGTGAGCTATTAGCTGAGAGCTATTAGCATTTTAGATGAATTTTGTTTTTACATGTTGCATAAAGAACAGGAAGTTGAAGTGTGTGACCTGTCTGCCAACAGGCAGGCGCAACAAAGATGCTATGAAAAACGGAAGCTCGAAACACAATCATTCAACTAACTGCTATAATAAACTATCAAAATAAATAATGAGTAACCAATCTAAGTTCTCTGCCGCGCCTACCTGTTGGCAGACAGGGCGGAGACAGGGGTTTCTTACAGCAACAAGGCCGATAACACATAATCTGCAAACAATAAAAGTATACAGCTTACTACTACTGCTTTGGTACTTGCCCGTCCTATTTCTAATGCACCACCCTGTACATAATAACCATAAAAGGAAGGAACGCTACAAATAATAAAAGCAAATGTGTAAGATTTGGCTAATGCAAAAAAAACATTGTATGGGATAAAGGATTCATGCAAACCTTTATCAAAAGCTTCATTAGAAAGAATACCAGCCATACTTCCTGCCAGCCGCCCCCCCCAGATCCCTAAGGCCATGGCAATGGCAACCAATAAAGGGATCATCAGCAGACCCGCCAGTATTTTGGGCATAATTAAATATGATTTTGTATTGATACCCATTATTTCCAATGCATCAATTTGTTCGCTTACCCGCATATTACCTAACTCACTGGCGATCTTACTTCCTACTACGCCGGCTAATACAATACAGGTAAGTGTTGGTGCAAATTCAAGTATCACTGTATCTCTTACTATCTGGGCGATTGTTGAAGG
>JAKFEJ010000100.1:0-4528 GCA_036675745.1 Chitinophagaceae bacterium | reverse complement strand
AATCTTCTTTGATTGCCCGGCGAATTGTAATATCCATTTGTTTTAATTATTTAATGCAATAATTAGGTTCTATAAGTTTTAATGACTGTTGCAAAGCCCCCTTTAGGGGGTTTGGGGGTATCCTGGTCCTTTTACAAATCTTCCGGGTTTTGTACCGGTATGCTCTCCATCTTTCAATACTTGTACTCCGTTCACAAAAACATGGATCATGCCTTCAGCATATTGATGAGGCTTTTCAAACGTTGCATTGTCTTTTATTCTGGCGGGATCAAAAATGGCAATGTCTGCATAATTGCCCGCTTTCAATTCACCTCTTTTCTGAATTTTTAAATTAGTAGCTGGTAATTTGGCGAGTTTGCGGATAGCTTCTTGTAAAGAAATTACTTTTTCTTCCCGCACATATTTTCCCAACACCCTTGCAAAGTTTCCATAAGCCCGGGGATGCGGATTAAATTTCAAAAAATTACCTGCAGGTTCATAAGAGCCTTCATCTGAGCCGAAACTAAGCCAGGGGATAGCGATTTGTTTTTTTATATTATTCTCATCCATCAGGAAATAAATGCATTCCACCCTGGTGCTATCCTGAATGATCAGGTCCATTGCTGTCTCTTCGGGTGATTGACCACGAAGTTTTGCTACTTGAGCCAAAGATTTGCCTATATATTTTTTTAAGCTGTCCTGCTTAAAGCCAACTACCAAAATGTTTTCGGGTGTACCAACAGCATAGAAAAAATTTTCCCATTTATCTGTTTTGGAATTCATGTCTTTGATAGTTTGTTTGCGGACAGAGGGATCTTTTAAACGGGCTATCAATTTTCCAAAGCCGCCATCCTGCAGCGTTGGTGGCATCGTAGCGGTAAGCCCGGTACCGCCAGCAATATAAGTATACATGTCTGCTGTCACGTTCAATCCTTCTGATCTTGCTCTTTCCACCCGGCGTATCACACTATCCATTTTTGGCCAGTTATCTTTTCCTGCAGCTTTCAGGTGATAGATCTCTGCATGAATATTTGCTTCCTTTGCGATGGTAATAAGCTCTTCTACTGCTTCATGCAATTTATTTCCTTCACTGCGCAAGTGGCTGATATAAGAGCCGCCGTATTTAGCCGCTTCTTTGCACAATTCAATCAACTCATTTGTCTTTGCAAAAAAGGCAGGCGGATAGATTAACGATGTTCCCACACCTAATGCACCTTCTTCCATCGCTTGTCTTACCAACAGTTTCATACTATCCATTTCAATGGGGGAGGGATCGCGGTTTTCTTCGCCAATTACATTCATCCGGATAGTAGTAGCGCCAACAAAAGAAGCGATATTGCAACTAACGCCTTTCTTTTCTAACCAGGCAAGGTATTCCCCCAATGTATTCCATTCAATTTTGTATTTAATATCTGATTGTGATTCCTGCTGCTGTTTTTTTAACTGCTCATTCAGCGGACCCATGCTCCAGCCTTCACCCATTACTTCTAATGTTACTCCTTGCCGTATATCGCTTTGGGAGCGGCCATCTGCAATCAATGATTCAGTGGCCCAGCTGAGCATATTGATAAAACCCGGCGCTACAGCATTTCCATTTGCATCTGCTTCGTTTTTTGCAGAAGCATCAGAAAGATCACCGATGAAAGCGATGGTATCGTTATTAATTCCAATATCGGATTTGAATGGTTCGCCACCATTGCCATCATATATCATCCCGTTGCGGATGATAGTATCATACTGATCTTTCTGATGGCATGAAAAATTAATAAGCGACAAAACAATCAGGGAAAACGTAAGCTTGTTCATATATGCTTGAATATTTCTATTTTTTCTTTGGAGCTTTAAACGTTCCATTGGGTTGAATAAAGTTCAGCGCTGTTACTTCATTTTTTTCTGTTACGTCAAACTTTATGCTAAATCCATCCAATGCTTTTAATTTAAACTCGTGATTGCCCAGTGGGATCGTTTCATACTCAGGCTGACCGGGAACGAATACAACTAACACAGTCCCTTTCAGGTAGATCTTTGCCTGCACCCCTGATAATTCGTATTCGCCAATATATTTTTCAAGCTCTGATTTACTGATGGCTTTAGGCTTTGGCTTATAGGTAAAGTCCAGCGGTTTCAATGAAGTTTCAAGGCTTATTGCAACACATTCAATTTTGCCGGCCTCGTTTGTTCTGAAATTAAGACGTAATCCTCCTGCTGTAGTATCAATGCCTTCTGTTTTGTCAATAGTCTTTGCTTCAAACACATCATAATGATAATGTCGAAGCCAGAAAATTTCTTTTGGTGTTTGCCCAAAAAGGGAATCATTTTTCAGAAATATTTCAATGTCGCCATAGCCAGGATGATTGAATATTCCTTCATAATCCGTAAGCTGATGTGAAGGTTTGGTGCCTTTAACCTGGTTGGATACGGCGCTTTTTTCACTTTCTTTCTGTTGAGCTTTTGCTTTGTCAATAGCTTTTTTCCGGTTTTCACTCCAGTTGATGTATTTTAATTTTAGCATTCGATCGGCAACCAGGTTACGAACAATAGATGGAACAGCTGAACCATCCTGGTTGGTTAATACAACAATACCAATACTATCGGCCGGGAAAAAACTGGCGCTGGCTGAAAATCCATCAATATTACCGCCATGTTCTACGCGGTAATGTCCACGGTAAGAAGAAAGGAACCAGCCGAGGCCATAATTGGAAAAATGAATGTCAGGATTTTCTTTATCCGGTAAAGCGGCACCTATCACCATTTGCGAACTGATCGCATTTCGTACATAAGGTTCAGGTAAAATTTCTTTGCCATTGAACTTTCCGTTATTGATCCATGTGCTGAGCCAGTTCGACATTTCATTTACGCTACTGTTAATACTTCCTGCGGGGCCCATCCCCGAAATATTATAGTAGTCTGTTTTTTTTATGATGCTGTCTTTTTCCACCCTGTAACCAATTGAATGATCAGGATCTTTTGTCATATCTGCTATGGAAAAATTGGAACGTGTCATGTTCAGTGAATCCAGGAACCTGTCTTTTATATTCTGTTCCCATGATTTGCCGGTTATCTTTTCTGCAATTACTCCCTGTGCTAAAAACATAAAATTATTATACTGCCATCTTTCACGAAGTCCGGCATTGGGCTCCTGGTATTGTACCCGCATAAGCAAACTATCATGTGAAGGCATATTAAAAAGATACCATGAATAGTCATGACGCGGTAAACCGGTGCGATGTGACATCATATCTCTTGCTGTCAGCTTATCGTTCATTTCCTTATTATAAAATTTAAGGAAGGGGATATATGTTGTCGCCGGTTTATCGAGGTCCAGTTTTCCATCTTTCTCTAAAACGCCGAGGAGCGACGAAGTAAATGCTTTTGAGCAGGACCCGATAGGGAAAAGTGTATTGGGAGTAACAGGAATTTTGTTTTCAAGATCACGGTAGCCGAAACCCTTGCTATAGATTATTTTATTTTTTTCAATTACAGCTACAGCAAAGCCTGCGATCTTCCAATCGCCCAGGATCTTTTCTAACTCGGTATCCAGCCCGGCGGTCCGTGTATCTGCAGTTGATCGTTTCTTTTGCGCAAAGGCAAATGATACAATTGCAGATAATAAAACTGTAAAAAAAAACTTTCTCATGATGGTTGGTTTAAAGCAAAAGGTAATTAAAAAAGCAGTTCTTTTTTAAAGAGACTGGTCAAGATCGGCGATAATATCCTGTATGTTCTCGATGCCGATACTCATCCTGATCAGGCCATCCGTAATGCCATATTTTTCTCTTGCTTCTTTGGGCACACTGAAATGCGTCATAGAAGCGGGATGGCAAAGCAATGTATCACAGGTGCCCAATGATACGGTGCGGGTACACATTTTTAGTTTATTCATAAAATCTACGCCACCCTGGAAGCCTTTCTTTAATTCAAAACTCATCATAGCTCCCGGATGTTTCATTTGTTTCATCGCTATTGCATGATCAGGATGATCAGGCAAGCCATTGTAATTTACTTTTGCTATTGCAGGATGTGTATTTAAGAAACGGGCCACTTCCATTGCGTTGTAGCAATGTCGTTCCATTCGTATTTCCAATGTCTTCATTCCATTGATCAGTAAAAAGGTATCAAAAGGATTACTGCTTCCGCCAAGCGTTTTTCGCATGGTATAGCCTTTCGATTTCATGAAATTCAAATCTTTGCCTAATAGCACACCACCGATAGCAGTACCATGTCCATTTAAAAACTTAGTTGTGGAGTGAACAACAAAATCGACATCATAACGAAAAGGTTGCTGAAGATAAGGCGTGGCAAACGTATTGTCGCAGGCAACAATGCAATTGTATTGTTTAGCTATTCTGCTCAGTTCTTCAATATCCACGCATTGAATAGTGGGATTGGCCGGTGTTTCAATATACAACATCCTGATTGTTGGGTCAGCCTTTAAAGCTTCGGCAGCCTTGTTGGTGTCACGCAGATCGGTAATGATGCTATTGATGCCAAATGATGGCAATACATTTCGTAATATTTCTTCCGTGCCGCCATAAAGTGAATAATGCGT
>JAKFEJ010000394.1:0-4529 GCA_036675745.1 Chitinophagaceae bacterium | reverse complement strand
GTGAGAAAAAGGTCCATGTCCTGCATCGTGAAGCAGAATGGCGATTTTAGCTCCCAATTCTTCTTCAGGGCTGATATCAATGCCTTTTCCTTTTAATTCGCTCAAAGCGTTACACATCAGATGATAAGCGCCAAGAGAATGATGCAGCCTGGAATGAACAGCACCAGGATATACTAAATGTGCAAACGCCATCTGGTTAATATTGCGCAAGCGCTGATAAAAAGGATGGGAAATTATCTGCAGGATCAACGGATGATCAATCGTAATAAAGCCATAAACGGGATCGTTGATGATCTTGCGGACTAGCGACATTGTTGCGTTTTTGTTAAAGGCTGAGAAAGGGTTGGCGGCAAAAGTACAAAGGCATCTGTTAAAAAGCTATTTTTACCTTTATCGCTCCCACACCAAATCTTCTCCCGAAAACCAATTTGGAATTGCAGGGGATCTGATAATTGAATTATTATTATTGTAATGACTATTCTTTTAACTGGCGATAACTACAAACAATAAACTATAAATTAAAGAAATGGCTATAGCAAAAATAATATGGATAGATGACGAGATAGAAAGCTTGCAATCGCAGAAACTATTTTTAGAAAATAAAGGGTATGAAGTGCAAACTTTTACCAATGGTTTTGATGCGATTGATTTTGTAAAAGATAATTTGGTAGATGTGGTGTTGATAGATGAAACCATGCCGGGTATAACCGGGCTGGAGACTTTGGCTAAGATAAAAGAGATAAACCAATCTTTACCTGTTGTATTGATTACCAAAAATGAAACCGAAAACCTGATGGATGAAGCCATCGGTTCGCAAATAAGTGATTACCTGATCAAGCCTGTAAATCCTAACCAGGTGTGGCTGAGCCTGAAAAAAATAATTGATAATAAAAGATTGGTGGCGGAGAAAACTACTACCGCTTACCAGCAGCAGTTTCGGGATCTGTTCATGGCCCTGAACAGTAATCCCGATTACAATGAATGGATGGATATTTATAAAAAATTAATTTATTGGGAACTGGAAATGCAAAAAAGCGATAGTCCCGAAATGCAGGAGATATTGCAAAGTCAGAAAGGCGAGGCCAATACCGAATTTTTTAAATTCATTTCAAAAAATTATGCAAAATGGGTGGGTCCCAAAAGTGTTGACGGTCCTGTGATGAGCCATTCATTGGTTCAGTTTAAAGTATTACCGCATTTGGAGAAGGGTACACCTTTGTTTTTTATCCTGATTGACAACCTTCGTTTCGATCAATGGAAGGCGATACAACCCATTTTTGCGGAGAGCTTCCGTATATTGGAAGAAGACAGTTTTTATAGTATACTTCCCACTGCTACTCAATATTGCAGGAATTCTATTTTTTCAGGATTATTGCCAATAGATATTGAAAAACAATTTCCATCGCAATGGAAAAATGATGAGGAGGAGGGTGGAAAAAATTTGTATGAAGAAGAATTTTTCAGAGCGCAGTTAAAGCGGTTGGGTAAAGGCGACCTGAAAGTGTCTTATACCAAAGTAGTGAACAATAATGCCGGGCTGGACCTTGTTAATAATATTCACAACCTGATGAATAATGATATCAATGTGATCGTTTATAATTTTGTTGATATGCTTAGTCATGCCCGGACGGAGATGGAAGTATTGAAAGAACTGGCTGGCGATGAAATGAGTTACAGGAGCATTACTACTTCCTGGTTTGAACATTCGCCGCTGCACCAGGCATTGAAAAAAATTGCCGACAAGCAGATCAGGATCGTGCTGGCTACTGATCATGGAAGCGTAAGGGTAAAAACGCCTTTTAAAGTAGTTGGCGATAAACAAACAACAACTAATCTTCGTTATAAGCATGGAAGAAACCTGAATTATGAGCCAAAAGAAGTATTAGCTTTCAGGGAGCCTAAAGACATCGGTTTGCCATCGCCTACTATTAATTCGTCTTTCATTTTTGCCAAGGAAGACAGTTTTTTATGTTATCCGAATAATTACAATTATTATGTCAATTATTACCGGAATACCTTTCAGCACGGTGGGGTGAGTTTGGAAGAAATGATAATACCGGTGATAAAAATGGTGAGTAAGTAAAACCCCTGTCCCCTAAAGGGGAACTTAGGCCGAAAAGTTTTCACTTTTGTGGAAAAGTATTAAAGCAGGAAACTCCTCATAACGTAGTTTCGCATCAATAATAAATTTTCAAATTATGAAACTCTAAAGCCCCTTTAGGGGTTTGGGGTGAGACTTGGGGTATGAAATACACACAAACAACTCTTGATAAGTTAGAAGCCATTCCAGAACAATCCGGTTATGTACTGCGCTATGAAAGGGGAACTTTTCAAAGCGGGTATTGCATTTTAGAAGAAAAGAAGGTTGTTGTTTTAAACAAGTTTCTTCAGATAGAAGGCCGGATCAATACATTAATAGACCTGATTCCTCAACTGGATATCAACGCAGAATTGCTGACAAATGAGTCTAAAAAGATTTATCTCGATATTATTTCCAAACTCGAAATAGAAGAGAATGGGAGTTAAGTTATACTGTTGAAAAGTTGATAAGTTAAAAACCAATAGGCTTGTCAATAAGTTACTCTGCCAACCAATTAACTTACTCAATGTCTTATCCTCCTCTTAAAATAACTTTTCTTGGTACCGGTACCAGCAGTGGTGTGCCCATGATCGGTTGTGGTTGCGAAGTATGTTCCTCTGCCGATAGAAAAGACAAGCGTTTCCGCTCCAGTATTTTAGTTCAATCGCCTGGTACTACACTGGTAGTGGATGCCGGTCCCGATTTCCGTTGCCAGATGTTAAAACATAAAGTGAAACATCTTGATGCGGTACTTCTCACCCATTCTCATAAAGATCATATTGCAGGAATGGATGACCTGAAATCTTTTTCTTACTTCAGTAAGAAACCAATGCTGGTATATGCTGATGCCCCAACTGAAGCCGCTGTACGACGTGAATTTTATTATGCATTCTCCGATACCAGGTATCCTGGTACACCTGAATTTAATATGATGCCTGTCACCGGTGCGGATTTTTTAGTAGGCGATATTCCTGTTACACCTGTTCTTGTCTGGCATTTGAGAATGCCGGTAATGGGGTTTCGTTTTGGTAAGTTCACCTATATCACCGATGCAAACAGGATTGATGAAGAAGAAACGGAGAAGATAAAAGGAAGTGAAGTATTAGTATTGAATGCACTGCGCAAAGAAAAACATATCTCGCATTTTAATTTGCTGGAAGCAGTTGAGTTATCACAGGAACTACAGATCCCTGCCACTTATTTAACCCATATTTCTCACCAACTGGGTAAGCATGAAGAAGTAGAGAGTGAATTACCGCAGGGAATTCACCTTGCTTATGATGGATTGATTATAGAATTTAGCTGATCGGCAAAAATGCCCATCCAGAAGTGTGATTAGTCAATTAGAGTTGCCTGGTATTCTTCTTCGGTATTTGCCGGAAAAACCGAAATTTTTTTAACTAACGATTGTTAGCTTCGTGAAAATTTATTTATCTTGCATTGCCTTTAACGATTGCCTGCTGTTGTGGGTATAACAGTCAACATGAAATGTGCCATCACAGGAGATTGTGGTGGCACATCTTTTAAAAAAATAAATGCTAACTATACAGTATGAATTTCCAGGTTTCAGAAATAACACAACAAGTAGCACAAACTTCCCGTGATTTTGCACAGCAGCATATCAAACCCCATGTGATGGAATGGGATGAAAGCCAGGAATTTCCTCTGCAGGTTTTTAAAGAAATGGGAAAATTGGGATTAATGGGTGTGCTGGTGCCTGAAGAATATGGCGGCGCCGGGCTTACTTATTTTGAATATAAAACGGTGATTGAGGAAATAGCGAAAGTATGTGGCTCGATAGGCCTTAGTTTGGCAGCGCATAATTCACTTTGTACAGGGCATATCATGGCATTCGCTAATGAGGAGCAAAAGAAAAAATACCTTCCAAAACTGGCAACCGCAGACTGGCTGGGAGCATGGGGTTTAACAGAAGCGAACACCGGTAGCGATGCGGGTAATATGAAATGTACAGCTGTAAAAGATGGTAATGATTGGATCATCAACGGAACAAAGAATTGGATCACTCATGGTAAAAGCGGTGATATAGCTGTTGTTATTTGCCGTACCGGGGAACCACGAACAAAAAATAATTCTACGGCTTTTGTAGTAGAAAGAGGAACAGCTGGATTTAGCGCCGGGAAAAAAGAAAATAAATTAGGAATGCGGGCCAGCGAAACAGCAGAGATGATTTTTGATAATTGCCGCATACCGGATACAAATCGTTTGGGTGAAATTGGTGATGGATTCAGGCAAGCTATGGTAGTATTGGATGGTGGAAGGATTTCTATCGCTTCACTTTCATTGGGTATTGCCAAAGGCGCATATGAAGCGGCTTTGCAATATTCGCAGGAGCGTCACCAGTTTGATAAACCCATTTCCAGTTTCCAGGGAATCTCTTTTAAGCTGGCGGACATGGCTACCGAAATTCAGGCCGCTGAATTACTGACAT
>JAKFEJ010000103.1:0-4538 GCA_036675745.1 Chitinophagaceae bacterium | reverse complement strand
TCGGTTTTATGCCACAGGTTCCCGGCAAAGGGATAGCAGGATATGAAGCCAACAAAAAAATATTCTGGGATCTGGTAAATGCAAATGTTCCAACAACTCCTGTGATGGTAGAAAATCCTAAATGGATGTGGCGCAAGACCAATGTATTTGAACGGGGCAACAGGTTGACATTAGGAAAAGAAGTAGAACCAGCAGTACCCAATTCCTTAAGCTATGCTATGCCTGCCAATGCTCCAAAAAACCGGTTGGGGCTGGCGATGTGGCTGACTGATAAAAAAAATCCGCTTGTATCAAGAACAATGGTGAATAGATTGTGGGAGCAACTTTTTGGAGCAGGCATTGCAGAAACGCTGGAAGATATGGGTACACAGGGTATGCCGCCCACTCACCAGCAATTGCTGGATCATCTTTCCTGGAAACTGATGAATGATCATCAATGGAGCATTAAAAAATTGTTGAAAGAACTGGTGATGAGTGCTACTTACCGGCAGGATTCAAAACTCACTGAAGAATTGAAAGAGAAAGATGCGGCCAATAAATTTTATGCAAGAGGCCCGAGAGTGAGATTGAGTGCAGAGCAATTGCGTGACCAGCATTTATGTATCAGCGGAGAAATGAGTACAAAAATGTATGGACCCGGTGTAATGCCGTGGCAACCGGAAGGTATCTGGTTATCGCCGTATAATGGTGCGAAATGGAAGAATAGTAAAGGTGAAGATCAATATCGCAGGGCTGTTTATACTTACTGGAAACGTACAGCACCTTATCCTTCTATGATTTCTTTTGATGGGGTGCAGCGGGTTTTGTGTACTGCACGACGTATCCGGACCAATACACCTTTGCAGGCACTGGTTACTTTAAATGATTCTGCCTATCTTGATATGGCCCGTCATTTTGCCTATCGTATGAAGAAAGAAGCAGGCACAAACGTAAATGAGCAAATAAGTAAAGGATATGAATTAATGTTGTATAAACCTTTGCCAACGGAGAAGTTAAAAGTGTTTACTGATCTGTATAGTGAGGCACTTAATGAATTTAAATCAAATGCACATAAGACCTGTGAAATGATTGGAGTGAATGGTGAGCATACTGATCCGCCGACAGCGGCGCTGGTAGTAGTGGCGAATGCAATGATGAATCTGGATGAGGTGGTGATGAAGAATTAACCCCCTGTCCCCCTAAAGGGGACTTGCAGTTACACAGCCCTTGCTTTGCGGAAATGCTGATAAAATAAAAACTCTCCGAAAGTGTTGAATAGAGGGCCTCACCTAACCTCTCCGAAGGAGAGGAACAGGACACAGCCCTCACTTTTCGAAGTCTTCGAAATTATCAGAGACTTCGAAAGTGCTGAGTAGAGATATAAAGATGATGTGGTAGTGATGAAGTTTGGATTAGTAGTGAAGCACCGTCCCTTCTCTTTTGGAGAAGGGAAAGAGGGATGAGGCCGTACATTAGTTGGTAAACAAAATATAAAACAGGAATTAAATGAGTAAACAATCGTCACGCAGAAATTTTATTCAAAAGATCACCACAGGTGTAGTAGGAGCCACACTGGTTCCGGAAGTATTAAGAGCTGCAAATAGCCCGGAAAAAATTGAACAGATCAGAAGGCTGAGTCAAAAGATCAGTGCAAATGATACTATACAAATTGCATTGATTGGTGCAGGCGGTATGGGACAGGCGGATGCCAATACGGCTATCACAGTTCCGGGTATTAAACTGATTGCTGCCTGCGATCTGTATGATGGCCGTTTGATAGATGCGAAAAGAATCTATGGCAACGACATTTTTACAACAAGAGATTACCGGGAAATTTTGCAACGGAAAGATATTGATGCGGTCATTGTAGCCACACCCGATCATTGGCACAAAGATATTTCTGTTGCGGCAATGAACAGTGGCAAATCGGTGTATTGTGAAAAACCAATGGTACATGATATAACTGAAGGTAGTGCCGTAGTAGAAGCCCAAAATAAAAATAAAGTAGTCTTTCAGGTAGGTAGCCAGGGTGTAAGTTCTTTGGGAAATGAAAAAGCAAAAGAATTATTGGCGGCAGGGGCAATCGGCAAACTGAATTATGCCGAAGGATTCTGGGCTCGCAATTCACCTGAAGGTGCATGGCAGTATAAAATACCTGCGGATGGTTCTGAAAAAACGGTTGACTGGAAAGCATTTTTGAATAAATATCCGGATCGCCCATTCGATGCCAAGCGTTTTTTCCGCTGGCGTTGTTACAAAGATTATGGTACCGGTGTATCAGGCGATTTGTTTGTACATCTTTTCTCCAGTCTTCATTTTATCACCAATTCAAAAGGGCCGCAAAAGATAATGGCAATGGGCGGCCTGCGCTACTGGAAAGATGGCCGTGAAGTGCCCGATATTCTCATGGGCATGTTTGATTATGCCGAAACACCTGAACATCCTGCTTTCAACTTGTCGTTGCGTGTAAATTTTGTAGATGGCACTGCTGACAGTACGTACCTGAGATTAGTAGGTAGCGAAGGAAGCATGAATGTAGAATGGGATAAAGTAACATTGAGCCGTAACAAAGCGTATGCTGCTACCGATGACCCCTTATTAGCTACAAAATTAAATAAGGATAACCCGGGTGCGTATGAGCGGAAGAAAATACTGCCGCCCAATACTACAGTTTTTGAAGTAGAGAAAGGATACAAAGGAGCACATTTTGATCACTTCAATAACCTTTTTACAGCTATCCGTGATAAAAAATCGGTGATGGAAGATGCCTTGTTCGGTTATCGTGCTGCGGCACCGGCACTGCTTTGCAATGACAGTTATTTTACGGATAAAGCGGTGAAATGGGACCCTGTTAAGTTGAAAGTGGGATAGTGAATAGGCAACGTCTTATTATTGGAATGTATTTAGTATTAAAAAACGTATTTAATAATTATAAGAATGTTTAAGAAGTTATTTTTTGCAATCATCTTAATAGCAGTCAGCATGTCTTTATTTTCTTTTTACAAACAAAAGGACAATACGTTAACAGCAGCAGAAAAAAAAGCCGGCTGGAAATTATTGTTTGATGGTAAAAGCCTTAATGGCTGGCGTATGTACCAGAATAAACCTGCTGATTGCTGGGGTGTAAAAAACGGAGAGATCTATTGCAAAGGAAGTGAAGTTGATAAAAGCGATCTGCGTGCCGATATCATCACCATGGATCAGTATGAAAATTATGAATTACTGGTTGACTGGAAAATTGCTCCCGGCGGCAACAGCGGTATTATTTACAATGCAACCGAAGATGATAAAGCTGCTTACCTCACGGGTCCTGAATATCAACTAATAGATGATGAAGGTTACCCGGGTAAACTGGAAGACTGGCAAAAAACCGGCGCTGACTATGCTATGTACACCGCTACTTCAAGACCAACCAAACCAGTTGGTGAGTACAATACTTCAAAGATCGTAGTGAAAGGTGCACACCGTGAACATTGGCTGAATGGTGTGAAAGTGGTTGAGTTTGAAGCATGGACTGATGACTGGAACCAGCGTAAATCAACCGGTAAATGGAAAGACACACCGGGCTATGGCATGGCGAAGAAAGGATATATCTGTTTGCAGGATCATGGGAGTGGGGTATGGTTTAAGAATATTAAGATGAGGAAATTGTAAAGGCAGACCTCATCCCGACCTTCTCCAAAGGAGAAGGCCACCAGAGCACAGTCCACGCTTTTCGGAAATACTGATGTAATCAGTATTTCCGAAAGTGTTGAATAGAGATATAAAGTGGAAGTGGTAGTTATGAAGTTTGGTGTTGCAATGCAGCACCGTCCTTCTCCCTTCAGGAGAAGGATAAGAGGATGAGGTTTGATGAGTAGCGAACAGAAAGTACAAGAGTGCGACGCAACGAAGCTGATAGTAGTACTAATGCCGGGTTCATAAAAATTAAACATCATGACACAAAAAGAATTGCATGATCAGCGATTAGTGAGAGAAGCGCAGCAAAATGCGATGCGCATGCATACCCGCCGGCATTTTTTAAAAGAAAGTGCGATGGGCCTGGGCGCATTGGCAATGGGTTCTTTGCTGAGTGGTTGTGGCAGCAGGGGATCGACTGCTCCTGCATCCATTGCATTTGATCCGGCGCATCCATTATTACCAAAGTCGCCATCATTTGTTGGCAAAGCAAAAAGTGTGATCTACCTGCATATGGCCGGTGCGCCATCCCAATTTGAATTGTTTGATTACAAACCGGAATTGGCTAAAATGGATGGACTGGATTGTCCGCAATCATTTTTAGAAGGAAAGCAATTCGCTTTTATAACAGGTGTGCCGAAGATGCTGGGGCCACAAGCGAAGTTTGCACAGCATGGACAAAGCGGTGCCTGGATCAGTGAGAACCTGCCGCATTTATCTTCTGTTGCAGATGAAATAACTTTTTTGAAAGCGGTAACAACTGACCAGTTCAATCATGCACCTGCGCAATTATTAATGCATACTGGTGGCCCAAGGTTGGGAAGACCAAGTATGGGAAGCTGGGTGACTTATGGTTTGGGAACGGAAAATCAAAACCTGCC
>JAKFEJ010000415.1:0-4557 GCA_036675745.1 Chitinophagaceae bacterium | reverse complement strand
TTTTGGTTACTATTTGTTTTCACTGTTAACATAGGATTCACGCAAACCCAGTATGAGATTTTAAAAGATAATAATGGCGAAAAAATATTAAAGGGAATTATTTCAAGAGATATTCTTGCCAGTGATTCTTCCTTTAAATGGTAAACCCAAAATCTGAAACCCTATCCTGCTGGTAAGGAGGCCATCACTACTTTCGGAAAACATAAGGACGATGTTCAATTGGTAATATTTTTAGGTACCTGGTGCGAAGATTCACATGTGATCATTCCAAAATTATTCCCTTTTTTAGATGCAGCAGGATTCTCAAATGATCATATTACATTAATTGGTGTTGATCGCAATAAAAAAACCATCAGCCATCTTACCGATGCATTCAACGTTAAAAATGTACCCACGATCATTGTTATGAAAGAAGGAAAAGAGCTGGGTCGTCTTGTTGAATATGGCCGGAACGGTATGGTAGAAAATGAACTGGCTGAAATTGTTGGAGAAAATTAAATCCGATTCTTCGGTTCTTCGTCAAGTTAGACTTCAAAACTATCGGATCAGGAATGTACCGGGTTATTTATCCGGACGTCCGTACTGGCTCCGGCCAATTCTACCTGTAGCTCTTCCATCAGTTTTAATATTTCAAAATTTACCTGCTCTTTTACAGTATTAAATTCTGCCATTGTAACAGGGCCGGTAAAATAATCTGTAAGTATTATAAAAGCAGAAGAAGTAATATCGTTGAGCAAAACAGTTGAGCTTTCTATTTCTTTTCTATCTGTTATCTTCCGGATTCCTGTAATCAATTGGTCAAGCATATCAGAAGGGGTTGATAAGCTTGCTTCCAACCGCAGTTCCCCTTTCCTTTGTGTACGCAACGAAAGATTATCAAGAATACTATCTACCATTTGTTTATTAGGAACAGTGATAAAAGTTTTTTGATCTGTACGGATACGGGTACTCCTCAATCCAATTTTTTCTACTGTACCCGTAAAAGTTTGGATCTTTACTACATCGCCCATACTAAAAGGCTTATCAAAGAAAATAATAAAAGAAGCGATCAAATTCTCCAGGCTTTCCCTAAGCGCCAATGCGATGGCCGCTCCTACGATGCTAAGGCCAGTGAGAAGGTTGGTGATATTGTAGCCAAAAGTAAACTTCAATATCATCATCAGCCCGATAATGCATATAATTACTTTGAAAAAATCTTTAAAGAAAATGACCAACTGATTGTCGGTAGTATCATGAGTACGATCTGCTTTTATATGCAGGATGATAGCGATAAAATCAATGATCCGGAGTAAAAGCCTGATAAATGAAACGATCAATACCAGCGAAGCAATAGTATGAAAAAGCTCTTTTAAGGTAACCCGGTAAATATCTACTTCCAACTGGTGAGGGAACTTCAGTTTATACAGCGTGACAATTGAAACAAATATAGCCAGGAAAGAACCCAATGGTTTGGTTACAAGACTGGTGAAGGATTTTTTATCTACATCCTTCCAGATAGTTTTTATAAAATGAAAAAGGACCCCGGCAATATAATGGGCTACATATTTTTTTACCAATAGAACAAACAACACTATTCCTATGACAAGGAGGTAACTCCCCACAGCATTATCCAACCAAACCTGGTCAAGGAAATCATTCATAGCAAAAAAAATAAATTAAGCTGCTAAATTATCGAATCCTGACAGCATTCGGTTAGCGAAAACTGTAAATTTCAATACTATCCTTTTTCAATGCATACAGCCTGGATGAACTAAAGTTGAAAGATTGGCTGCTGTATAGCTCATCCGGCATTTCCCATTCATCTACACGGAAAGTTTTAATGTCGTAACGAAATAATTTGTTGTTAGCAGAGCCGAAAATATATTTTCCCGCTACTTTAAAATTATCCCAGCCGCTGATAAGGATCTTATTTTTTAATGCGCCATAGTAATCAAATACGAATACAGCTTTTGAAGAATCGTAGAGATAAACAAACTGGTCATGGTCGAATATTTTTTGTGGCGAAAGGGCATCACCAAACAGCTGACGGAAATCAGGCGTTTCCTGTAACAATTTTCCATCTTCATCTATTTTTTTAAGTTTGTTCTCTATTTCATCATACACCCATATTTTATTGTCGTATGACTGGCCAATAGCCCGAACCTGGAGAATATTTTGCTTCCTTAAATCAATAGTATTACGAACATTCAATAAACGGTCCAATACAACTATGGTGGCAAAGTCCCGGTAATATAAAAGAACTTTTAATGGGTTAGATACATCAATAAGAGAGGCTTGTCCGAATTTTTTTACATCGTTGAATATAGCTACGGAATCGCCATTTGCATTTATTTTCTTTACCTGGTTTGTACTGCCAAGCAGGTATATATTATCCAGGTTATCCACGGTAAACGCAACAATATCTCCGCTTATAACTTTTACCAGTTTAAACGAAGTGTCAGTTTGTGCATCAGCTACAGCACCAAAGAAAACAAATAACAATATATAAGCGAGTTTATTCATCTAGTTCCGGATTATTTTATCTTCATTTCCTTTGAAAGATTTAAGCACAAGATCAGTTCCATCAAATACAGCATAGGTATAATATCGTATCCAATCGCCCAGGTTAATATACCGGCTGGCTTCACCCACTGACCCTTTCCCTTGAAGCGAGACGGGGGAAAGACGATAATCAATGGCTAAATGCCTATGCCCGAAAACAAAAAAATCAATCTCTTTTTGCTGCAACACATCTTTGCAATAAGTGATGAGCCATTCTTTTTCTTCTCCCAGGAAAATTTCTTCAGATGACCCGGTTTGGGCCCTGCTCCGGCGGCTAAGAAAATTGGCAAGGCCCATACCTACCACGGGCGGCAATATTCCAAATAACCATTGGCAGGCAGGGTTGCGAAATATTTTTTTTAGCCGCTTATATCCATGATCACCCGGACCTAGCCCATCTCCATGTCCAATTATAAATTTTTTTCCATTTCTTTCAAATTCTTTGGGCGCATAATAAACAGGAATGTTTAACTCTTTCTGAAAGTAATCCCGCATCCACATATCATGATTTCCGACAAAGAAATGCATCACGACACCCGCATCTGAAAGCTCGGCCAGCTTACCTAATAATCTAACATATCCCTTGGGCACTACCTGGCGGTACTCATACCAGAAGTCAAACATATCTCCGACAAGAAATATCTCTGCCGCATTATGTTTTATTTCATCCAGGAATTGCACAATGATCTTTTCCCGTTTCAAACTGGCAGCATAGTCTGGTGCGCCAAGATGAAAATCAGATAAGAAATAAATTTTTTTGTTGGGGAGTAAATTCACAGAAGCTGAATTATTTTTTCTTCAAATAGTCCATCATATCGCCCGAGCTGATCTCCGGCTTTCCGTTAACATCACCATTATACCAGTATATCCATGCAGGAACTATAGCATCATTGATAAAGATATCAGCGATCTCACGACGGTACAGCGGTTGCTCATGCGACTCAGGCAGCACACCTTCATAATCGTCCAACTGGGCAATAGCCCATGAAAATTCATTTTCATTTTTAACAAGATACAGTTCTCCCAAAATGAAGAAATCTTCCTGAACAGGCACAGCCGCCGGATATTCACCCAGGTCAAATAGTTTTCCTTTCACTTTCGCTTTTCCAAAAAGATTAAAATGACGGCTGATATATTCATAAGCAGGGCTTTGAAAGCCGCTTCGTAAAGAGCCATATACAAATAAAAAATAGGAGGCATGATTTGTCATGCCCTAAAGATAGGTTAAGAGTTTAAAAGAGAAAAAGGGATGAAAGGGAGAATACAGGCTAAGAGATCAAAAGAGGAAAGGAGCTGAAAAAGAGAAATAGGAAATATTTTTAAAATTCAAAAGCTTCTCCTCATCTTCTTTTCTATTTCGGCTCTTAGCTACTATTAACTCAGGATTCAACAAGGAATAAATACACTTCTTTTGGGCCATGTACTCCTACCACCAATGTTTTTTCAATATCAGCAGTACGGCTCGGTCCGGTAGCGAACGTAATAAGTGAAGGTATTGCATTATTATATTTATCCTTTACCAATTGTAAAGCATCTTTAATATCATATACCAGTTGATCAGAATAAGCAATGCAAATATGAACGGGTGCATAGACACTGGTTGATCTTCCACTTTCCTGTGCCGAGGTCATCACAATTGTTCCTGTTCTTGCTACCAGGCATTCGCAACCCGTAATAGAAACATCACAATCAGCAAGACCTGTTTTAATGATGCGGTCTGAAAGTTGCGATCCGGCCATCTTTACCAGGTCATTTTCCAGGCAATATACTTTTTGCCAGTCCATTTTTTTTACCAGGCTATTTAACTGGAATGCCAGCTCCTGCTGATTGATACAATAGACAAACCTTCCCTGGAGTTTCGTGAATTGTTCAGCAAATTCAATTTCTTTTTCCTGTTGTGCCGGCTGAAAAACTGATTCACTTCCTTCACTTTTTGGAAAAGGAAGAGGCGTTGATTGACTCAACGCCTTTCTTATTTTTTTAAGTATGTTTTCTTTGGAAGGAGAAACGTTCATG
>JAKFEJ010000504.1:0-4568 GCA_036675745.1 Chitinophagaceae bacterium | reverse complement strand
CCTGCTACCGGTTGCCATCAGTAAAATATCATACTGATGATTTTGTCCATTACTGTCAGTAACAAGCTTATTCTCTCGATCTATTTTTTCAATACTTACTCCACGATGCAGTTTTATTTTATACGCCTTCTCTTCCGCATCCGTCATCTTCACCAGGTTATCCCAGGGCAATACCCCGCTGATATAATCCGGTAAAAGCACCCGGTTATAAAAAGGAAAATTCTCTTTACTGAATACTATTATCTCATCCTCTGTATTCAATGCCCGGTAACTTCTTACAAATCCACAGGCCCCTGCTCCGGCGCCAATCACAATTATTTTTTGATTCGGCTTTTTATACCGCCAAACCTGTACTGCCGAAAATTTAAAATCGGGTTCTTTGCTTTTTGCATCCACTAAATTGCTGGTCAGGTTATTAGCCCTGTTCAGGTCACTATTCAGTATTTTCCCCCAGTGCATTGGCAAAAAACAAACTCCTTTCTTTATATCTTGAGAAAGTTTTGCTTTCACCCTTACATTACCTCTTGCATTGAATACTTCCACCAAAACATTTTCTTCAATACCTCTTTTGGCCGCATCTTCTGGGTGTATTTCTAAAAATGCCTCCGAAATATGCTGCTTCAGTTTGTTTACTTTTCCGGTCTTGCTCATCGTATGCCATTGATCACGGATACGGCCTGTCGTTAATACGAGCGGATAATCATCATTGGGTTTTTCTGATTCGTTAGCATCAGGAAAAGAATGAATGATCGCTTTTTGAGATGCTGTATGGAATTTTTTATTAGTGAAAAGCCTTTTTGTGCCATATCCGGTGATCTCTTTCGTATAGGGCCATTGTACGCTGCGCTTTTCTTTCAGTATATCAAAGTTTAACGCACTCACATCAATATTGGTTCCGGCTGTTAATGCTGCATGTTCCGCATATATCTCTCCAACATTTTTATAATCAAAACCCGGATAACCCATCTTCTGTGCAAAGCGGCATATGATTGCTGCATCTGCTACTGCTTCACCCGGAGCATCGATCACTTTGCTTAAATAACTGATGCGGCGTTCCGCATTTGTCATCGTTCCTTCTTTTTCTATCCATGCAGCAGCGGGTAATACGACATCCGCATATTTTAATGTTTCCGGTTTATTGCTTACTTCCTGCACCACCACAAACTTTGCTTTCTTCAATCCTTCTTCTGCTATTCGTACATCGGGTAAACTGATCAGTGGATTCGTACATAATATCCAGATCGCTTTCAATTTACCATCATTCAATGCTTCAAACATTTCGGTAGCTGTCAATCCCGGTTTGGGCTGAATGGTTCCCAATGGAATTTGCCAGAATTTTTCTACTTCATTTCTATGATCTTCATTGGAAAGATCACGATGAGCAGGTAACAGATTAGCCAAACCGCCTACTTCTCTTCCACCCATTGCATTCGGCTGGCCAGTTAATGAAAAAGGCCCCGAGCCTGGTTTCCCAATATGACCTGTGATCAGGTTGAGATTGATCAAAGAAAGATTTTTGTTTACGCCAATCACACTCTGGTTCAATCCCATTGTCCACATCGTAATAAAACCCTTTGCATTGCCGATATACGATGCTGCAAGACGAATATCATTTTCATCCACACCGCAAATAGCAGCAGCTTCTTCTACTGTCCGTTCAAAAACAATGTTGCGATATTTTTCAAATCCTTCTGTATGATCTTTTATAAACTCAATATCAATATCA
Organism: Chitinophagaceae bacterium; assembly: GCA_036675745.1. Lineage (GTDB taxonomy): Bacteria > Bacteroidota > Bacteroidia > Chitinophagales > Chitinophagaceae > Terrimonas_B. Next base: position 2,842 of record JAKFEJ010000504.1, on the reverse strand, counting down.
CCTTCTTCAACCAGGCACCGGCCAATGGCATGATGCAACGTAACATCTGTTCCGGGATTTAATTGTAAATGAACATCCGCTATTGAACAAGTCTGTGTTTTGCGCGGATCGCTTACAATGATTTTTATATTGGGATTTTTTTCTCTCGCCGCTTCCACTCTTCGCCATAATATAGGATGACACCAGGCAGGATTGGCACCGGCAACAAAAATCACATCAGCTAATTCAAGGTCATCATAACTCACCGGCACACTATCTTCACCCAGGCTCATTTTATATGCAACTACAGCAGAGCTCATACATAACCTTGAATTGGTATCAATATTATTACTGCCGATAAATCCTTTGATGAGTTTATTAACTACATAATATTCTTCCGTCAGGCATTGACCAGAGGCATAAAAAGCAACAGAGTCAGGGCCATACTTATCAATAAGCGTCTTAAATACAGCCGCTGTTCTTTCCAACGCAACATCCCATGAAACTCTTTGCCGTGGCTGATTACGGCTATAGCGCATTTCCGGGTACAGAAGCCGGTCAGACTTATCCATTACTGTATAATGCAAATTCATCCCCTTGCTACAAAGCATGCCTTTATTCACCGGATGATTTTTATCTCCTTCTACGGTAATGCGGTCCTGTGCATCTTTATTGACTACAATGCCACATCCGACACCACAATAACAGCAAGTGGTTACCCCCCCGCCCCTAAAGGGGAGCTTGGAAAAGTCGTTTATTTTATTTGTGTCTTTCAATCTTCAGTATCTTTTTAAATATGTAAACTCATCATCCATGACCAGATATAAACACAGCTTTTAATTGTTAACCAATACGGGTTGCAATTCTGGTTTTATCTCCTGACTTGTTTTTTCTTTTGCAAACCTTGTCAGCAATACAATAACAGAAACCGCTACAGCGATCATGCCGATATAACTGAATGCTTCCAGGTAAGTAATGCTTTTGCTTTTAAACAAAAAACCAAACAACATACCACCTACATTTCCACCCGCACCTACAATACCACTTACCAACCCGACATTTTTTTCATTGACAAAAGGTGTAATGGCGTAAGTGGTGCCGTTTGCCATTTTCAAAAACAAAGCAAATGTGATCATAGAAAATATAGCCATACCAAATGATCCTGCACTGGCGAACATGATAAGACCCAAACCTTCCAACAATAAAACGGCTGCAAGCAATAGACCTTTCCCTCTCATTCCAAAACGTTTACCCACATTGTCAGCAAAAATGCCACCCAATGCACGGGCAAAAATGTTCATGAAACCAAAAACACCCGCCCAGAAACCGGCACTACCCTGGCTCAATTTATATTCCTGTACAAAATGAAGTGCGGCTATGTTATCAAAAGTTATTTCCATTCCAAAACAAACTGCATAAGCCAATGACAATGCCCAGATCCGCCAGTCTCTTAAAACAGTATAATCTGTTTTAGTTTTAATTTTTACTTCCCGGTTTATCTCATCGTAATTACCTGCAGGAGTATCTTTCGTAAACCGGTAATAGAAAAATGCCATGATCAGCATCAGCAAGCCCGGGAAGATCATTGCATATCGCCATGCTTCGGCTTTCGTATAACCAAAGCCAATAATGGCAGCAAAAATTAATGGCATCACCATATTAGTGATACCGCCGCCAAGATTTCCCCATCCGCCAGCTACTGCATTCGCCGTGCCTTTGATATTGGATGCAAACATCATTGATGTATGAAACTGTGTAATTACAAATGATGCACCGATAATACTGATGGCTAAGCGAAACAATAAAAACGAAGTATAGTCTTTGGCAAGGCCCACACACATTACAGGAATAGCACCTATTAATAAAAGCGCAGTATATGTTTTTCGCGGACCCCATGTATCGCATAGCCTGCCGATAAGCAGGCGGGCAATAATGGTTCCGGATACAGAAGCGATCACAATATTTCCGATCTGCGATTTATCAAGATTCAAATTTTCTTTGATGGTGGGCATAAGCGGCGCCAGGCCAAACCATCCAAAAAAACAAACAAAGAATGTAAGCCAGGTGATGTGAAATGTTTTCATTTGAATACCGCTGCCGGAAAAAACATTCAATTTTGTAAGCGGTTGATTATTTACAGAAGACATAAGTTGTAGTTTTAAAAATCAAATTGTTGTTACTTCGCTTTATTAAAATTTAAACCCAAGACCAGCCCCGGGATTCCATTTGCCATTGCTGGCGGCGGTTTTTGTATTATAATAAAAAGGTACCTGCAATACCAGGTGCCGGTATGCGAACGTAAAACCAAAACCTGCGGTCGGAGTTATTGCTGAATTTTTTGTTACACCTTTTGCAACTTTATCTTCTTTTATGCGCATAGTAGGTAAAATGCCAAACCCAAAACTCCATGGCTTTTTATTGAATTTTATCGATGGCCCGCCGAAGTTTACATAACTACCTTTATCCACATATCCCGCCACGACCATACCATCCCAGGCAACTACCGATGTTTTTTTTGAGACAGCATCCTGTGCATTTGCCCAATTAAAGGAACAAAGAACAAATGCCATACATGCATTTTTGGTAAGTAACTTCTTCATAATTTTGATTTGGTTTTAAGTTGTTAGTCAATTTAGAATCAGCCCCGGGCGAGCTTCCATTTCGAACCGGGGTTTTTTTATTAATACTAAGAATTGGTTTTAGCTGTCATATGTTTATTTTTTGTTTAATTACTTTTCTACTCCTGGATTCCGATAAACACTTTTCCATCTTCTATCTTTACTTCGTAGGTTTTAATAGAACAATCTTCACCGCTCAGGCATTCCCCTGTTTTTAATGAAAATGTTCTTTTGTGAAAAGGGCA
>JAKFEJ010000732.1:0-4568 GCA_036675745.1 Chitinophagaceae bacterium | reverse complement strand
ATGTTCCCGTTTTAAAAGAAGTAAAAATAAGACCCCGGAATTACCGCCAGGATTCCATACAGAACCGGGAAGATTATGCAAAAATTTTTAACTATCAAAAACCGGGACTTAGTGTAGTAACGCCTCAATATGGAGTGGGCGCAGGTTTTGACATTAATGAGATCATCAACGTATTTCGTTTCAAGCGAAACAGGAGCATAAAATCTTTCCAGGATAGACTATTGGCGCAGGAAGAAGAAAAGTTTGTTGATCATCGTTTTAATAAGGGATTGGTGCGACGTCTCACTTTATTAACGGGTAATGAATTAGACAGTTTTATGGTCGTATTTCGTCCGCCTTACCTGTTTGCCGTTATGACCAATGATTATGATTTTCAAAAATATATTAAAGACTCCTTTGAACGATTTAAAAAAGGGTTGCTTCCGGAACTTATTTGGAGGGAGGAAGAAGATTACTAAATGAAAAAGGAGTTGTCAAAAACAACTCCTTTTTCATTTAGTACAACTGTTACAACAGTTTTAATAGCCGTTACCATTTGTAGTTGGTGTTTTTTTACCAAACATATTTTTGACACCTTCTAAATTTTTATCAACGAAATCCTTTCCTTTCTGTTTCAGGTCATTTTTTTGTTGAGGTGTCATTTTTGAAACCCTGTAAACGCCATAAGCGGCTGCGGCTGCCAGAAGCACGCCTAATCCTTTTCTTTGCATAGTTGATATTTTTAAAGTTTATATAATCGTTTTACAGGTATCTATTATAAAATATCATGCCGTAATTATTGCTTCCTCAATAGTTCACTTTTGTTTTGCATATCAATTAAATCTTAGTGGTTGTTTTTCATCATATATATATGCCTGCCTGGATGAAACACATTTTACTGAGCAAGTTTTTCTACATTTAACATGAAAAAATTATTTTAAGCAATGGAACAGACAACTTTAGGTATCGGCACACGGCTACAACACACACAATTTGGTCCGGGCGTTATCGTTGGCGTCCGTTATGCTACTTATCTTATTTCTTTTATCAATCATGGTATCAAAGAAATTGATAAAACCGATGATAAGCTGGATGAGATCATTCCGGAAAATGTAACAGAAGAAATAGAGACACATTCAGATGTTGAAAGATCATTATTAAAAATACTTCGACTATGGGGCGGCATTACAGAAAATGTTCCTTTGGGCGATAAATGGATCAAAGGAGTGTTACTGATACAGCCTGCTGATAAATCATTAAAGCCAAAAGAAATTCCTATTGATGATTTCTTTCATAAAATAGTGATGCTGCGTGACCGGCTGCGGGTACTGGAACAAAACATCAACAGCCATAAAAAACTGAATGACGAAGACAAAGTGAATATTCAACAATATATCACACGTTGTTATGGTTCGCTTACTACATTCAATGTGTTATTCAAGAATAAAGAACATTGGTTTGTAGGAGAGAAGGGTGGCAAAGAGGATTGATTCCTTTTATCTGTTCCCTTTGATTTTCTTATTAGAATAGTTGCAGCCTTTTCCATTTGGTCAAACAATATTCCGGAAGTATATTTAATACATCATACTTATCTCCGTCTCCTATCTCAACGCATACAGTAACTCTTCATAAACTATTGCAGTATTAAAAAATATGGAAGAGAAGACTACTGTTGAATTCCCTGAAAAAGAATATCATCCTGGATAAATAAGATACTATGAGAAAATATATTTTTTTACTTTTTGCCACCATTGCATTTCAGCAATTGTTTAGTCAAACAAGTATCATCAAAAACGTAACCCTTATTGATGTAAAAACAGGTAAAGCAATACCAGGACAGTCTGTTGTTATCAATAATGAAAGAATAGAAATGATTGGCCCTGCTAAAAAAATAAAGGACCCAACCAATGTAGTAGTAATTGATGGCACCGGTAAATTTTTAATGCCCGGAATGATAGATGCACATATTCATTTTTTTCAATCCGGTGGCTTATATACCCGGCCTGATGTGGTAGACCTGCGAAAAAAAATGCCTTATGAAAAGGAAAAAGCATTTGGACTAAATAACGCTGCGGATTATATGCATCGCTACCTGCGGTTGGGTATTACTTCAGTGATAGATGTAGGTGGCCCGTTTGCCAACTTTACGATTCGTGATTCTGTTGCCAAAACTATTATTGCTCCCAATGTACTGGTAACAGGACCCTTATTTTCTATTGTAGAAGACGATTATTTCGGTGCAGATAAGCCAATCGAAAAAGTCACTTCAGAAAAAGAAGTCGATGTTCTGTTTGCAAAAATGCTTCCTTATAAACCCGATTTTATAAAGATCTGGTACATCGCCGATGAGGCTAATCCGCCGAAAAAAAATTTTCCGCTGGTGAAATACATTGCTGAACAAACACATAAAAATGGTTTAAAGCTGACCGTTCATGCTACAGAATTACAAACAGCACAATTGGCTGTAAAAGCGGGGGCTGATATTTTAGTACACAGCATAGATGATGAAATGATACCCGATGAATTTGTGCAACTACTCCGGGATAAAAACATCACTTACATCCCCACGCTGATCGTTGGAACTAATTATCCTAAAGCGCTTAGCGGAAACCTGCCGCATCATCCCCAGGACTTAGCATGGGCCAATGCATTTGCTTATGGTTCACTTACAGATCTGGAAGCAATGCCAGAAGAAGAAATGCCTGCCAGATTAAGAACATTGCGAAAAACGGGTATCCCTGCTCCTGCGTTTAAACCAGATTCTATTTCAGCCGTCAACCTTTTGAAGTTAATGAAAGCAGGCATTAATGTAGCTACCGGAACAGATGCCGGTAATATTGGCACTTTTCATGCTTCTTCTTATATACAGGAACTGGAGGCGATGCAAAAAGCAGGGCTCACCAACGCGGAAATTTTAAAAGCATCTACGATCAATGCTGCTATTGGTTTTGGAAAAGAGCAACAGTGGGGAAGTATTGAAAAAGGAAAATTAGCCGACCTGGTATTGCTGAATAAAAATCCGTTGGAATCGTTGCAGCATCTTAACGCCGTCAACTCCGTTTTCAAAAACGGAAAAATGATGAGTGCAGATACCATTGTTGCTGAATCGCCGGAAGCCGTTGTGCAGCGGCAGGTGAATGCCTATAATGCACGGAATATTGACGCCTTCATGGATACTTATGCTGACGATATAGAGCTATATGATTTTCATTCAGCCACGCCGGACAAAGGCAAAGAAACAATGAGAAAAAATTATGGTGAAATGTTTAAGCACACACCCAACCTTTACTGCGAAATTGAAAAAAGGATAGTGCTGGGTAATAAAATCATCGATAAAGAAAAGGTAAGAGTTGGCAAAGAAATTATTCATGCAGTAGCCGTGTATGAAGTTGAAAAAGGGAAAATAAAGAAAGTGACTTTTATTCAGTAAAGGAGTAACATTGACGCTTGCTGATGAAAAATATCTTTTGCTTTTGGTTGAATAGCACTGAAAGAAATTAAGTAAATTTAGAGACGCTAAAACCAACCGTTATGCAACCTGTAAAACTATCAACAGCAAGTATGGCCGTCACCCTGGCTTTTTTCTGCGCTTGCTCATCCGGCAACAACTCATCCAAAAATCGTCTTGGGGAAATCAATTTTACTGTCAGTGGTAAAGCTGAAGCACAACCCGTTTTTAAAAAAGGACTCCTGTTCCTGCATAGTTTTGAATACGACGATGCAGCGGAAGAATTTCAAGAAGCAAAAAAAATTGATCCTGGTTTTGTCATGGCTTATTGGGGCGAAGCCATGACATATAATCATCCCCTGTGGCGGGAGCAGGACTTTGATAAAGGCAATCTCATTTTAAACGAACTGGCTCCAACCCCTGCGGAAAGAATAGCTAAAGCAAAAACAGAGCTTGAAAAAGATCTTATCAAAGGCGTTAATATTTTATACGGAAAAGGAAATAAAACGGAAAGAGATAGCAGTTATGCCGCCTACATGGAAATGCTGTACAAAAAATATCCGGGCAATAATGAAATAGCTTCGTTCTATAGTCTCTCATTGATCGGTTGGGGATTGGTGGGCCGTCAAACGCCAATACTTGAACAGGCCGCAGGTATTGCCAAAGAAGTATTAAGCCGCAATCCCAAACATCCCGGCGCCTTACATTATCTCATTCATGCTTTTGACGATCCTGATCATGCGGCAATGGCTTTGGCAACTGCCGATAAATACGCCGTGATAGCGCCGGATGCCGGTCATGCTTTGCACATGCCTACACATATTTATTTAGCATTGGGTATGTGGGATAAAGTAGTCAACAGCAATATTGTTTCCTGGGCAGCGGAAAGAGAAAGAAAGGAAAGAAAAAAATTAGATAATAATGCATTGGGTTATCATTCCTGGCATTGGTTGCAATATGGCTACCTGCAAAAAGGCGAGAAAGAAAAGGCCCGGAATATGGTTGACAGTATGCAGCAGTTTTGCAGTGAGCTGTCGAGCCCGGTGGCAAGAGCTCATATGAATCTTTTGCAGTCCACCTACCTTGCAGAAACCAATGATTATTTATCGCCTGTTGCCGATATTTCTTTTCGGCAAAATGA
>JAKFEJ010000682.1:0-4588 GCA_036675745.1 Chitinophagaceae bacterium | reverse complement strand
CTTGCCTTGTCTCTACGCAGAATAATAAATTCAGAAAAGATCATGAGCCAGGAAAAAAAGACATCCATTCTTTTAGTTGAGGACGAAGAAAACCTGCATGAAGCGCTGAAGCTAAACCTGGAGTTAGAAGGCTACGATGTTACTTCTGCTTTTGATGGGGCTGCCGCATTGAATACCGTGACCGGCGAATATTTCGATCTCATCATACTGGATGTAATGCTACCGGAAATGGATGGCATTACCGTAGCAGAAACAATACGTATCAGTAATAATGAAGTGCCCATTCTTATTTTAAGCGCTAAAAACAGTAGTGCTGACAGGGTATTGGGATTAAAAAAAGGAGCGGATGATTATTTAACCAAACCTTTTAACCTGGAAGAACTATTGTTAAGGGTAAACAAACTGATCAACAAGAATAAAAAACTGCAGGATAAATCAACTGTTGGCAACAGTTATTCGTTCGGCGATAATATCATTGATTTCAAAGCCCAGGAAGCGGCTACAAAATCCGGGCAGAAAATTCAGTTGAGCAAAAAAGAAACCATGCTGCTTAAACTGCTGATTGAAAATAAAAATGAAGTAGTACCAAGGGAAAAAATATTGCAATCAGTATGGGGTTATAATGTGTATCCTACTACAAGGACCATTGATAATTTTATACTCAATTTTAGAAAATATTTTGAAGACGATAGTCGCAACCCCAAATACTTTCATTCGGTAAGGGGAGTGGGATATAAGTATTCAGAGTAAGTATAAAAGTTGACAAGTTGACTGGTTGATAAGTTAACAGCATTACTTGAATTGATCACTGATTTCCCATAACACTTCTTTTGTTTTCTCCAGTAATTCGTTTTTTTCTCCTGCGGACTCCACATTGGTAAAGACACCGGTTTCACATTGATCTAAGATCTCAAGTATCGCGGTTTTACTTTTTTCATCAATCTTTTTTTGCTGCATAGCTATTGACAGCGAATACTTATTCATTGTACTACCTGTCAATCCAAAGTGCTCAGTAAAGAAATTCCAGATACAATTTCGCAGGATATTATAAAACGTTTTATGGTCAGCGGCGGAAAATGCATAGGCAGGCTGTAATATTTCCGCAACAGTAAGCCGGTTCTTATTTTCTATAATTGGCTGCGCCTTTACTGTTTTTTTATTTTTTCTTATTACCAATATAAAAAGAAAAATAGCTGCTAATATCAATCCTCCTGTCATCCACCAGCCCTGGGATTTTTTGTTCTCATTAATTTTACTCTCTTTTCCTTCAACTTTTTCAACTGCCTTTTCAAGATTACTAACCTTAACCTTCATGGAGCCTGAAGAAACCGTTTTGTAGTTATTGGTGTCAGGGTTAAAAAAAGAAAAATTAACCGTTGGCAGATCGTAGTTTCCAGGCTTTGCTGAAACAAACCGGAAATGAAAATCCCTTTTTCCTGTCATCGGCGATTGTGAATGGACCAATGAATCCTTTACGGTCGGCTCAAATCCTTCAAGTCCATCAGGCCATTGAATAACAGGTGCAGACAGCTGCGTGAAATTTCCTTTTCCACTTATCGTAATTACAAGATCAGCCTCTTCATTTTTCTCCAATTCCTTTTTTTTCAGTGACGCAAGAATCTTAAAATTGCCAGTAGCTCCATTGTAATCAATGGGTTTATTTTTCTGCGGAGTTGGTTTTACCACTATCGGAACCGCTTCAGTGCCCATACTATTTTCAAACACGATCGTATTTTCATCAGAGCTGATATCATTACCAGGGAACACACCTTCTACTATTTCCTGTTCGGCCTTTTTGGTGACTGCACTTTTTGAAAACCTTACTTTATTGCGCACTTCCATAGCATCTATACTAAAAAGGCCCGGCTGCAAAGGATAAAGCTGCACCTTACGAACGATATGAACATCGAATTCTTTTCCGTTAATAGTTTCATTGCTGGTTAACCTGTTTCCGAGATTGATCATATCCTGCACGGTAAACCCATAAAAACCAGGATTTTTTACTATATCAGACTTGGAATCCAGTCTTGAATATAATTTGAATACAGCGGTTACAGGCTCACCTACAAAACAACTCTTTTTATCCACCAACACTTTCATAAAAAGATTGCGACGAATTTTTGCATAAGGATCTTCACCCGGGCTTAAAAAATTATCTTCACTCGTTTCCTGGTTATCGGGTTCCTTTCTTCGGTTATATGCTTCAGTCTTACTGATCACTTCCAGTAAAACATTCCCGCTTTTGATCAACCTGTTTTTTATTCTTGCTGAAGCTCCTGGTATTATAAATTTTCCAGGCCGGGTGGCTGCAAGCGTGTAAACAATATTCTTCAATTTTCTCGGCCCGCCTGTTCCGTATGCTGAACCTGTATATATATTAGGGCCGCTGACAAAACGAAATTCTTTAAAGTCAGGGGCGAAAAATTCATTATCCTTATCCGTTTCTTCCAATACATACTGTACCTGGAATGATTCACCTGCTATAACAGGGCCTTCAGTCACGATGGTTTGAAAATCCTTTTGCGCCTGAATGCAAGTGTGAAACACAATTAACAGCCACAATGGAAAAATAATATGTAATATGACCTTGCTCATCAGTAAATCATTAGTAAAAATAAAGTCCCTAACAAATGAATATATTAAAAATAGGATGAATGGAAAAGGTTCTAAACACTTCAGAAATTTCTTCCTCCCCTTTAGGGGCAGGGGGTTTACAGGTCTCCTAACTGAGGCCGGATAACGATATCTTCCACACAGGCCTGCGGGGAAAGCTGTGTAGCTGTATAGATCATTTTCGCAATATCCTCTGCCTGCATAATACGCTGAGGATCGATACCCGATGCACTCCATGAGTCGGTATATGCCGCACCGGGAAAAACAGATGTAACTTTTATACCATGCGGTTTCATTTCATGCCGCAGGTTTTTTGAAAAACCATCCAGTGCAAATTTGCTGATACTATAAGAGCCGCCGTTGGGATAAGCTTGTAACGAAGCAATAGAACAAATATTAAAAATATGACCGCTCTTTTGCTTGATCATACCGGGTAGCAAAATTCTGGAAAGGTGATAGGGCCCGTACAAATGAACTGAAATCATTTTTTCCAATACCCCATCTTTTTCATCATGCACATTTCCGGGAATAAAAGGGCCCGCATTATTCACCAAAACATCAATTTTATCGCCCTGCTCTATTATCCATTCTCCAAATTTTTTTACTTCCTCTTTATTACCCATATCGCAGGATTTTGTGTAAATACTTGTTCTTGGAAACCGCCCCTGCAATTCCTTACCGGTTTGTTGCAGGGTTTCATTATTACGGGAACAAAGAAAAAGACCATGCCCTTGTTTATCCTCAGCAAATTTTTCCGCAATTGCTTTTCCAATTCCTTTTGATGCACCGGTAATAACAATATTCATAACTACGAGGTTTTAACTACGAAGTACGAACTTTTTTCTTGTTAAAAAACGCCGCTTCTTTGCCTGTCGTTAGGCAGGTTTCCTTGTAGTTCGTATTTTGCAAGTATGAAATACAAGCATCTTTTTTTCGATCTTGATCATACACTGTGGGACTTTGAAGCCAATGCCCGTGCTACACTGGCTAGGCTTTATGATGAGCTGTTATTAAAGGAAAAGGGAATACATGATTTTGAATTGTTTTACAGAAATTATCTCGCTCACAATGATAAACTCTGGGAACATTACCGGAAGGGTCTTATCAAACAGGATGAACTACGGGTAAAAAGAATGAGATTGGCATTGCTGGATTTTAAGATCGCCGATGATGAACTATCTCAACAAATGAATGTTCAGTTTTTGGATCTATTGCCTACACGAAATCTTTTATTTCCTTATACAAAAGAAATACTGCAATACCTGGTGGATAAGGATTATGAGTTGCACCTGATCACCAATGGATTTGAAAGAATACAGCATAACAAACTGAAATATTCAGGGCTTGATATTTTTTTTAAGGAAGTTATCACGTCTGAAGGATCAAACAGCATAAAACCCAACAAAGAAATTTTTGAATACGCTTTTCAGAAAACCAATGCCAACCCGGCAACAAGTATTATGATCGGCGATACCATTGAAGTAGACATACAGGGAGCCATTAATGCCGGTATAGACCAGGTTTTTGTCAATCACATAGGAGCCGTTACCAATATAAAACCAACTTATACTGTCACTTCATTAAAAGAGTTGGAAGAGATATTTTAGAGAAACTTCAAACCCCCATCCGACTTCCCCCTAAAGGGTGAAGCCACCAACGCACAGCCCTCACTATTCGTAGATTCCTTCTGATTTTTTGATTGCTGTTATCAGGAAATTTTCAACTCAACAAAACAGATTTGTATATGCGGGTCTGTGTATAGCAAGTCTCCGCTTTAGCCCCATAAATTGGAATAGGAAAAGTTTGGGAGCAAATGAATTGAATAATACTATTTCTATTATCAGACTCTAAAGCCCCCTTTAGGGGGTTTGGGGGTTCACCATTCCGCAATCACCGTTACCCCGCCCTGAGGTTTATCACCAATCTTTACATTTATTTTGGCATCAAGCGGGAGCAACAGATCAACCCTTGAACC
>JAKFEJ010000206.1:0-4596 GCA_036675745.1 Chitinophagaceae bacterium | reverse complement strand
AAGAATATCTTGCCCGCATCATGGTATTCTGAAAAAGACGGATAGCCATATCCAGTTCATCATACTCCTGGTCAATGGCGAGCATAAAGATCAAGCCTACATTAGCACCTGCAGAAAAATTAGATCCTTCGTTTGCTATCACTAATCCCTTATAACTTTTTTCTGCTTTATCAATCGCTGTTTGAATGCCACTTAACACATCACCGCCAATGCTTCCCATTTTGGTGAACCATTGCAATCCTAATACATCATCTCCCAGGTCAAATAATTTGCAACTGGCGTTTTTCCAAACCAGTTTATCCTGGTAATTGCTCATGACAATAAAGGCCCCATCCCCGCGTTCCCCCAAAGGGAAGGAGTATGAGCCTGAAAGCGGTGAGTAACTTAACCGTTTGCCATTTTCAATTTTATAAAATGATTTAATTCCTTTGGCTAACATGTCATCAACCCAGGGAGCAGCAGAATAGCCTGCATCTTTCATTGCCTTCACTGTTTTTTCCACACCCAGCACATCCCAACTTTCAAAAGCACCGATCTCCCAGCCAAAACCAGCCATCATCGCATCATCTACTCTATAGATCTCATCGCTTATTTCTGGAATGCGATGAGAGATATAGGAAAACAAGCCGTAATGAAAATGTCGGTAGAATTCACCGGCTTTATCCTGGCCGCCAACCAGCATTTTTAATCTTGTATAAAGATCATCAATTGGCTTAGCAGCTTCTACCGTAGCGAACTTTGGTTTCTTACGGGGTTCATATTCATGCGTCGTGAGATTCAATACATGAATTTCTTTTTCCCCTTTAGGAGAGGGGAGCATTTTTTTAAAAAATCCCTGACCTGTTTTATCGCCCAACCAATTGTTCTCAACTATTTTATTCAACCATGCAGGTATAATAAATGATTCCTTTGCTTCATCAGCGGGACAATTATCATAAACTCCTTTTGCCACTTTTACTAATGTATCAATACCCACTACATCTGCTGTCCTGAATGTAGCGGACTTGGGACGGCCAATGATTGGGCCGGTTAATGCATCCACTTCATCAATGGTCAACCCTAATTTATCAACCAATCCAAAAATGGCCATGATACCATATACGCCAATACGATTTGCAATGAAGGCGGGAGTGTCTTTACATAACACGGTTGTTTTTCCCAAATACAGATCCCCATAGTGCAGCAGGAAATCAATCACCCCAGGATCAGTATGCGGGGTAGGAATAATTTCCAGCAATCTTAAGTAACGTGGAGGGTTGAAAAAATGGGAACCACAAAAATTCTTTTTAAAATCATCACTGCGGCCTTCCGCCATCATGTGAATAGGGATACCTGAAGTATTGGATGTAACCAATGTGCCAGGTTTGCGGAACTGCTCTACTTTATCATAGATCAGTTTCTTAATGTCAAGTCGTTCTACTACTACTTCTATTATCCAGTCAACACCGGCAATGTCTTTCATATTATCATCAAAGTTGCCGGTGGTTATTTTCTTTATTACATCTTTTGTATAGACAGGAGAAGGATTACTTTTGATAGCGGCAGTCAGCGCATCATTTACCAGTTTATTCCTTTCGACGGGCTTTGTACTTTCAGCAGCTTCTTTGGGAACCATATCAAGCAATAAGACCTGTATTCCAACACCTGCAAAATGACAGGCGATCCGGGAACCCATTACTCCACTGCCGAGTACAGCAATTTTTTTGATTGTGCGGTTCATATAGTAGAATCTTAAAATTAGTTAGTTAAACAACTATTAAGTGTGAAGGTAAGAGAAAAATATTTGCAGTAAAACAAAAGAGGCAGAATTAAATCGGATAAAATTTTTTTTTGCAACTATGTAAAACGGCTTGCTGTAACCCGCTGGATCAGATTTCAGGGAATTATTGTTAACAGGGGAAACAGGTATATAAAGAAATTCATTCATTAAATGTAACCTGCTTTGAAGTTGTATCGTCAGATATATTTTAAAAGCGGCTATAAATGCTGCAAATTTGTCATTACAAAACCACAACAATATGAAACGTAATTTTTTTCTTTCTCTTCTTGGCATGCTTATTTTTTCTTCCTGTAGTTATGTCGGTGGGAAAAGAATTAATGGGAATGGGAATATAGTTGTGCAGGATCGCACAACCGGCAAGTTTAATAGCGTAGACGTAAGCGGGGCCATAGACGTATACCTAAGGCAGGATTCTGCACAGCAGGCAATAAAAGTAGAAACGGATGAAAACCTGCAGGAACTTGTAGAAATACACGAAGAGAATGGGGTATTATATATTTCACCGAGGGATAATTATAACCTGGATCCAAGCAATAAAAAAGTAAAAGTGTTTGTTACGGCACCACATTTCAGAGCCCTGGGTGTATCCGGCGCAAGTAATATCTATAGTGAAAACAAGTTGACTTCTTCTGAAACACTGGATATTGATCTGAGTGGCGCTTCTGAAGCTAAAATAGATGCAAAAGCCCCACGTATCAATGCTGAGATTACTGGAGCTTCTACCGTGGTTTTAACAGGAGAAACTAAAGATTTAAATGTAGGAGGTTCAGGAGCCAGCGGTGCTAAATGTTTTGATCTGAAGACAGAAAATGCAACGGTGGATATTTCCGGAGCATGCTCAGCCGAATTGTTTGCCAGTGTAAAATTAGATGTACAAGCAAGCGGTGCATCCGGTGTAAAATACAGAGGTACACCTGCCGTGACGCAGGATCTGAGTGGTGCCAGCAGTATAAAAAAAGTAGATTAAAATGATATACGGATAAATCAGATAACAACAGCCCTCTTAACGAGGGCTTTTTTATACCGGTTTGAGTTATTGTTACAATAATTTAAAATTCGGAACTTAGTCCCAAAACCAAAACTACTGTATGAGCTCACGCCGGGAGTTTATCAAACAATCTGCACTTGCTGCTGGTGGCATTTTAATATCATCATCATCGTCATTTGGAAATTTTTATATTGGTAAAAAGACAAAAATTATCATTATTGGAGCTGGCTTTGCAGGTTTGTCAGCAGCATATTATTTGCATAAAAAGAAAATTGATTTTGTAATACTGGAAGCCCGTAATCGTATAAGTGGGCGGGTTTTTTCACATACAATAGATCCACAGGAAAACCTGGTGATCGAATTGGGGGCGGAATGGGTAGGTAATTCGCATACCCGGTTACAAAATTTATGCAATGAATTTGGTTTGGAATTGCAGAATAATCAATTTGAATCACACCTGATATACCAGGGGGAATATTATAAGAACAAGGAATGGGATTATAGCGAAGAATGGAAAAAAAAATTTCAGTCTATTATTGATGGCTATGAAAAGTTGACAAAAGCAGATAAAGTAAAGCTGGATAAAATGGATTGGTGGCGATTCCTTGTCAACAATGGATGTGAAGGAAGGGATCTTGATCTTCGTGAATTATTGGACAGTACGGATTTTGGGGAAACGATTCGTGGCGTTTCTGCTTTTGCGGCTTTGGCTGAGTATGCAGAGAGCAGTGAGAAAAATGAAATGGACCTGAAAATAAAAGGTGGTAATAGTATGCTGGCTATGAAAATATCGGAGAAGATTGGCGGAGATAAAATAAAATTGGAACACCGGGTGCAACGCATTGTACAAAACATAAAAGGCGGTGTCAATGTTTTTTGTGATAACGGAGCGTCATTTGCCGGTGATAAGATAATTTGTACAGTGCCGACATTTGCAGGCAAAAAAATAAAATGGGAGCCGGGCTTACCTGTTGACCAGGTGAATGCAATGAATGAATTGCAATATGCCCGTATTAATAAGAACCCTTTATTATTTACCGAACGGTTTTGGAAAGACGAAAGTTTTGATATGATCACTGACCAGTCACCACATTATTTTTATCATGCCACTAAAAATCAAAACTCAAAAAAAGGCGTTCTGATCTCTTATACAATTGGAGAGAAAGCCGCCGTTGTTGCTAATCAAACGGATGAATGGAAAGCTGAAATGATACAGCAAACATTGCAGCCACATTTTGGAGATGTAAAAAGCTTATTGGAAAAACAAGCTAATTATTATTGGGGTAATGATGAATTTTCCAGGGGTGCTTATGCTGTATATGGAAAAGGGCAATGGTTCAGAGTAAAACCAATTTTGGAGCGATCGCATATTCATACACATTTTGCCGGGGAGCATTTAGCCGATTGGCAGGGCTTTATGGAAGGGGCTATTAATACAGGCGAAGAAGCCGCTGGGAAAATTTAGATAGTAATTAATAGATAAAAGATAATAGTTACTCAAAACTGGAAATTGTTTTTTGGATTTAATTCTAATAATAAAGCGGCTCGGCGCAAAGGAAATTACATGCTGTAAAGAACTATTATCTATTCGTTTTTATCTATTATCTGTTTAAAGGTTCACATACTTTACCGTGATCTTTATATCCCTGTTTCTTCCCTTGTCATCCGTACAGGAAATTTTCACCGGGCCTTCATCGGGAACAAAGAATTGTTTATCCCCCGCATTGCAACTCTTGTAAAATTTATTGTTGATATACCAATATACTTTACTTACATCATTAGCCGTTTTGCAAATCAATTGCAAGGGCTCCCGGTCTTTTTTATTAAT
>JAKFEJ010000407.1:0-4596 GCA_036675745.1 Chitinophagaceae bacterium | reverse complement strand
TTGCCATTATCATCTTTGCCAATGAATATTACGCCGCCCTGTGCATTGGCAAAACCGCAAACCCATTTCAGGTAGTCATCGTGCCAGCTTTGTTTGTATTCTATGTTTTGTTGCTCGGGCATTAAATAGTGATGGCGTTAGTAGTAATAAAAAATATCTTGAGCCGCCTAAGTTAAAATAATCTGCTCATGTAATGGCAAAGCTTCTATTTCTGGGCCATATTCCCATCTGCTGAAATGTTGATTCAACTATTTTTTCGCAGTGCGGTTCGTAGTACTTCGGCAAACTCAGTACACCAACCCCGGCGTTTGGCGTATTGTTTTTTGGGAAGGCCAACAGCGGCGAAACTTTATTTTCAACAACCGGCTTTCCCATTAGCTATTACTCGTCCCAAATATGGTAAATATATGGGACGAATAACCGCCGGGTTCATCATCTTCAAACAAAGAAGGTATCCTGCAGCAGTGCGGTTGGTGATACTTCCCGGCATATAAAAACAGTATTAGAACAGATGAGGTGAACTTATGTTCTCATACCCACTTCAATTCGGGAATTCCGATGCGTGGAGCGACATCGGGGCTTTCTTTTTTGCGGATACTAACCAGTGTCGGCGGAAGCCGATTGAAAACTGATAAAGATAACATCAAAAGCCGATAGAATTGCGTCAAGATGGATATTGTATGCAGTGTTGTCAAATTAAGTTCTTCAGTTTTTCTTTTTGATGCCACAAAATATTATGCTTTCTAGTTGTATTATTAAGCTGCTCTAAAAAGTCAAATAGTTTGTTTTTGTCGTACCCTGTAGCAGTATCATTAATAAGAGCAACCTTATGTTGTATATGATTTTTAAAAGAAGATTTATTTATAACTTCAAAGGTTATGTTCGCTTTTCCAATGCTACTAATAAAATAGTCTGGAGTAGAACCAGTTACGTAATTTATTAACGTCAGTTTGCTATTGTTGGTTATGACAGCACTAAATTTTATGGTTCTTAAATTTTCGTCTATAGATCTTCTAAAATAAATCTTCGGTTTTTCTGTTTTGGGAACAAGTGCTTTTAAATAATCACTTGCTTGTTTTTGAAATCTTGCCTTTTCTTCTTTTTCTCTTATGTCTATAAACTGAATTTGAGAACTGCTGGAAATAGCAGAGACAAAGTTGGCAATGTCAAAAACAAGGTTAGGTATAAGTTCTTTTTTTTCAGTTTTTTTAAAGTAATAGTCTAATTCGTTTGCTCTTACTGTTTTGATGTCGTAAAAGTTTTTGTAATAGGCAAATACCTTTCCAAAATCATCGTCTTCAAAGTCAAGAGTCGTTTCATAAGTATTGTCAGAGAGCCAACCGCCGTCAGAAACTATAAACTCTTTGTTTTTAACAGTCAAGAATACAGAAACAAACTTGTTAGATGTAGTTGCATATGGTGTAATGATTTCAAGGGTTTCGCCTCTTTCTTTAAATGTCCAAAGAGAGCAAAATTCTTCTTTAATATTTTTAAATATGGTTAATAATTCTTTCATATTAGAACCCTACATTTTTAAGTGGGTCATCATTGGTAAATTTAAGCCCAAGTTCGCCTTTTTGTAAATGTACTTCAGGGAAGTCAGACTTTTGATATCTCATATTTCCTTCTTCACAGAAGTGCATTATACAAATATTTATATCCTCAAGTTTTGGCAATTGAGTTCCAGACAAAAGGGCTTTCGTTTTGTAGGCTATTTCAATACCTTTGGGGTTATATTCGTGAAAATGAGGAGTTGTTACCTGTTGCTCCTTTAGTGGAATGTCAGAGTCGTTATTTTTGTGTGAAGCCCCTGCAGAGTCAAAACGAAAAAAAGGTTTTTCAAAAACTTCGGAACAAAAAAGTTTGAATTTGAAATCTTTGGAATTGTCAATTTTAACTTCAACCTCAAAGTTCAAATTCTTTTTAACAGTCTGGTGAGTAACATTGGAATGTCCAACTCTAAGAGAAGGGTGTCTGTCTTTTACTTTACCAACATCAATAGGAGAAATTAGAACAGTCTTACGTTTTGTCCGCAATTCTGTATATGTTTTGAAGCCTGTCCGAATTTGATTGTTTGCTTTACTCATAAGAGGTCTTTACATTGCATACAACATCTGTATTATCGCTAAAATACGCCACTTATAATAGCAAACAACTTTCCAACTTATTCTTTTTATGCTGCTCAGCAAAAAAATACGCTACTGTGGCTGAGTAGCTCAAATACAACCCAGTTTAACGTTACTTTTAGAACCGTTTATTATATCACTTCAAACATTTCTCTTAATCATATAAAAATACTGGAGCTTCCAATCATGATCCGGAATTTACCGGGCTTAATCACTTCCTTCATATTTGTATCCAGCATGGTCCTATCCGGAGTGATGATAAACTGTATTTCTTTTCTTAATCCATCTTCCCGCCTTCCCGGTAAAAAATCAATTCACCAACACCTCATCTACAAACAGCCACCCCTTATCACCTTTCCCCGGATGCCAGGCCGGTAGTTTAGCAACAGGATTTCCAATTATTCTTAAATATTTTACCGTCGCCGTATTGAATTTACATTCAAACCCTTTCATAGCATTGGGCATCATCTTCTTGGGTTGCTCCGGTATAAGTCGCCCCAATAATTTCAGGTTCTTTGCATCATCACCACCCCAGATCTCAATACTTTGCGCCGGCATAATATAACCACCTATATCAATCAATGTGCTTAATGTGACGCTTTGTACAGGCGTTGGCGCAGCGAATTGAAGAAGACATTCCATCCTGTTTTCACGAAACGCTACCCAGCCGCCAAAGCGAAAATCTGCTTCACCTTTTTGCCGGTCAATTAAAAGATTGCCCTTTTCATCTTTGTATTTTTCATTCGGTTTTGTTATGTAAATAACCGTATCGGGAGTGTAGGTGTTTTTATAAAAATTTGCTTCCAGCAGATCGCTGCTGATCCAGCCCGGCTTAAATGCTTTCGCCCTGATCTGGGTATTGCTATTAATGGTTTCATTTCCCTTAAACACAGGCGAATGAATGCTGTCGGGTTCGCTGCCATCCATTGTATAGCGTATAGATACTCCCTGGATATAATGTTTCAGTTTTAAAGGAAGCGCAGTAGTAATAAAATCCTCTTCATTTAATAATACCGGCGCTGATAATTTTAAAACGATCGTATCTCCACTGAATCCTGTTTCAAAACGGATGTTTTTTATTTGCTGTTGCAGTTTTTCCATGTCCGTTGCGGCAACAGGCGTGTTCCATGTATAAACGGTTTTTAGCTCCGGGAAACTTTGCAGTTGTTTCAATTGTTCCGCATTTACTTGTGTACCGGAAAGCGATAGGCTTTTTAAGAATTTTAATTTTTTTAATTCAGGTAGTACTGCTCCCGTAATGCCTGTAAAACTCAGGTTCAGCCGCCTGAGATTTTCAAACTCACTGATCATTTTTATATCAGCATCTTTTACCGGCATTTTTGCAAGGTCAAGCGTAACGATCTGTTTTTTTACTTTATTCAATTCCTTTAATTGGTCGGAAGAAAAAAGTTTACTATTAAAAAAATTGACTGCCAATGCCGGTGAGCCCAATGCTTCCGATACGACTACCCGGTTTACCGTATTCAGTTTTTCAATGGTTGAAGGGTCGGCTTCTTCAAAATCATATTCAGCCATTTCAGGTGCAGTAAAAATTTTATTGGCTAACTGTCGAAGGGTATCGGCCGGCAAAAGATCAGCAACCCTGAGCTGGAAGTCGGAGCCTTTCCGTATCCATTGTGTGATGATCTCAATTTCTTCTTCTGTCAATTGAGGTTTTCCCTGTGGCGGCATATGTTTTTTGGCTTCCAGAGGTAAGTGTACTCTTCTCAACATTAATCCAAGATCAGCAGCCGTGCTATCCCAGAGATTTCCGTTTTTTCCACCCTTTAATAATAAGGCTTCTGTTTCCATTACCAGTTCGCCTTTTGCTTTTTTGTTGTTATGGCAGGATTCACATTTTTTTTCAAGTATAGGTTTTACCATATGAGCGAATACAACTGCTTCCTCAGGAGAAATAACAGGCTGTTTTTTCTCCGGCAGCATAGGCGCCAGTAAAAAATTTTGTCCATGCGTGATTCCTGCACCCTGGTGACCAGCGAATATGATCAGGCAAAGCGCAACAGCAGATGTAAAAAACGAAAACAGTTTCTTAGACTGTATTCGTTTGCTGAAATAGTACCATGCCAATGTAAAAACAGAGACTGCAACACCACTCCATTTATGCCACTGTAATGCATCAGCATCATAGCCTTCTTCTCTTGATAAAAACAAACCTGCTAAAGCTGTAACAACTGAACTTAAAGCAGCCAGCAGTAATAAAACTTTAGTAATATTTTTATACGAATCATCCTTGTTATCTTTTTTAAAAGCAAAAAGCAATTCTGTTAAAGCATAAAGTATAACCAGTGTAACAGGAAAGTGAAGGATAAGCGGATGCATTCGTCCTGCTACCTGCAGCCATACAGGTATTGATAGCTTGTTTTCAAAAAGCAGCAGGAACAGTAAGAGGCAGTTTAAAGCAAAGGCGATGTTGAACAGACTATTTTTCCAGCGGTGCATGTGTTTAATA
>JAKFEJ010000143.1:0-4606 GCA_036675745.1 Chitinophagaceae bacterium | reverse complement strand
GTTACGTTTTCCATACAATTAAAGGTTTATTGGTGAACAATAGTTTTAATCCATGGGCACGTAGAGAAGGCTGGCTCCTATCTAAAGTTACGAATCCGAAAAGCTTAAATATCGAGGAAAAATACCCTATTTAGAGTGGTACAAATACTCTACTAACCCCATCGGGATGGTAATGCAAAAAGCGTACCTCATTGTTTCTTTGTTATTACTTTATTCTATGAAAATTAATACTACGGAACCTGGTGCTTCAGGCTACAGATACTAATACGATTAAGCATTTATCAGCTTTATACTAAAATGAGGTTTTCGCGAAATAACAACATACCTCGTTTTGTAATAGAGACCAGTAACAAAAGCCATTATTATTCCCCATAGAATAAAATAAGGCCAGCCTGGTACTAACCATAGCGCTGAAAAATCATTGAACCGGATATGCCCGGGATTATTTTTTTTGTAATAAAGCTCAACCTGCTCGCCATCCACGTACTCAAAATTGGAACCGCCCCTTGCTTTTACCTGTAAATTATCTTTAGTAGTAAAACAAACATAAAATATTTCAGATGTGCCACGATAACGCAACGACCCCCTGGACGTTCTTATTTGACAAATATTTCCGGTTGCCTTTTCCGCATTAATAAAAAAGAATAGTTGCCCGATAAAGTAAATGATGAGCGTTAATAAAAGACCGGTAAGATAGCCATAAGGCTTACTGATTTTGATCATACATTATCTGCCTTTCGTATCAGTCCTGAATTTTTCCATACACTTTCTGTCCTGCAGCGTAACAAAACAAGTTTTAAAATCTTTTCCGCCAAAAGTGATATTGCTTACATTCTTACCTTTCAGCTCTACTTCTTTCAGCAGTTTTGCTTCTGGTGAAAAAATTGAGATGGTCCCTTTACCATAACGGGTTGTATACAGATTCCCTTTTGTATCGCATTTCATGCCGTCCATTCCATGATCTGTAAAAGAAGTAAATAATCGCTGGTTAGAAATAGTACCATCGGCATCAACATCAAAGGCCCAGATATTTTTTTGAATGCTTTCATTTACGTACAAAGTTTTTTCATCGGGGCTCAGGCAAATACCATTGGTAGTTCCCATATCGTTTTTGAGCAAAACCGCTTTTTTATCCAAACCAATTTTCCACAATTGCCCTTTTTGATTTTTCCAATCAGGGTCGCTGGCAAATACAATTCCTTTTTTATTGATACAAATATCATTGGGCTGATTGAACCGGTCATCATGGCAATAAACGGATACTGCTTTTGTTTTTGTATCCACTTCCAATACATTATGTTTTGGAAAATCGGCTACCAGCATATTTCCTGCCGCATTAAATTGTATACTGTTGCCAATGCTTCCTTCAGGCAGGGTTACAAATAATTCTACTGTTCCGTCGGGGTTAACAAGACCAATCGTTCCGTCTTTTTGATAATTGACAACAAACAATTTTCCATCCTTATCTACTGCGGGCCCTTCTATGTTTGTTGAAAATAAATTTTCAGCTGTATGATCCTGTGCAACGAATAAGGAACGATCGAAGTTCTTTGAAGGACTCATTTTATTTGTACAGGAAACAATTGCAGTTGCAAGAATAAGGATCAGTTTTTTCATAATGAATTCTTAGTTTTTTATTTTAAACATTTCAAACCTGTTCAGTTAAAGGAAGCCAGGAAAATCCCGTAACGATACTAAATTATGCCCATTTATTCTTTCCGAATCATTCATACAAAAAAGAGTCCCGGATCCCGGAACTCTTTTTTTGTTACATTTTTTAATTTAAAATCCTCTTTGTCCTGTTCCCCTTGCCTGTGGCAATTCCTTCCTCGGTAATTTTTCATCCCGCATAGCCGCATTATATACAAATGAAGCTACAACAACAGATATCTGTTGCAGGTCAGCGGCAATCAGGTGATCATAAGAATCCATATTGGTATGGTGTGTACGGGTATCATACTCAATCGGATCTTGTATGAATTGGAAACCGGGAAGACCTACTGCATCAAATGAACCGTGGTCGGTACCGCCTGTATTAGAGATAGTAACCGTTTTGGCTCCCATATCATGAAAAGGTGTAAGCCACTCAGTAAAAATATCTTTTACTTTTTCATTTCCCTGCAGGTATATACCACGGATCTTACCTGTACCATTATCAATATTGAAATAAGAAGAAAATTTCGCATGCTCAGGTTTCAGTTTCATAGTAGCGGGGTCAGCAAAGTGATTTTTTACATAACCTCTTGAACCCAGTAGTCCCTGCTCTTCTCCACCCCACAATGCGATGCGGATGGTACGGCGTGGCTGTACACCCAATGTTTTTAAAATCCTTACCACTTCCATCATTACGGCGCATCCTGCCGCATTATCAGTAGCGCCGGTAGCAGCTTGCCAGCTATCAAGGTGGCCTCCCAGCATTACGATCTCATCTTTCAATGCGGGATCGCTGCCTTTTATTTCAGCTACTACATTATAACCTTTAGTATCTTTTGTGTCGAAAGCTGTTTTTACATCCACATCCAGTTTTACAGGTATGCCGGATTTAACCAGGCGGCAGATGGTGCCGTATTCTTCAGCCGTTATCATAATGTCTAAAAAGTTTTCGGGTGAGCTGGTTGCATAAGCGCCACCACCCTGCGCAAACAAAGTACCGTCATGACCTCTTGGGCTCATACTCAACAAAGCGACAGCACCTTCTTTTTCCGCCAGCTCTTTTACTTTATTGGCTATAGAGCCTGCTCCCCTGCTACGCCGAAACTCTCTCATGCGTCGCTCCTGTGCTGTATCTGCCGTTTGATTTTGTCCACGGGGTTGCTGTGGTTTCGCATTTGCCATTTTATCAAGGTCTTCATCGGTATAACGCCTGGCATCGGCGATGAAAGTTTGCTTCAGCGTATCGTTTCTGTATAGTACGATGACTTTGTTTTTTAGTTTGCCTTTATATTTTTCAAGCTCTGTTGAATCTTTTGCCTCTATCAATACTACTTCAGCATTTTGCAATCCTTTAGTGCCCTTTGTCCACGTTTTGGGATAAGCAATCATGGGTTTGTAATAAGGTGCGGACATGGCGATATAACTCTTTTTCAACTCCCATCCTTTTCCGAATTCGCCCCAGGGTTCCAGTGTCGCATTTGTTAATCCCCATTTTGCCAGTTCAGATTTGGCCCAGTTGGCTGCTTTGGTATAGCCTGGTGATCCGGCAAGCCTTGGGCCATTGACATCAGTCAGTTGAAAAGCGATATTCATCACTTTTGAATTTTTAGTTCCCTCATCTTTGATCTTATTGATCATTTCCAGGTTCAGCCTTTCCTGTGCGAAAAGTAAACCGCTAACGAAAAGAAAGAATAGTGAAACAGTTAGTTTTCTCATGTTGATTGTTTTTTGAATAAGAATGAATATACGTAGTATTTGTAATTTCACCTTAGACGAAAAAGTTGAGAGAAAACTTTCGTGAAGATTTGTTTATTTTTTTTCTTGTATAAAAGCTATAAAAACAAAACCCTTCTTTGTACAAGAAGGGGTTTAAAATATTGTTCTTTCAATCTATTTTTTACTAATCGTATCCGCCGCCATGAAGTTAATCGTATCCTTTGGTCCGCCACAGGCCAGCATGCCATCTTTATATTTCGGATGGCTGGTACCCAGGTAAGGATTACGAACCGCATCTGTTTTGCTCAACCAATAGCCGGGCTGGTCTTCACCAAATGCCATCGGGCATTCCTGCCAGTACAATTTCCCCTGATCATATTTTACTACTATAAAAAGTAGGCGAAGATTTTCTGATAAATTATTAAAGGCCGTTCTTTTGGTGTCAATGGAAGGCTCTTTTAAAATATTGGCTGTTTCATTTTTGGCATTAGCCAGCGGATCGAGCGCCGTTTCATAAATACCGGTAGTGTCCACCTTCAGTTCTTCTATTTTCAGGCTATCCAGCGCTGTTTTCAAATCATTTCCGTGTTTGGCGATGGCAGTAGTATCCCAATTCACAAATGCTTCAGATATATTATAATAAGCATCTAAAACGGATTGTACGGATTGATTGAATGCAGGGCTGTGTTTGCTCACCGCCAGGGCCACAGGTTTGAGGCCTTTTACCCGTTTCTTACCCCCACTGAAAGAATACCACAGATACCCCGCAAATAACAATAATAAAATACCCAGTATGGCAAAAATCTTTTTCATAAATCACAAAAAAATTTATGCAAATGTAATTCAAAGCCTTTAGAGCTGGTAATCCTTATTTTTGCGCCATAATTTGAAAGACAGGAAGCAGAGCTATAAACTATAGAACTTTAAAACTGAACCTGTAAGCTATTGAATTTGTGAATACGTAAACCGTGAACTAATAAACTATAAACCTTTAAACTTCAGAACTTCTCATGCTGGCAGGATTACAAGATGTTACTTTTGAATTTGGCGCCCGGGTTATCATTGAAGATGCTACCTGGCATATACAACCCAATGAACGGATCGGCCTGATAGGCTATAATGGCACCGGTAAATCAACCATTTTAAAATTGCTGGTTGGGCAATACAGCGCTTCTGCCGGAACAGTAGAACGCAGCCGAACCACTTCTATTGGTTATTTGCACCAGGATCTTTTAAG
>JAKFEJ010000675.1:0-4631 GCA_036675745.1 Chitinophagaceae bacterium | reverse complement strand
TCACTGATGCGGTGTGTATGATAAGAATTGCATTGCGGGCATTGAACAGCTTCATGCGGGGCAAAAAGATCATTATTACAAACCTGCTGTCTTGGATTAGGTGGAGTAATACCGTATTTTTTTAGTTTTATTTTGCCTTCTTCGCTCATCCAGTCGGTAGTCCATGCGGGAGAAAGTACGGTTGTGATCTTCACTTTTTTAAAACCATTTTCAAGTAATGCCATCCGTATATTCATAGCGATCATATCCATGGCAGGACATCCGGAATAAGTGGGGGTAATGACCACTTCAACCTCGTTGTTGTTTAGCAGTACATTTCTTACAATTCCAAGATCAAGAACTGTCAGAACGGGAACTTCAGGATCCGGAATTTCCTTTAAAATATTCCAGATAATATCAACTGATATGTTATTATTTGCTGCTACCATGTTGCTGCAGGATAAGCCCGTGCCACTGATTGTAATTCTTTTAAAATATCTTCAAGATATTGCGTATGCTTTCCTTCTTTGCCACCTGTTTGAACTGATGAAGTTGATGGAATACTTAACCCCGCCTCATTAAAGACTTCTTTCAACCTTTGCAACCAGCTTTCTTTTAACAATGTAACATCTGTACCCGTGTTATTGTTTAACATTTGCAATTCATATTCGGAGGGCAAAAACATTTCATCCGTATAATTCCATAGTGTATCAATAGCCCTCATCATGCGGTTATGGCTTTCTTCTGTTCCATCGCCAAGGCGAATTACCCATTCGCTGCTCCACCGGAGATGATATGTAATTTCTTTTAATGACTTAACAACAATAGCTGCTATCTGTTTATCACTGCTGTTTTTTAATTTTTCAAATAATAAATATTGATATGAGCTGAAGAAAAATTGCCGGAGAATTGTTTCCGCCCAATCTCCTTTTGGTTGTTCTACGAGTAAAATATTTTTAAATTCCTTACTATCACGGAAATAAGCAAAACTGTCTTCTGTAGAATTATTTCCTTTTATTAAAGCAGCATATTGATAAAAATTTCTTGCCTGTCCGATCAGGTCAAGAGAAATATTGGAAATCGCTATATCTTGTTCCAGCACGGGGCCATGTCCGCACCATTCGCTGTTTCGGTGACCAAGTATCAATGCATTGTCTGCGAGATGTAATGTATACTCAATTAAATATTTACTCATAATTCATTTCATTCAGGAGATCGGATTTACATGTGGCCGACTTCATCAGGCAAATCATAAAATGTAGGATGACGATATACCTTATCATTCGCTGGTTCATATAATTGCTCTGCTTCATCGGGATTGCTGGCATGAATATATTTACTTTCCACGGCCCAGATGCTGATGCCTTCCATCCGCCGGGTATATACATCTCTCGCATTTTCTATAGCCATTTGTGCATCGGCTGCGTGAAGGCTTCCCGCATGCTTATGATCAAGGCCTTGTTTGCTCCGGATAAATATTTCCCACAAAGGCCAATCAGCCCCCCCACCCCCCGAAGGGGGGATTTTGGAAGACTCTTTAAGTTCGTTATTTCCTCCACCATCTTCCGGTATATCTCCGTAATAATATTTTCTAATGGCAATGTTCATTTGACTTGTTTTATTATTAAAAATAAAATCTCTTTTTGCAAAGTTCCTGAATTTATTTCAAGAATAATGGCCTGATTTCGTCCCGATTATATAGGCTCCGAATCCTACAGAAACCCAAAATCATCCTATACCCGAATTTGGGGAGTTGTCTGAGTTAAATTTTTCGATAGCTTACATTTGCTATAGAAATTCAAAAAAAATTTTCCCCTGATCTGTAACCTTTGATCTTGTTCCTGGTTGAGCCTGATATTTCTTTAATTTTTATAATTGTTTTGAATTATGAAAAAGCTCAAAAAGAATTCATGCTTTGCTTTTTTGTTTCTTTTAGTGATGCCGATATCATGCAAACAAAAGAGTAATCAATCACTTGTTGAAGACATAAAAGCCATCAATCTGAAAAAAGGCCCGGTAATTTTATGCGGCCCGGCTGATAAAGAAGTAGGCACTGTAAAATTTGCCGTTTCGGGTGGAGAAAGGATTGAAAAGGAATTCAATTTTGCTACGGCATTATTACATTCATTTGAATATGATGAAGCGGAAAAGGTTTTTGCCAGGATCATTGAAGAAGAGCCTGAGTGTGCCATGGCTTATTGGGGTGTGGCTATGTCCAATTTTCATCCACTTTGGATGCCACCGGAAGAGCCGGAGCTGAAGAAAGGGTTAAAGGCACTTGAGATAGCAAAATCAATTGAGAAAAAAACAGAAAGAGAGTCCAATTATATCGAAGCACTGGGCGCATTTTATAAAGAATGGGATAAGGTGGATCATCGCATCCGTTGCAAGAGATATGAGAAGGCGATGGAAGCGATCTACAAAAAATATCCGGACGATAAAGAGGCTGCCATATTTTATGCATTGGCGCTGGATGCATCTGCCGATCCGACCGATCAGTCATTTGTCAATCAAAAAAAAGCCGGGGAAATATTAAATAGTATTTATAAAAATGAGCCTGACCATCCCGGTATAATTCATTATATCATCCATTCGTATGATTATCCTGGTTTCGCTGATTTAGCTTTATCGGCTGCCAGGAAATATGCTTCTATCGCCCCTTCTTCTGCTCATGCGCAACATATGCCATCACATATTTTTATAAGACTGGGTTTATGGGATGAATCCATTCAATCCGATATTGCTTCCACAGAGTCTGCAAAATGTTATGCGGAAAGCACAGGAATAAAAGGCCATTGGGACGAAGAGCTTCATGGCATGGATTATCTTGTATATGCTTATTTGCAAAAAGGAGAAACAAGGCTGGCAAAGGAGCAATTGGATTACTTAAAAACGATCAAAGAAGTATATCCGGCTAATTTTAAAGTAGCTTATTCATTTGCTTCAATTCCCGCCCGTAATGTCCTGGAAAATAAATTGTGGAAGGATGCAGCGATGCTTGAAGTTAATCCTGCTAATTTTTCGTGGGAAAAATTTCCGTGGCAGAAAGCGATCATTCATTTTTCGCGGTGCCTTGGAGCAGTTCATACTGACCAGCTTGATTTGGCAAAGACTGAATTGAATGAATTAAACCGCTTACATGAAGAACTCGTAAAACAAAAAGATACGTATAAGGCAAACCAGGTGGATATACAGCTCAAGGCGGCACAGGCCTGGATACAATGGAAAGAAGGAAAAAATAATGAGGCACTGGAGAGTATGAGTCTTTCTGCGGATATGGAAGACAAAACAGAAAAGCATCCTGTTACTCCGGGTGAAGTATTACCTGCCAGGGAACTTTTGGCGGATATGCTGATGGAAATGAAAAACCCCGGCAAAGCACTTGAAATGTATGAAGCAAGCCTAAAAAAACGACCTAACCGGAGAAATAGTCTTTATGGTGCCTCAATGGCCGCTGAGGCATCGGGTAAAAAAGAGCTGGCAAAAATCTATTCCAAACGATTCCGGGAGTTAACAGGGAAAGATATTTCGGGCAATCCGAAACTTATATCCGCAATGGTATTTCCAAAGAATGATTAATTATTAGTGATCGCTTTTATTGCGAGTGTTAACCCCTGATATGATAAGCTTTTGGTTGCACAAAAGCCCGGATACCCTGGTAAGATAAAGTAGCACCAAGCCCGGAATGTTTGCGCCCCGACCAGGGTAGTGATGCACTAACTCTATCGCAGCAATTCCAGTAAACCGTACCCGTATTGATCTGTTTCATTAAAGCTTCAGCCCTTTCAAAACTTTGAGAATAGATGGCTGCCGTAAGACCGTATTCCGTATCCTGCATCAGTTGCAATGCTTCGTTATCGTCTTTTACTTTTTGAATGCCCGTAACGGGCCCAAAAGATTCTTCTTTCATGACGGCCATTTTATGATTTACATTGACCAGCACAGTTGGTTCAATAAAATATCCTTTCTGGTTTATTGCATTGCCGCCTGATAAAACAGTAGCTCCTTTATTTTTTGCATCAGTGATCTGCGCTAATAAAAAATCCTTTTGTTCTTTCCTGCTTAATGGTCCTATTTCAGTTGAAGGATCTGACGGATCACCAACAATCATTTTGGCGACCTGTTCTGTATAAGCTTTTATAAATGGATCATATATTTTTTCATGAACATAAATTCTTTCTACAGCACAACAGCTTTGCCCGTTATTATACACCACACCTTCCAATGCGTCCGCTGCAACCTTATCAATATTGGTTATATCATCCATCACGTACAATGGATCTTTTCCGCCTAATTCCAATTGGCAGGGAACTAATTTTGCTGCTACTCTTTCTGCAATGTATTTACCGGTACGGTAACTGCCGGTAAAAAAATAACCATTTAAAGGTAACTGCAATAAATGTTCTCCCACATCGCCTTTACCAATCGCCACTTGGAAACAATTCTCAGGTATGCCTGATTGATAGAGCAATTGCTGAATGGCAAGGCCGGTGAGTGTAGCATACTCAGAGGGTTTATAAAATACGGCGTTCCCACCTATCAGCGCAGGAATAAAAACATTTACGCCTACGAGGTAAGGATAATTCCAGGCGGAAATATTGGCGATAATGCCTAATGGTTCATAGCTGATCTTTTCTTTCGTGGTGCCTTCT
>JAKFEJ010000454.1:0-4633 GCA_036675745.1 Chitinophagaceae bacterium | reverse complement strand
CTGAATTCACTGTTGATCACCATAGCGTTATTTCCATGAGCTGCATTTTGTTTAAACCCACGCAGGTTTACAGCAAGTGACTGGTAGGTGTAGTTATCAGCAGGGCGATTGCCATCATTGAATTTTGGTGAGAACCAATTATCAACACCACCCAGGTAATAGATCACTTTCTGATCGCCAAAAGAAAAGTCACCTGCAGCACGAACAGCCCAGATCAGGTTGCGGTGTAATGGCAGATAATGGCGTGCATCAAAACCTACATTAAACAAATACTTGCCCACCCCCACCTCGTTTGCCTTAGTCATTTGTGTAAACCAATCCGCAAATATTTTATAACGTAAGCCATGCCAGATATTAGTGGCGGGATTGATTGTATTATCATACACATATTCAAGGCTTAGCTGGCCATAGGTTCTTTTCAGATCCGGGACTTTTATAGTAACAGCGTTAGTAGAACTCATTACAAGACGGTCGAAACGGGGACCTATTGTTGCCCGTATACTCCTTACCCTGTCAATCGGATACTTTAACGTAGCAAGATAATAGTTTGCAAATTGTTTTGCAGTTCCTGTTATGGGCGAGTTATTGTAGAAAACTGTAGCAACTACCTGTGCACTGCTCCTGTAATACAAGCCACCCCAATCAAATCTTTTTCTTTGATTTTGAAAAGAAAACATTACATCATTATCCCGAAGGTTAGGGGCGATACGAATGCCGCCTGTAAACTTATAATCTTCCATAAGATCAGATGTCCCCATTCTGATCATTCCATTAAAATCCCCACTATTCGAAAGGTAAACAGGGCCAACACCACCCGCATACGGCTGAAATTTATTGACAGCTAATACAGAATTGTTGAACCCGGTTACCACATAATCGGTAAAGTATTTGGGAGGCCGGTATTCATACAATTTTGCTTTACCCAGGATCGGTGTCTCAACAATTTCAGTGGATTCTACCACTTTGCCTAATTGTGTGCTGTCTTTTTTCTCATCTTTAAATTCGCTCTGGAAGAAATCATCCTGTTTTGCATCAGTTTTTTTCCCGTCCTGCTGTGGGGCTTGTTTATTGCGGTTTCTTTTATCTTCATCAATCAATTGTTTCATGTATTCTGTCGGCCTTGCAGTGATATTACGCCGCCGCAATACATTCTCATCAACTTTCAAACGATACAACAACTTTACATCGCCGAGTTTTACCACTTCACTTACCTGTTGATTATCTCCGGCTGTTCTTGTTTCCAGCATGCTGCTTTGATAGTTGCTCAATGGAAAAACATAAGATGAATCATTAGTGATAGAAACATAGCCGACGGAATCTATATCGGTTTTATCCCATTCTTTCAAAAGGCTATCTACTTCGCTTAATGGAGGATTACGTAATACCTCATCGCCGATAAAAACCAAGGTATCAAGGCCAGCTCTTTCGGTACGGAAGAAACCGGCATAGCGATTATTGATCCCGTTTTCATCACTGATAAAGGTAAAATGGGATGTGTTGTATTGCGAAGGAAATCTTGCATTACCGCGGTTAAGAGCAGTAAGCTGTGATATTTGTTTGAACTCGGATTTATTCCAGTTGTCAACTAAAAAAATATTGAAACGCTTGCCGGGCAATGAATCATCACTGCTGGCTGCCATTGCCGATGGACGGTTACTGGAATAAAGGATCCCTGTTTTATTAGGAAAAGCTACAAAAGAAGGATCAAGGTCATCGTATACATCATTAGTAATCTGATCGAAAGATTGGCTATCTATTTTATAAACATAAATATCGGTTTGTCCGCTTCTGATAGCACTCAGGATAAGGGTATTGGCATCCAGCATATATTTCATATCCTGCACCTGGTTGAACATAGGCAATTCCTGCTTCACTATCTTTAACCTGTTGATTATATCATAAACAAACAGTTTGAGTTTTCCTTCTTCGTTATACAGTACAGCTAACCGGGTTCCTTTTCCATCCCAGGCTATGATCGGGTAATTTGGATTTATTTCATCTCCTTTTGAACGGGTGCCGTATTTCAGCAAAACTTTACGGTTCACAAAATTTTCCATCAGCACAACGGAATATTTTCCCTGGTGAAACTCCACTACAGCATAAGTAAAGCTTTTGAGATTGGGGTGTGCATTGAACCGAATAAAATCCTTTTTACCTACCACTTCACTGATGGATAACTGGCCTTTGGGCGTATTGCGGCGGCCACGCAGATCTTTATAATATTGCTGAGGAATTTCCAGCATAAAATCTTTCAGAACCGCTTTGAATTTTTTCTTGGTTACTTTTTGCGAAGCATTATTCAGGTTGCGATAGATGCGGCTGAGATAAAGAAAATAGGTCACTTTTGTTTTACCGTATTTATCAGCTATATATTTCCAGAAAGCATGTCCGGCAAGATCGGGTTTGGCAAAAGCAAGCTGGTAAAAATTGGTGTATTTTCCTGAAAGCATTATAGATCGAAGATCATCATCCAATGATGGCGACCAATTTTCAGCAGCATATTGAATATATCCATCAGTGAGCCATTTAGGCAAATCAAGCAATGCCTGGTTGGCGGCAAACTCACCAAGATCATCTCCAAACAATACGTTTTCTACCAATACTCTTGCAAGTCCTTGCCTGATCTGGCGGCGAAGGTTGTCGTGGTTGCCGTCAAAATATACAAGCATTTTATTATTGACCAGCTTGGTGATGCCACCTGTATTTTGCCAGTCAATACCCAATCCAATATTGGATTGTTGCATTTCATCAAAACTGTTGTAGGCTACAATATTAATACGGCGTTGAAGGCCGTATTCTATAAATTCTTCAAGAGACGGCAATTCTGTTTCAGCTATCTGGGCTGTATATTTTCCCAGGCCAAGACCGTCCTGGCTGAAATAAGTATTGAAATTTTCAGTTTGATAATATTTCCATTTGAATTTTTGGTACTGAACACGGTTTTTCCCAAACTCCACAGTGTTAACCTGTGCATTTGACCCTATCCCGATAAGAATAAAGAGAGAGGTGATCAGGCATGATATTTTAATCATAGACTCTTTGCTGTTTCGTATACTGATAAATCGTTGTTTTTTCATTGGGTGTTGCCTCAGCGGCATAGTTGGTTTCTGAGGTATCTTTGTTCAAACATAATTGTACTGGCCGGATCACAAATTTACCGGATTCAGGTCCATATTTAAAAATACGAAAAAACCATCCATGTTAACTGTTAAGACATTCACTTTTAATCCCGTCCAGGAGAATACCTACGTTTTGTATAACGAAAAGAAGGAGTGCTGCATTATAGACCCCGGTTGTTATTTTTCAGAAGAAAGGGACGAATTAAAAACGGCTATAGAAAAGACAGGCCTGAAGCCGGTTTTGCTGCTTAATACCCATTGCCACCTGGATCATATTTTTGGGAATAAGTTCGTGGCTGAAACCTGGGAGCTTGATCTGCATATTCATGAAAAAGAAAAAATCGTATTGGATAATGGCCCCGCTTCCGGACTTCGCTTTCAGTTGCCTTTTGAAAATTACGAAGGCCCGTTGATCTATATTAAAGAGGGTGAGAATATAAAGCTGGGAGATGATGAACTGGAAATATTTTTTACGCCGGGTCATTCTCCGGGGAGTGTTTCTTTTTATCATGAGGCTGGCGGGTTTGTGATCGGGGGAGACGTACTTTTCAATGGAAGTATTGGCAGAACAGACCTGCCGGGCGGGGATTATGATACACTCGTTAATAGTATCCAGACAAAATTTTTCACTTTGCCGGATGATACAAAAGTATATTCCGGCCATGGGCCTTTGACTACGGTTGGTTTTGAAAAAATGAATAACCCGTTTGTGAAATTGTATTGAGGAGCCTGGTTGATTAACTGGTAGGTTTGGTTTTTGGGGCAAAGAATTTTCCAACAAATGGCATCCTTTCCAATTCCTTTCTTTCAACCTTTGCCACAAAAAATGCGAACAAGCCTAATAATAATGTAGCTACACTAATATTAAACCATCGGCTATCCCATGCCTCTGTCAATCCACGATGCAGAGCATAGATGATTACTACCAACGCTATGTAGGCGATTAATTTTTTGCGGGCATAAGGCACCGGAAAATGTTTTTGTCCAAGTATATAACTGGCTATCATCATAAACAGGTAGCAGCAAAAAGTAGCGATGGCGGCGCCGAGATAATGCAATTTCGGGATCAGGAGGATATTTAAAACAATAGTGATAATGGCTCCCCCGATTGTAATCGCAGCGCCCATCATATTCTTATTGGTAAGTTTATACCAGATGCTGAGATTATAATAAACACCCAGGAATACGTTTCCTAATGCCAACAACGGAACTATACTCAATCCTTCTACCCAGGCTGGTTTATCAATGGCCTCGAAAAACCAGGCGAAAACATCAATATACAAGCTGATAAAAAGAAACATAAAACAACAGGCGATCACAAAGAATTTCATGATCCTTGCATAAGTGCGGGGCGCATTTTCTTCTTTACTTTGATTAAAGAAAAAAGGCTCTGCAGCCATCCGGAATGCTTGTATCATAATGGTAATAAGGACAGCAAGCCTGTAGATATTTCCGAAAATACCGAGTTCGTGTTTAGCCTGTTCTTCCGGCAGGTCAACCACATGCTGGTAAAT
>JAKFEJ010000050.1:0-4643 GCA_036675745.1 Chitinophagaceae bacterium | reverse complement strand
GGCCAGTTGCTGGTAGCAGCAGCACAGGAAATGAATATAGAAATCAAACCGCTGGTAGGGCCCAACTCCATCCTGCTTGCATTAATGGCCAGTGGTATGAACGGGCAACAATTTCATTTCGTCGGCTATCTGCCTATAGATAATCAGCAGCGGATGCAGGCCATTAAAGAACTGGAAAATGAATCGAAGAAAAAGAACTGTACACAATTATTTATAGAAACGCCTTATCGCAATAATCAACTGATAGAAGTAATATTGAAAACCTGCAGCCCTTCTACACGTCTTTGCATTGCTGTTGATATAACAGGTGAAAAAGAATGGATAAAAACGAAATCGGTTTCGGAATGGAAAAAAGAAGAAATTGATATCCACAAACGGCCGGCTATTTTTCTTCTTTCAGCTATTTAATAGCCTCTATCAGGATCCCGCATCGAAATAATGCTATCTACAATATATCTTGAATTACCACGCCAGGGAATAACGCCGTTGTATTCTTTATAATGCAGATCAAAAATCTTTCCGCTATTTACTTTCAACACATCAAATATTCTTTTGCTCTTAATAGAAAATTCAAATTCATTCGACTGAATAGCACCCACTGTTTTACTGCGAATCCCTTCCTGGATCAGCTTTCCTTCATAGGTTTTAAACAACTGTCCTTTACGCACTGCAAAATTTAAATAACCTGATTTTACACCATCGCTGGTATAGGGAAAATAATATTTCCAGTAGATATATCCTGCCAGTGCAAGTATCAAAATAATAACGAACGTTCGAAAAACTTTTTTCACCCCTGATGTCTTTCGTTTGGTTTCAACTTTTAATTCTTCCATAAACAGTATTTATAACAAAAAATTTATGCCGTTAAATCAATATAAATTATACATTTGTGCCTCAATTTACAATTTGTTTGTAAACGTGAGTAATATTTTGACACATACGAAGCAAATGGCATTTCATGCACCCATTACAAGTGGCGTGTATGCTGTGGGTTATGACCTGTTTACTTTCTGCCGCCCCCGACGCCGCCCTGTATGCTGACAGGACGAACCCTTTACCACGGCCCCTGTCAGTGAATACTTCTCCGGCAACAATCTCAGGACTGGTCATCCGACAATATTCAATTTTTTTAACGTGGACAATCAAGAGATCATCATTCGGGTAGCTACCCACGATGATAAAAAATATTCAAGCATCATTACTGATGAAATGGAATCCTCGGCTAAAGCCAGGGGTACCGGTATAGCTAAACGAAGCCCCGGCTATATTGAAATGAAAATAGACGAAGGCAAAGCTGTTATCGCAGTAACAAAAGACGGAACCTGGGTTGGTTTTTGTTATATCGAAACATGGAGCCATAATGAGTATGTGGCTAATAGTGGGTTGATCGTTTCTCCCGCATACCGGAAAAGCGGTGTGGCTAAAGCAATCAAACAAAAAATATTTAACCTCTCCCGTCAAAAATATCCTGAAGCGAAAATATTTGGTTTGACTACCGGTCTTGCCGTTATGAAGATCAATTCTGACCTGGGATATGAACCGGTAACCTATTCCGAATTGACACAGGATGAAGATTTCTGGGCCGGTTGCAAAAGCTGTGTGAACTATGATATATTAATGAGCAAGGAAAGAAAGAACTGTATGTGTACAGCTATGCTTTTTGACCCCAAAGATCATTACGAGCCGGAAGAAACCAAAGAATACTTTAAGGAAAATGCTAAAGGTTTTGAACGCTTACTTCGTTTCAAACAATGGAAACTGCTAAGGCCATTTATGAAAAAGGATAAAGATAAAAACAGTAATAGTGGTGGCGGTGGAAGTAAGCTCAAATCATTGTTTCATCATTTCTTCCATTTATAAAAAAAGATAATTTATTAAGATGGCTAAAAAGGTTGTTCTTGGTTTCAGTGGTGGTCTCGATACCTCTTATTGTGTAAAATACTTAACGGAAGATAAAGGCTACGAAGTACACAGCATCATTGTCAATACGGGCGGTTTTACTGAAGGTGAACTAAAACAAATAGAAGCCCATGCTTATACGTTGGGCGTCGCTTCGCATAAATCAGTCAACGCTGTAAAAAGCTATTATGATAGCATTATCAAATATCTTATTTATGGCAACGTATTAAAAAATAATACATACCCTTTGAGTGTTTCGGCAGAACGTCTTAGCCAGGCTTTACACATCGCCACCTATGCAGAAGAATTGCAGGCTGACGCGGTAGCACATGGCAGTACGGGTGCCGGCAACGACCAGGTAAGGTTTGATATGATCTTTCATATCATGATCCCGGGTGTTGAGATCATCACTCCTATCAGGGATCTGAAACTAAGCCGTGAAGCTGAAATAGAATACCTGAAAGCCAAAGGTGTTGAAATGAATTTTGAAAAAGCGGCTTATTCTATCAATAAAGGACTTTGGGGCACAAGCGTGGGTGGCAAAGAAACATTATCAAGTAAAGGAATACTGCCCGAAGAAGCATGGCCAACCCAGGTTACAAAAGATGGTAGTGAAGAAGTGAAGTTGTACTTTGAAAAAGGAGAATTAAAAAAAGTAAACGAATATTCATTCGGCCATCCTTCACAGGCAATACAATATTTACAAACACTGGCAGGACCCTATGGTATAGGCAGAGATATACATGTTGGCGATACTATTATTGGAATAAAAGGTCGTGTTGGTTTCGAAGCTGCCGCACCCATGGTAATACTTAAGGCTCACCATGCACTGGAAAAGCATGTGCTTACCAAATGGCAGCTCAACTGGAAAGATCAATTGGCACAGTTTTATGGCAATTGGTTACACGAAGGACAGATCCTTGATCCGGTGATGAGAGATATTGAAACTTTTTTAGAAAACAGCCAGCGTACCGTTACCGGCAATGTTTTTGTACAATTGCATCCTTATCGTTTCCAGGTAACAGGTATCGAAAGCAAATATGACCTGATGAACAGTAAGTTTGGAAAATACGGGGAAATGAATACTGGTTTTACGGGTGATGATGTAAGAGGCTTCAGCCGGATATTTGGTAACCAGACAATGATGTATCATTTAATAAAAGCAGATGCAAATGGTGAAAGCGCTAAATAGATCTTTTCCATTTACATTTTTCGGATGAATTAATTATGGTAAAAAAAATAAAAGCAGGAATCATTGGCGGAGCAGGTTATACGGGTGGTGAACTCATACGTTTATTGATTCACCATCCGGGTACAACTGTTTCTTTTATTAATAGTCGCAGCAATGCAGGCAATCCTGTTTATGCTGTTCACCAGGACCTGATCGGGGAAACAGAGTTAAAATTTACAAGTGAATTAAGTGATGATATTGATGTGCTCTTTCTGTGCCTGGGCCATGGCGCATCCAGCAAATTTCTTTCTGAAAATAAGATCGCTGATAAAATAAAGGTGATCGACCTGGCCAATGATTTTCGCCTCGCTCAAAGTTCACAACTCGAAAACCGCAGTTTTGTTTATGGCTTTCCCGAACTGAACAGGGATAAAATTAAAATGGCTAACAACGTTGCAAATGCCGGTTGTTTTGCAACTACTATTCAATTAGGCTTATTGCCTTTAGCAAAAGAAGGTTTGTTAAAAGATATTTATACAACCGGCATTACCGGTTCTACAGGTGCGGGACAATCACTTTCATCCACCTCTCATTTTAGCTGGAGAGCCAATAATATCCAGGCTTATAAAACATTAACGCATCAGCATCTTGGAGAAATTGGCGAATCTCTATTACAACTGCAACCAGGATCAAATATTGATCTGAGTTTTGTACCCTGGAGAGGTGATTTTACAAGAGGTATTTTTGTAAGCTCTACCATTCACTGTGATCTGAGTATTGAAGAACTGAACAAACTATATGTTGATTTTTATGCTGGTCATCCATTTACTCATGTAAGCAAAGAACCTATTTTTCTAAAGCAGGTAGTCAATACGAATAAGGCTGTTATTCAATTGGAAAAAGCGGGAAGCAAACTGGTTGTTCACTCGGCGCTTGATAATTTACTCAAAGGTGCTTCAGGACATGCTGTACAGAATATGAACCTTATGTTTGGACTGGAAGAAACAACCGGCTTAAATTTGAAAGCGAATTATTTTTAAAAAACAGAACGCTTAATGCTTAATGCATTCTGCGTTAGACATTAAGCATTAAACATAGCAAATGAATTTATTTGACGTATATCCCATCAACGATATCACTATCGTAAAAGCAAAAGGCTCTTATGTTTGGGATGATAAAGGAGAGCAATATCTTGACCTTTATGGCGGCCATGCCGTTATCAGTATCGGGCATACACACCCGCATTGGGTGAAACGTATTGAAGAGCAACTGGAAAAGATCGCATTCTATTCTAATTCGATCCGTATTCCTTTGCAGCAGCAGTTGGCGGAAAAACTGGGTAAGGTATCCGGTAAAACAGATTACCAGTTATTTCTGTGCAACAGCGGTGCGGAAGCCAATGAAAATGCATTAAAACTAGCTTCGTTTCATAATGGCAGAAAAAAGATAATTGCGTTCAACAAAGCTTTTCATGGACGTACTTCTTTAGCTGTTTCGGCTACAGATAATAAAAACTATATAGCCCCTGTCAATGAAACGGACAATGTGATCTTTCTCCCTTTTAATGATGAAG
>JAKFEJ010000264.1:0-4659 GCA_036675745.1 Chitinophagaceae bacterium | reverse complement strand
GGACGACCGCTTTGAGCTACTTTCTCCAGGATATGAAGAATGTCTTTCATAGCAGAGATCTTCTTATCGTAGATAAGGATATAAGGGTTCTGTAATTCAGCTTCCATTTTTTCGCTGTTAGTAACGAAATAAGGTGATACATAACCACGGTCAAATTGCATACCTTCTACTACATCAACAGTAGTATCAGTTCCTTTTGCTTCTTCTACAGTGATCACACCTTCTTTACCAACTTTTGCAAATGCTTCAGCTATCAGTTTTCCGATAGTTTCATCATTGTTAGCAGAGATAGAAGCAACCTGCTGAATTTTCCTGCTGTCGTTACCAACTGCCTGGCTTTGACTTCTCAAGTTTTCAACAACAAGGCTTACCGCTTTGTCAATACCGCGTTTCAGATCCATAGGGTTAGCACCGGCAGCTACCATTTTAAGACCTTCGCTGATGATTGATTGAGCCAATACAGTAGCAGTAGTAGTACCATCACCTGCGATATCAGCGGTTTTAGATGCTACTTCTTTTACCATTTGAGCACCCATGTTCTCAATAGGATCTTCCAGTTCAATTTCTTTCGCTACAGTTACACCATCTTTAGTAACCTGTGGTGCACCGAATTTTTTTTCAATAACTACATTACGTCCTTTAGGGCCTAATGTAACTTTCACAGCGTTGGCCAATGTATCAACGCCTTTTTTCATTCTATTTCTTGCTTCAATATCGAAGAAGATTTGCTTTGCCATTTTTATAAGTTTAAAAGTTTTAAGTTTTAGAGTTCAATGTTGTGAGCCTGGCAACTATGCTGCTGTCCTGAGTATAGTCGAAGGATTAAGCTTTTGTTGCGTCGCTCCCGATAGCTATCGGGACTTCAACTTCCTGTAATTCTATTGAGATTTTTATACACCCCTTTATGGGATGGGGGTTTTATACTATCGCTAGTATATCCGACTCTCTCATGATCAGGTAATCCTGTCCTTCGATCTGGATTTCTGTTCCGGCATATTTGCCATACAAAACAGTGTCGCCGGTTTTAACGGTAACAGGCTCATCTTTTTTACCAGGGCCTGCTGCGATGACAACACCACGCTGGGGTTTTTCTTTTGCAGTATCGGGGATGATGATACCACCGGCAGTTTTCTCTTCGGCTGCTGCCGCTTTTACGATAACCCTGTCATGCAAAGGGGTAACGTTTACTTTCTTGGCCATAATTGTATTGATTTTTGTTTTTTGAATTGAAACCCCATCCGGCAAAATCACCGGATTTATAGGGGACGGCAAAGGTAGCCTAATAATTATGCCAGCGGTTCAGATTGTGAAAAAATTGCAGTTTATGGCAAACAACATGTCCTTTTTGAATGCTCTGTCAGGTAATAAAATTTCTACCAGTGCCAATTTTTCATTTTTCATCGTTTTACCAGCTTTCCTGCAAACCTGCTTTAAATACTATCGGCTTCCCATCTTCTCTAAGTCGGATGCAGGATGTTTATTTATTTCTGCCCATAGCCGAAATGGAGAAAGTACCAGCAAACAGGAAGTAGATACCCGTGAGATATTATCCTTATTGTGTCAAGCGGGTACTAAAAAACGGGAAAATATTCGTTTTAAGAACTAATTACAGTGTGTTTAGCGTTTTAAGCATTGCAAATAGTTTAATATTATTATGCAATTATTGAGATAATTGGCAAAAATGCCAGTCAATCAATAACTTACCAGCAGCCAATACCTAAAATCCGCCTATGAGTAAGCTATTTTTACTACTCCTGTGTACTTTTCTTTCTTTCTCATTGGCCTTAAAAGCCCAGCCGCCCTGCGGATTCGATAATCAACACAACAAACTTCTTGAAACCGACCCGGTGTATTCCCGGCAGATAGAGCAGAACAATATTGTTATAAAAAAATATATTGATGTCCGCAGGGGAATGAAACCGGGGGCAGCCCGGCCTATGGCTACTGTAACCATCCCGGTAGTAGTGCATGTAATGCATACGGGCGGTGCGGTGGGCACTATTTATAATCCTTCCGATGCGCAGATCATTGCAGCAATCGATTATTTGAACGAGGTATATGCGGGTATCTATCCCGGTATGACGGCACCCTCATCAGGAGGAGCAGCCGGAGACATGGAAGTGCAATTTGCACTTGCCCAGCGTACACCTACTTGCGGCGCTACTAATGGCATTGACAGGGTGGACGCTTCTTCTTTGCCTAACTATACAGCTCGTGGCGTAAACGTAGATAACACTAACGGCTGCCCTGAATTGACGTTAAAAAATTTAGCCCGCTGGAATACGGCTGATTATTATAATATCTGGATCGTAAATAAATTGGATAATGCTGATGGAACCTCCGGTCAGTTCATTGCCGGATTTGCTTATTTCCCTGGTTCGCCTTCCACTCTTGATGGCACCATTATGCTGGCTACACAAATGGCGGCAGGTGAAAAAACATTGCCGCATGAAATAGGTCATGCGTTAAACCTTCACCATCCTTTTCGTGGATCTGCCGATAATACACAATGTCCCACCAATGCCGATTGTGGAACACAAGGTGATCTTATTTGTGATACCGACCCGATTTTCAATAATTATAATGCTGGTACGGGGGCATACAGTT
This sequence comes from Chitinophagaceae bacterium, assembly GCA_036675745.1. Taxonomy (GTDB): domain Bacteria; phylum Bacteroidota; class Bacteroidia; order Chitinophagales; family Chitinophagaceae; genus Terrimonas_B. The sequence goes on along the minus strand of JAKFEJ010000264.1, from coordinate 2,052 downwards.
TTGCATGCCGTTCCGGCAACAATACCTGTACGGGCACTCCTTATACTGTCAATACGGAAAGCAATTTCATGAGCTACACCAATTGCTATACACTTTTTACCAACGATCAGAAAGTAAGAGCACAGGCGGCTATGACACTTCCCTCAAGAGCAAGTCTTGTTGATCCCGGCAACCTGGCACTTACGCCTTGCGGCATCACTATAAATTTCAGCCAGGCTACTGCTTCCCGCACAGAAGATATTACCGGAACTGTAAGTGGTTGCCGCACTTACAGGGATTATACCTATCAAATGGTAATTGGCGGCGGACCAAGCGCTGCAGCATCAGCAACTCTTACTTATAGCGGTACGGCTACTAAAGGACTTGACTATGATGTTACAACCAATGGGAACTTCAGTCTTCCAAGTGATGTGCTCAATTTTGCGGCAGGCTCAACAACTCCTCAATCTATTACTATAAGAATATATAATGATGGGAATGTTGAAACAACCGAAACAATCATTTTGGACTTCGCTGTTGATAATGGTGGTGGCGATGCTGCCAAAGGAACGAATGCTCCTACTTTTACATTAACCCTGTCTGATAATGATGTAGCTCCGGTGGGAACAGCAACAGGAACTTATTCAATAGGCGCTATCAGTGATGTCACCAATGAAGCTCCCTTTGATGCCCGCCTGCAAAGACAGCGGGGGCAATTTCTTTATAAAGCAAGTGAACTTATTGCAGCCGGCTTAAGCCCGGGTAATATTACATCTCTGCAACTATTCATTAATTCAAAACTTAGTACAAGGCCTTATCAAAATTTTACTATCAGAATGGCCAATACCTCAGTAAACTATTTGGTAGATGGAAGTTTGAATGTAATTGCCGGGATGACCACGGTTTATACCAATAGTTCTTTATCAACCGCGGCAGGATGGAATAGTTTCAACCTTTCGTCTCCTTTTAGCTGGACCGGCAACAGCCTTGCTATTGAGATATGTTATGACAATGGTACAACTGATGCAGGCAATTTTGGGGATGAAATAGGCGTATATAGTGATGGCGGAACTCCAAGCCAGGGAAATATGTTTTTCCAAAATGGAATTAATTGTTCCGGTTCATATACGACAGTGGGTTATTACGGTCTCGGTTATAAACCAATTATTCAATTTGGACTTTCTGTTACAGGCACAGCTATTGAAACAGTTGTGGCATCTTCATCTTCCAATCATATAGATGCAGGCAGTAATGATTATCTCTACTCTAACAACAACAGGCTTTTAATGAGGCTGAGTGCTATCAATGCACCGTTAGGCTGTGTTGCTACTTCGCTGGCTGAGGCCGGCAGTGTATGGGTTAATTACCAGGGGGGACAACGTTCCGCCAAAGTCTTTACTGTTACACCCACTACCAACGGGGCTACGGCAAACTATACCGCCTCCTTTTATTTTACAAATACGGAACTGGCCGGAAAAAATCCTGCTATACTGCTTATCGCTAAAACATCAGCAGCATCAGTAGCAACATCCAACCCAGGTAATACGGTATTCATTTCGCCGACAGTAACAACATTAGGTTCGGGTGCTACTGTATTTACAGCTTCATTTAGCGGGTTTTCTAATTTCTTCCTGGTGGATGCAGGCATAATATTACCGGTAACGCTTACTGATTTTACTGTCAAATTAAATAATGAGCAGAATGCTGTAATTAACTGGACAACATTGTCAGAAAATAATAATTACGGGTTTGATATAGAAATGAGCAGAGATGGAATAAACTTTGCTCTATTGGGAACAGTTGCATCTAAGGGTAATTCAGCAACAGAACAATATTATGAACACCTGCATATAAAACCTCAGCCGGGAGTATCATTCTATCGTCTCAAACAAACCGACCGGGATGGCAAATATGAATACAGCAAGATCATTTCTCTCTATATCAACAACGACCTGGCTAAAGCATCTGTTTACCCCGTTCCGGCAAAAAACAAGATCACTATTAACTTTGGCTCTGTTATCGGGAAAGGTGAAATAGAAATATTTTCCGCGGATATGAAAACCGTAAAACGTG
>JAKFEJ010000239.1:0-4688 GCA_036675745.1 Chitinophagaceae bacterium | reverse complement strand
TCTTCTTCATCAAATGTCATCGCTTCACGGGTAGTTTGCAGCAATTCATATTCTTCCTTACTTCCTACGATCATGTTCTCAAATTCACGCAAACCAGTACCGGCCGGGATCGGGTGACCTGTGATCACATTCTCTTTCAGACCAAGCATATCATCTGTCTTACCATGAATGGCTGCTGATGACAACACTTTGGTTGTTTCCTGGAATGATGCCGCAGATATCCAGCTCTGTACACCCAATGATGCTTTGGTGATACCCAGCAATGTTGGTGATGATGTAGCAGGCTGCGCATCCCGGAACTCAACCAGTTTTTTATCATTTCTGCGCAGGATTGAATTCTCTTCTCTTACTTCACGCAGACTTACGATCTGCCCTGCACGAAGCTTGCCTGAATCACCAATATCTGTTACTACCTTTTTATCAAAGATGTAATCGTTCTCTTCTACGAATTCAAATTTATCGGCAGAATCATCTTCAAGGAATCTTGTATCACCCGGATCAACAATGCTCACTTTACGCATCATCTGGCGAACGATCACTTCAATGTGTTTGTCGTTGATCCTTACGCCCTGCAAACGATAAACTTCCTGAATCTCATTCACTACATATTGCTGAACAGCAAACGGTCCCTGGATAGATAAGATATCCTGTGGTGATGTTTGCCCATCACTTAATGCATTACCAGCTTTTACGAAGTCGCCGTCCTGTGCAAGAATTTGTCTTGTCAATGGCACGAGGTATTTTTTCTGAACACCATCTTTTGCTTCAATGATGATCTCGCGGTTACCACGCTTAATAGCACCCATGCTTACCACACCGTCAATTTCAGAAACTACGGATGGATTACTTGGGTTTCTTGCTTCAAACAATTCAGTAACACGTGGCAGACCACCAGTGATATCTCTCAGCTTACCTAATACACGGGGTATCTTCACAATTACCTGTCCAGCTCTCACTTCATCGCCCTCATCAGGAATGATATGGCTACCTGTAGGTAAGTTGTATGATTTTATCTCTTTTCCTTCTAATATGATAGATGGGATCTTTGTTTTATCACGGGTTTCAATAACCACTTTCTCCCTGTGTCCTGTTTGCTCATCTGACTCTTCACGATAAGTAACACCCTCGATCACATTTTCAAATTTCAATACCCCGTTGATCTCTGCCATGATCACATTGTTATATGGATCCCATGTACAGATAATATCTCCTTTATTTACTTTCTGACCGTCTTTAACATTCATAGTAGCACCATAAGGAATGTTATTGGTGATCAGCAAACGGTCATTCTTGGTATCAATGATACGAACCTCACCTGTACGGCCAATTACAATCTGCACTTTATCGCCTTCGTTGTTTTCGGTCATTACAGAACGTAATCCATCGAATTGTATATTACCGTCAAACTTAGCAATTAAAGTAGACTCAACAGAAGCTGAACCAGCCACACCACCTACGTGGAACGTACGAAGTGTTAACTGCGTACCAGGTTCACCGATTGACTGAGCGGCAATAATACCAACAGCATCGCCTTTTTGTGCACGTATCCCTGATGCAAGGTTTTTACCATAGCATCTTACGCAACATCCGCGTTTGCTTTCGCAGGTCAGTACAGAACGGATCTCTACGGTTTCAATACCTGCCTCTTCAATTCTCTTCGCAATAGCAGGAGTTATTTCATCTCCACCAGCAACGATCAATACGTCATTCTGAAGGTCGTAAACATCATGCAAAGAAATACGGCCGGCAATCCTGTCTGCCAATGGTTCGATTACATCCTCATTATCCTTTAATGCAGTAGTAGCAATACCACGCAGTGTACCACAATCTTCTTCCGTAATAACTACATCCTGGGCTACATCCACCAAACGACGTGTCAGGTAACCGGCATCCGCTGTTTTAAGAGCCGTATCGGCCAAACCTTTACGGGCACCGTGGGTAGAGATAAAGTAATCCAATACGTTCAATCCACCTTTAAAGTTGGAAAGGATCGGGTTTTCAATGATCTCAGAACCACTTGATCCGGATTTTCTTGGCTTGGCCATCAATCCCCTGATACCAGCCAGCTGCTTGATCTGTTGTTTAGAACCACGGGCACCGGAATCAAGCATCATGTAAACAGAGTTGAACCCTTGTTTATCTGTTGCCAGTTCGCGGATCAATGTTTCAGTAATTCTTGTATCCACACGGCTCCAGATATCTACCGTCTGGTTATATCTTTCGTTATTGGTAATAAGACCCATGTTATAGTTGTCCCATACCTCATCTACTTCGCCTTTTGCATTCTGCAGCAACTCTTCTTTAATATCAGGTATGATAAGGTCGTTAATACTGAATGACAAACCACCCTGGAAGGCTGTACGGAAACCAAGTTGTTTAATATCATCAAGGAACTTGGCAGTCTTGGGAACATTGGTGGTTTCAATAATATCACCAATGATATCACGAAGATTTTTCTTTGTCAGCAGTGCATTTACAAAACCAACTTCAGCAGGAACGTGCTGGTTAAAGATCACACGACCTACAGTTGTTTCAATTAATTTATGCTCCAGCAAACCATCAGCATTGCGGATGTTTGCTTTTACTTTTATCCAGGCGTGCAGGTCAACAACACCTTCATTGTAAGCAATGATCACTTCTTCGTTAGAATAGAAAGCCTTGCCCTCTCCTCTTACTTTTTCAGTTGGCGTTGATTTCTTTCCTTTTGAAATATAATACAGACCAAGTACCATGTCCTGCGAAGGAAGGGTAATAGGTGTACCATTTTGCGGATTCAGAATGTTATGTGATGCGAGCATCAGTAACTGTGCTTCCAGAACAGCCGCATTACTCAATGGAACGTGAACAGCCATCTGGTCACCATCAAAGTCGGCGTTGAAGGCTGTGGTTACTAATGGGTGCAATTGTATCGCTTTTCCTTCGATCAATTTTGGCTGGAAAGCCTGGATTGACAAACGGTGTAGCGTTGGGGCACGGTTCAGCATGATCGGGTGCCCTTTCAAAATATTTTCAAGGATATCCCAAACGATCGCTTCTTTTTTATCAACTAATTTTCTTGCAGACTTAACTGTTTTTACAATACCTCTTTCTATCAGCTTGCGAATGATAAACGGCTTGAACAATTCTGCTGCCATATCTTTTGGTAAACCGCACTCGTGTAATTTCAATTCAGGTCCTACCACGATAACCGAACGTCCAGAGTAGTCAACACGTTTACCCAACAGGTTCTGACGGAAACGACCTTGTTTACCTTTCAATACATCCGATAAAGATTTCAATGCACGACCACCTTCCGCTTTTACAGCGTTTGATTTACGACTGTTATCAAATAAGCTATCAATAGCCTCCTGTAACATACGTTTTTCATTACGCAGGATAACTTCAGGTGCTTTGATCTCCAGCAATCTTTTCAAACGGTTATTACGGATAATAACACGACGATACAGATCATTCAGATCAGATGATGCAAAACGACCACCATCCAGCGGCACTAATGGGCGCAATTCTGGTGGAATAACAGGAATGTATTGCATTACCATCCATTCGGGACGGTTAGTAATTCTTGTATTAGCATCACGGAAAGCTTCCACAACACTTAAACGTTTTAAGGCATCCGCTTTTCTTTGTTGTGAAGTTTCAGTAGCAGCAGCGTTACGCAGATCGAAAGACAGTTGATCCAGATCGATACGTTGCAGCATATCATGTACTGCTTCAGCACCCATCTTGGCTATGAATTTGTTCGGATCATCATCAGGTAAATACTGGTTGTCTTTAGGTAATGTATCCAGTATATCCAGGTATTCTTCTTCTGTCAGCAGATCACCAACATTCTGACCTTTATCAGCACGGATACCGGATTGTATTACCACAAACCTTTCATAGTAAACGATAGTCTCCAATTTCTTAGAGCTTACGCCTAACAGGTAACCAATTTTATTGGGCAATGATTTAAAATACCAGATATGAACAACAGGTACCACCAGTTTGATGTGACCCATTCTTTCACGACGAACTTTCTTCTCTGTTACTTCTACACCGCAACGGTCACATACGATCCCTTTGTAACGGATACGTTTGTATTTACCGCAGGCGCATTCGTAGTCCTTTACCGGACCAAATATTCTTTCGCAGAACAAACCATCTCTTTCAGGTTTGTAAGTACGATAGTTAATAGTTTCAGGCTTCAACACTTCACCGTAGCTTCTTTCCAGGATCGTATCCGGAGATGCCAGGCCGATGGTGATCTTTGAAAATGTTGGACGGGGCCGATTTTCTTTTTTGAATGCCATATTAAGTTTCTAGTTTCTTTTTATAATTTTTGTTACCAGCGACATCAACTCTGCTCATCTTCTGTTGCGTCGCACTCTTGTACTTTCTGTTCGCTATTCAGCAACCCACCCCGGCCGTTTAAATTTTATAGTTCCCTAAATTCGCCCCTCCAGGGAGGGGATGTGTCCTTAACTCACCTTTCAAAATCTTTGTAAAGAACTAAAGTTTATTCGACCTAAGTTCCCCTTCGGGGGACAGGGGGCTTATTCAAACTTAAGATCTAATCCTAATCCTCTCAATTCATGCACCAATACATTGAATGATTCGGGAACACCTGGTCTTGGAATATTATCACCCTTCACAATTGCTTCGTATGTTTTCGCACGGCCGATGATGTCATCAGATTTCAATGTCAGCAA
>JAKFEJ010000240.1:0-4688 GCA_036675745.1 Chitinophagaceae bacterium | reverse complement strand
CCCCAAAAACTACCATGCTTCCAGTCGAAATAAATGGCATTGATAGGCCCACTGGTACGATCATCAAAGCTCAGGGTATAACCCATTTTTCTTAATTCGTTACGTACCGTTTCCGGTGTGCTGTCATGCAATAATATATTACCCGGCTTGGGTTTACGGTCATCCGTTTTAGTACCACCCAAAGAAAGCCATAGCTGGTTGCTGTTGATGTTAGCAGCTTCTGCCGCCCGCTGCACCGTCATGCCAAACTCCACTATATTCAAAAAGAATTGCAACAGGTTTTGATCCTGCGTATCGCCACCCTGCACCGCAAATGATAGAAATGGTTTGCCATCTTTCAACGCAAGGGTAGGAGTGAGAGTAACCCTTGGACGTTTTCCCGGTTCAATGACATTGAAAGGATTCAATTCTGCATCAAGCACAAAACTTTGCAGGCGTTGACTCATACCCACACCAGTGTTTCCGGCTATGCAGGCTGGCGTCCAGCCACCACTTGGTGTTATAGAAACTACCCATCCTTCTTTATCCGCCGCTTCCACACTTGTGGTACCCATCCACAAACGTTCGTGGTAATCCTGCATACCCATGCTATTGCGCATATCGTGTGTAGGTGCAAAATTTCGTTTCGTACTATCCAGTTCATAGCCCCTGTTTTTTAAAAGTTCTTTATATGGGTTGATCCTGTTTTCAAAAGGATAGGGATCACCGGGGCCTATCGCCGGATTGTTTTTGTCGTATTGAATTAAACCCGCTCTTTGTTTTGCATACTCTTTATGCAACAGTCCCTTCATCGGTTCTGCCGGGGCAAAATAAGGATCTCCATAATAAAAGTCCCTATCGGCAAAAGCAAGATTTATGGTCTGATAAATGGTATGAATATATTTAGTACTGTTATAACCCATGGCTTTGAGATCAAAGTTTTCGAGTATGTTCAAGGCCTGCAACAAAACAGGGCCCTGTGTCCATTGCTGTAATTTATAAACATCAATGCCTTTGTAGTTTACTTTCAATGGCTCTTCTTCAATAGGTTTCCATTTGGCAAGATCCTGTATGGTGATAAGGCCGCCCTGTTCCTGGCAGCCTCTTACAAATTCCTGTGCAATGTCACCTTTATAAAAACGATCGTTAGCGGCCATGATAGCTTGCTTGCGGTTCATTCCTTTTTTTAACGCCGTTTTTTCCGCTTCCACCATTTTAGAGAGAGTTTGCAAAAGATCTTTTTGTATAAATATTTCTCCCGCTTCAGGTGCTTCCCGTTTTTCGCCGGGGTGTGTAAGAAAAACTTTTTTGCTATAGGGCCATTGTTTGATACTATCCTTCATTCTCTCAAAACCATTTGCTGTTTGTGCTTCAATCGGATAACCTGCTGTAAGTTGCAGGGCTGGGGCCAGCACCTGTTGCAGGCTCATCGTACCATATTGGGCGAGCATGTAACAAAGCCCGCCGGGTGTGCCGGGTGTTACGGCTGACAGCGGCCCATACTCCGGCGGAAAACCGTATCCTTTATTTTTATAGAATGCCGCAGTAGCGCCGGAAGGTGCTACACCCAATGCATTAATGCCAATTACCTTTTTTGTTTTTGGATTATAGATCAACGCCTGTGTTTCGCCGCCCCAGCTCAACACATCCCACATGGTACAGGTAGCGGCCAGCATGGCGCAAGCGGCATCTACTGCATTGCCTCCCTGTTGAAATATCATAGCGCCGGCTGTTGCCGCCAATGGTTTGCCGGTAATGGCCATCCAGTTTTTTGCATGTAATGGTGGCTTTTGTGTTTGCTGTGCTGTTGCTGATAAAACAGCAAATGCAACCAGGAGCAGCGTTATAATATTTTTCATATTGAAAATTTGGCGTGGAATAAAGATAGGATTGATTTTGAGGAGGAGTAATAATTAGCGGGAAAACAATATTGTATTTTCCCTGGTGAGAGGAACAACCATGACATGGCATCTTAATTTTTAGCTGTGAGTAGCCAATAATCAAGTGATAAATGATTTTAAAATAACCGGCAATGGATCATACAAAACAACCAAAAGATTTTTTGGGATTGGAAAATTGCCGGATAAAAAAACAAGAAATAAAATGGCGGGTTATTTCGCAGCTATATAAGTTAAGTACAAGTTATTTATACCATCCCTTTATACTGGCCCCAAAACAAGTAAGGATATTTTGTTACGAACATACGCAGGCGAAATACGGTGTAACAACCTTTGTTAAGGTCTATCTGATTATTTTGCTTAGCAGTTTATCAACTGTCCGGTGTTCCTTCACATATTCTTTTATTGCATGAATGATGCTGCAAAAAGGAGCTCTGATCTGTGCGAAATCAGCGTTCAGCTTTTCTTCCATATAGATATATACCCTGATCACATTTTTGATCGAATCAACTGTAATGATAAAATAATGCAGGCGCTCCATGCCGTCATCATTTGTATAGATTACTCCTTCGATGGGAATAAAGATCTCGAATCCGCCGCGGAATTTTGTGCCTTCCAGGTCCATTCCAGGGAGCTTGTATTGCAAAGCCTCCATTAAATCTTCCAGGTCCAGGTCCATTGTTTTGGGATACCGGTTGATCCAGTAGATGAGGTGTTTGTTCAGGTGCATAATGGTGGCTGAGTTAGGGTACTTTTTTTTGTTCTATAAATATTTAAAAAAAATCCGGTAGTTCCAATAGCTCCCATTGATTCTATTGCTATTTGTTTTGCGGCAGCAATATCAGGAAGTGAAGGGCGTTAAGAAACCGGGCATCGCCGGTAACATTGACATTTTGATAACCTTTTTTCTATTCCTGTTTGGGTAAATTACATCCTACTATGAAAACTTCCTATTTGATATTTCTGCTACCTGTTTTCGTACTGGCATTCTCTTTTCTCTCGCCGGCACAAACAAACTACAATCAATCTTTAGCAAAATACAGCTACCCGATTTTCGCTGTCACAGGTAACCAGCAACATACCGGTACAGCTTTTTTTTACAGGTCGGGCGACACGACTTTTTTAGTCAGTAATTATCATGCGATCAAGGGTATGAGCCCTCTTAAACAGGTCATCAATTTCAATGCTGACACGTTGTTTTTGAAATACCCGGTAAAAAATTCGTATGAATTTAAAGTAATGGCTATCGATATCAGCGAAGAGATTACCGGTAAGACCGAAATATTCAGCATGGTGGACAGGATCGATCTTTTAAAGATACCTGTAGACACTCCTGAAGATGCAGACATCCTTTTTATTAACGATCTTATTGATGAAGATTATCTCAATGTTGAGCCGGAGGAAATAGTTGTATTTGGCTATCCAATCAATCCCGGGAGTATTCCTGCATTTTATTCCCGGCAGCAACGCCTGGAAGGCAAGGTTAATCCAAACGGATTTACCGATTATGATGCTTCCCTGAAACTTAATTTCCCCACTGCCTCTGATAGTGCCCGGGCCATCCTGGGTGCAACCACACGTTATTATTATTTTATCAGGCCTTTTGCTGCGCAGGGATATTCAGGTGCTCCCGTATTCGGCAAATTCAGGAACGAAGATAATGAAGTCATCTACCGTTTTACCGGCGTTATTTTCGCAGGACAACCAACCACACGCCAGACCTGGGCAATAAAAGGCACAGTGGCTTTGCAATACCTGCAGGGAGAATTATAAATAGCAAAAAAAACGGGTGAATGAAGCAGGTTGCGTTGTAACATGAATTCTTATAAAAAAATAGCATCAGCTAAAAAGTCCTTTCACCTTATCGGCGATACCACCACCGCCGGAAAAAATGGATTTTAAATCCTGCAGATCCATGTCGCCATCCCCGTCCTTATCAAATTTTCCACCCGTGAATTTATTCATGGCTTTTTCCATATTAAAACCACTTGTTTTTCCACCACTAAGTTTGTTAAAGATATCCTGGATGTTAAAGCTTTTATCGTTGGGGTCGGCGGTTTTGGCTGCCATTTCGTTCATGGTTTGGGGTACTACTTTGCCAGCCACTTCACTTGCCTGGGCTGGGTTCAGTCCATGTTTGGATTCCAGGTCTTTTGCATAATTGGAGGTTGCCTCGTTGACAATATCATCATTGTCAGTACCACCCTTTTTAAAATACCGCAACACATCAGAAATCTTTCCTGAACCCAATGCGTTCTTCAATGTATCCATAATTGAATTGCCGGCCTGTTCGGTAACAGCTTCATTTTTTTCGTTAGGTATAGCCGGATTGTTGTTGACGGCGCCACCTGTGTATTTGCGGACAAGGTCCATTAAGTTGTCTAACATAAATTTTGATTTAGTGTAAATGAATAAGAAACCATTGATGCGTACCAGGTTCAAATTTTTTTTCGACTGGTGTTCAAAACATAACTAAAAGCTAGCCAAACTCAGGATGCTTAAAAATTTTATTTTTAAGTGGCTTAGGTTTTGGAAGACAAGACGAAAATAAACTTGTTATGGATTTGCAGTACTCATGCTCCTAACTGCTTTAGTGCTTCATTGCGATCCTCATTTTATTGCTTCTGTAGCTTCCGGTGCTGCTTTATTCAAAATGGAACGCAGCTCAAGCAATTTCTTTTGCACTTTTCCGGGAGCGGAGATTATATATTCATCAATAATTTTTGGTTTGATTATTGACATGCTATTTTCTTTTTTCATAAACAAGATTCACTATGTGGTATTTGCTGAGCGGACCCGTCATTGTAAGAT
>JAKFEJ010000035.1:0-4698 GCA_036675745.1 Chitinophagaceae bacterium | reverse complement strand
AAGGATTTCTGCTCATTTTTGCAAACAAATAAAGATTTGAGCTATGGGAAAAAAAGTAACATTTACACTGTCAGCGGAAATAGTTGGGGAAGCTACAAGTGCTGTATTATTAGGCGAATTCAACAATTGGGATTATAATGATGGCATCAGCCTGAAAAAACAAAAGGATGGCTCCATGAAAGCCACTGCTACTTTGGAAGCCGGCAGAACTTATCAATACCGTTATTTATTGAATGATGGCCGCTGGGTCAATGACCAGAAAGCAGATAATTATGTACATATCTCCGGTTACCACGTTGAGAATTGTGTGATTTCGGTTCCTGTTGAAGAAGAAGTAAATACAGAGTCAGTTGCCAAACCTGCAAAAGCCGCTAAAGCTGTAAAAGAAAAAAAGGCAACTGCAAAAGCTGAAAAACCTGCGCCAACTCCTGATGATCTGACCAAAGTAGAAGGCATCGGTAAAAAGATCGCTGCGCTTTTAACTGCAGAAAACATCCTGACTTTCAAAGATCTGTCGAAGATATCTTCAAAAAAATTAAAAGGAATTCTTGAAGTAGCCGGAAGCAAATTCCAGATGCATGACCCGACAAGCTGGCCGAAGCAGGCTAAATTAGCCGCTGCCAGTAAATGGGAAGAACTGGAAGAATTACAGAAAGAATTGACCGGGGGAAAGTAGTCAATTGTCAGTGGTGAATGGTCAATAGTGAATGGTGAATAGTGAGCCGGGCATACAAAAAAACTCCCGATCATTCACCATTCACTTTATGATTTTCTTATGAGCCTATTATCTGAACGGTAAAAAGTATTTTGCTCTTGTCATTTATTTTTAGGTTTATAACAAAGCATAATGCTTTCATTAAACCATTTCCTCTGCTTAGCCGTTGCTACTGCTCCCGCATTGGCAGCAGGTTATAATGAAACCAATCAAGCCATTTATTCTTCCATCTCAATTGCTGATACGCCTACTGATGCTACTTCCAAAAACAGTATAAAATTTGAAAAATATATTGATCCGGTCGTTACAAGTGATACGCCTTCCTGCATTATTCCTTTCAGCAGGGCAGGCAACCTGATCGTGATAAAAGCAAAATGTGATAGTACGGAAGGCAATTTTATTTTAGATACCGGCGCACCCAAACTCATCCTGAACATAACCTATTTCCGGCATTATCGTTCACCTGATGAAGACACCAAATCCGGCGGTATAACCGGCGAAGCTTCCGCCAGCCCGACGATAGTGGAAAATCTTTCTTTCGGACCGATCAGGTACTATAGAGCCGATGCGGACAGGGTAAACCTGGGACATATTGAAAACAGCAAGGGCATTAAGATACTGGGCCTGATGGGTATGCAGTTGTTCAAACGTTTTGAAATGATCATTGATTATGAAAAAAACCTGATCTACTTACATCTTATCAGTAAAAAAGAAGCGTCAACATACAAAAGTGAAATGCTGAAGGATGAATCGGCTTACAATACTTTTCCTATCAAAATAACGGAAGATAAGCTACTTACCTATGGAGAAATAGCAGGTAAAAAACTAACTTTTCTCATTGATACAGGTGCGGAATCAAATGTATTAGACAGCCGTTTGCCCAATAAAATTTTTGAACAGGTTAACATTACCCGGCGTATTATGCTGGCTGGCAGCGGGGCGCAGAAAATAGAAGCATTGTATGGCGACATGAAAAATATGAAAATGGGTGGGCTGGCTATAAATACATTGCCTGTACTGGTAACCAACCTGGAAAAAATGTGCTTTTCCTATAACCAGTGCCTGGATGGAATGCTGGGTTTTGATTTTTTATCCATGCATAAAATTGGATTTAACTTTGTGACACGAAAAATGTATATATGGAAATGAGGGGAGCCGTTCATCACATGAGAAAATTGATACAGCTTGTCAGTTGTGTTTTCATTTTATTGGTATTAACAATGACAAAAGCTGCCGCACAGCAGCCTGTCAAAGCCTATACGGTAAAAGATGGCAGAATGTTTATTGCCCTGAGCAAACAGCTCAATGATGCTTCATTGGATAGCTTTATCACACAATATGATCTCAGCGACCTTGCCCTTAAAGAATTCATCAAAGGCATCTGGCTTGATTCTTTAAAAAAACTGGGCTGGCAACTGGATCTGAACAATGCCAAATTATTTGTTATCAGTAAAAAACTTGGCAGCTATGATGACCTGAAAAATCCCGCCAATAAGATCATGCTTACTGATAAAAATGCATCCTTAGCTGAAAGATTTCCGGCAATTAGTAACCGGGTGGTTTATGGCAATAACCGGTTCAGGAATAAATCTCCTTTTGCTGTCAATGATTCCCTTGTCACTTTTTTCCTTCGCAATAATAAAAATGCAGGAAAGGTAATGCTGGCGGGTAGTTTTAATAACTGGGAGCCCGATGCGCTGGCGATGACCAAAACGGATAGCGGGTGGATAGCCATCGTAAAACTGGGGGCCGGTAAATACTGGTATAAGTTTATAGTTGACGGCGGCTGGACTGTAGATACCGACAACAGGCTGAGTGAAAATGATGGTCTTGGAAATGTCAATTCCGTTTTTTACAAACCCAATACTGTTTTCAGGCTGCCCTCATACAACAATGCAAAAAAAGTTTACTTGTCAGGAAGTTTTAATAACTGGGAGCCCCGTGAATTGCTGATGAATGAAACATCCATAGGATGGGAGCTACCGCTTTATCTTGCCGATGGTACGCATACATATAGGTTTGTAGTGGATGGAAAATGGATGGCTGATCCCGGAAATACCGAAACGTTGCCAAATGAATTCAATGATGTGAATTCTGTGATACGTATTGGCAAACCGTATTTGTTTTTTATAGAGGGCTATACTGATGCCAGGCAAGTTGTACTCTCCGGTTCATTTAATAACTGGCGAAAGGATGAACTGTATATGAAAAAGACAACTAAGGGATGGGAACTGCCTTATACGCTGGGGCCGGGTAATTATCAATACAAGTTTATTGTAGATAATAAATGGGTGAGCCGGCCTGCTGCGATCAACCGCAATGGAAACGATTATTTTATTATCCAGCCCAATTATACTTTTCGTTTAAAAGGCTTCAGCAGTGCTAAGAATGTTTTTCTTGCCGGAGATTTTAATGATTGGTCGCCCAATACTTTTTTAATGACACGGGAAGGAGATGAATGGATTTTTACAGCCCATCTTTCTGCCGGCAAACACCTGTATAAATTTGTGGTAGATGGAAAATGGATATTGGATCCGGGGAATAAACTATGGGAACAAAACGAACATAATACCAGCAATTCCGTATTATGGATTGGGAAATAAATAATCTTTATTGAGGTTTGATTTAAGATTAACCTGGGTTGTATTTGCACTATTGAGCCACAGTAGTAAGTTGAAAAAATTGTTTGCTATTGGAAGTAACGTATTTTAGCGGAATACAACTGTTCAACCGAAATGCTTGCACAAGGAAAAATCCCTTTGTCCGCTTTGCGGACTCCCGGTCTTTTTCTCCATCGCTATTTCGGTTGAACGATCGGGATTTACTTCGTAAATCCCGATCGTAATAAGCAAGTCTAAAGCATAAAGTTTATGGATGCAGATTGGAATAAAGAAGAACATCCAAATTGGTATAAGGATGTTTCGCCAATGCGATGTTTAATTCTTGGAAGTTTTCCACCTCATCCCAGTAAATGGGCATATCCCTTTTTCTATCCCACTGCACGCAATAGATTCTGGAAAATTTTAGCCGATTTAGCAGGAGAGCCTTTAAAATGGACGAAGGCTGACAAAGCAAAGGCAGTTCAAGAGAGATATGAAATTATGAAGAAATTGGAAATTGGAGTACAAAATTTAGGTTTGGAAATTGAAAGAAAGGGTAAAAGTGCTCTAGATACTCATATCAGGATTAATAAATATCAAGACATTATTTCCATTATTGAAACTCATCCTGAACTAAGGAGAATTCTATTACCTGGTTATTCAGCCATTAATAGTACTGCGAGATCATTTATAAGATATATTCAACAAAAAGGAATAGAGGCTTCTGCAATCGATCAAGTTAAACCTGAAACGTTATTTAAAATGCATTTTAAGGGCCGATCAATTGACTGTGTTGTACTAAATTCAACATCAACAGCGTCAAAGATTAAGTATGACTTTCTTTTGGAGCAATTTAGAAGAAATCTGAAGTAGTTTCATCTCAGACGAGTCTGCGTGGGTTTGTGTATAGGGTGGACTCGTCGTTGGATAAGATAGTTCTTACGTTGCGGCGGATCCGGCCAACTAATATGTTTTTATCAGCGTATCCTGCCCGGGACTCGCCTGGGAAGTAAAAACATAGTAAAAAGAAAAGGACTTTTGAAGTTGAAATAATAGGAGAGATTAACGTTAATAAATAAGATATGAACACTTCCGACACACACAATCAGCGTATCGCAAAAATGACCTTCGCCTCGGTCTATCCTATGTATCTGGCAAAGGTGGAGAAGAAAGGCAGAACAAAAGAAGAATTACACCAGGTCATAGAGTGGCTAACTGGCTTCGATAACCAGAAGTTGCAAGACTTAATTGAAAAAAAAATAACTTTTGAAACATTCTTTCAAAATGCTTCATTAAACCCAAATGCACGCCTCATTACTGGAGTAATTTGTGGTTATCGTGTAGAGGAAATCGAGAATCCTTTGACACAGCAGGCTCGGTATT
>JAKFEJ010000027.1:0-4706 GCA_036675745.1 Chitinophagaceae bacterium | reverse complement strand
AAAAGTGAATTACATATTCTTGATGCTGCCACGGGTGCAGTCGAAAATAAAATTGTAAATAATGAGGTGAGCCTGTTTACTGATCCTAAATTTATTTCGGAAGATTCTTTAGTTGCTGCAGCCAGGTTGCGTGATGGGAAAATGGCTCTGGCTCTTATTGATCTGAAAGCCGGCAATATTATGCGGCTTACTCCGCCTTCCTTTAATGTGGTTGGTTATCCTTCCGTTGATGGCAATATTGTTTATTTCACTGCTTCTTATGATGGCAGCGATAATGTATATGCTGTTAAGCTGGATGATAAAAAAATATATAAAATAACAAACGGTACCCTGGGAAATTATTTTGTGAACGCTGCGAACAAAAAAATAACCTGGTCGGCCTTTTCTGCCGAAGGTTATCAATTGCAGCAAAAGAATAAAATTGTTTTTGCCGGGGATACAGTAAATTTTAATGTTGATGATAAACTCAGCCCGGCATACCCGGTAAGTCATAATAACACTGTTTCCGAAATACTTTCAGGCGATCTTTCAAAACGAAATTTTCCTGTGCGTAAATACCGGAAAGGGACAAGGCTATTGAATTTTCATAGCTGGCGCCCTTATTATGAAGACCCGGAGTTTTCATTCTCTTTATACGGTCAGAATGTGTTGAATACATTAGAAACAGAATTGTATTATCTCTACAATGAGAATGAAAATACAAATGCGGTTGGGTTTAATACAGTGTACGGCGGCTGGTTCCCCTACCTGAATATCGGAACACAGTACACTTTTAACCGCACTGACCTTATAAATAATAAACTAAAAGAATGGGATCAACTGGATACAAGAATAGGATTGAGTATTCCACTCAGTTTTACAAGTGGCCGGACATTTAAAAATTTTACAATTGGTTCTGACTATGGATACCGGAATGATATGATCAAAGGGGCTGCTAAATTGGATTTTGCTAATAGTAATTTCAGTTACCTCTCACACAGGATTTCATTCAGCCAGCAGATAGAAACCGCGGTACAGCATATTTATCCCAGATTGGGTTATTCACTTTCTGCAAGGCATAGTCATGTAATAACAAAGGATAAAAGCTGGCAGTTTATCGGGGCGGCTTCTTTATATCTTCCGGGTTTTGCTTCTACTCACAATATTATTTTATCCGGCGCCCTGCAGGAAAGAGATACGATAAACGCATTATTCGGCAACCAATTTTCTTATTCAAGAGGTTATAACGAAGCAAGTTTTTCGAGAATGTGGCGGGGTAGTGTTAATTATCACTTTCCCCTCTGGCATCCTGATTGGGGATTTGCCAGCATATTTTACCTGCAAAGGATAAGGGCTAATGGGTTTTATGATTTTACAAAAGTATTTTCAAACGATAAAAAGAGTACGGCTGATCAGCGTAGCGTTGGCGGCGAATTTTTTATTGATACCAAATGGTGGAACCAGTATGAGCTGACATTTGGCTTTCGTGTCAGCCGCTTGCTGGATAATGATCTCTTTACACGATCGAAAGGAACGGTGTTTGAGTTTATATTGCCGGTGAATATATTGCCGAGGTAAGGCCTCCTGTCCCCCGAAGGGGGGACTTAGGTTGGAGATGTTTATTTATAATAAACAGGTTTAAGGAAAATGTTGTAGTCGAAATGAATTCATTTTTTATAACACAACTTGTCACGATTCTTCGGAATCATCTGTATATTTCACTTCGGTAATTTAGAAATTTCCAATTATTATCATACTTTTCGAAAAGCGTGGGCTGCGTGTTGTTCCTCTCCTTTGGAGAGGTTAGGTGAGGCCTCCCAAACTTTCCTCTATCGCCCTAATCTTTGCTTCCGCATCTGCTTTTTTCTTCCGTTCGATTTCTACTACTTCCGGTTTTGCATTTTGTACAAACCGTTCATTACTGAGTTTCTTTTCTACAGAGATCAAAAAGCCTTTGTAATATTCCAGGTCTTTTTGTAATTGTTCTTTTTGCGAAGCGGTATCTAATACTGTTGTTGTTTCAATAAAGAATTTATCTTTTTGAATAACTACATTGATGCAATTGCTTATCGGCTTATCTGTATAAGAAACCGATTCGGCGTTGACTTGTTTTGCAAGAATTGATTCTATTGGTTGATAAACCGTTTTATCATTAGCCAGGATATGCAATTTGATCGTTTCCTTTGGTTTCAGTTGCGCTTTATTTCTTGCATCACGGATGGCGGTGATAACTTCTTTCAATACTATACCTTTTTTTAATATAGCTTCATTGTTTTTAAGAATAGCAGGGTATTGCTTAATAGTTATATCGTCTTTTTGTTCTTTCAGTTGATGATATATTTCTTCTGTAATAAAAGGCATGAACGGATGCAGTATTTGCATTAATTGTTCAAAGAAGCCTACGGTCCTGGTATAAACAGCAGCATCAATAGGTTGTTCAAAACCCGGTTTTACCCATTCAAGATACCAACTGCAGAAATCGTCCCAGATAAGCGAATAAATTGTTTTCAACGATTCACTTAAACGGAAATCTTTGAACTGTTCATCTAATTGTGATCTTACCTCGCTCAATCTATTTTCAAACCAATCAACCGCGAAGTTCACTTCTGACTTCTGACTTCCGACATCTGACTTCCTTCCTTCCCACATCTTTACCAGCTTCAGCGCATTCCAGATTTTGTTATTGAAATTACGTCCCTGTTCATTTGAACTTTCATCCCACAACAGATCATTGCCGGCAGGCGAAGCGATCATAATACCAAATCGGCAGGCATCGGCTCCATATTTATCAATCAACTCCAGTAAGTCAGGTGAGTTGCCTAAGCTCTTGCTCATCTTTCGTCCCTGCTTATCTCTTACAATACCCGTAAAATAAACTTCACTAAAAGGTTTTTCTCCCTTGTATTCATAACCCGCCATGATCATACGGGCTACCCAAAAGAAAATAATTTCAGGAGCTGTTACCAATGTATTGGTTGGGTAATAATATTTTACTTCTTCATTACCCGGATTGCTGTATCCTTTAAATACTTCAAACGGCCAGAGCCAACTGCTAAACCAGGTATCAAGACAATCTTCGTCCTGCGTTAATTGAGCATTAAGTATTGAAAATTGAGCATTGAACATTTCCTTTGCCTTCTCTTCATTCTCTGCCACTACAAATCTTCCTTCCGCATCATACCAGGCCGGTATACGCTGTCCCCACCAAAGCTGGCGGCTGATACACCAATCTTTGATATTCTCCATCCAGTGGCGATACAGATTTTTAAACTTTGGAGGATAGAATTTTATTTCATCATCCATTACCGCAGTAAAAGCAGGTCCATATATTTTTTTCATGTCAACCCACCACTGCAAGCTAAGCCTGGGCTCTACTACTACATCTGTTCTTTCGCTATATCCAATTTCGCTTGTATAATCTTCTGTCTTTACCAAAAAACCTTTTTCTTCCAGTTCCTTTACGATCTTTTTTCTTGCTTCAAACCTGTCTTCGCCAATAAAGATCTTCGCTGTTTCATTCAATGTGCCATCCTCGTTAAGGATATCAATTACTTCAAGATTATGTTTTTGTCCCAGCAGGTTATCATTGATATCATGAGCTGGCGTTACTTTCAATGCACCCGTCCCAAAATCCATCGTTACGTATTCATCGGCAATAATGGGTATACGGCGATTGATCAGCGGAACAAAAGCAAACTTCCCCTGCAGGTGTTTATAACGTTCATCATCGGGGTGAACAAAAACAGCGGAATCACCCATGATAGTTTCGGGGCGAACGGTGGCGATAATGATGAAGTCAGAGGTCGGAAGTCCGACGTCAGACCTCTGACCTCCGACTTCGGGCTTGTTATCGAGAAAATACTTCAGGTAATATAGCTTCTGCTGTGTTTCTTTCCTGATCACTTCTTCATCACTCAAAGCTGTTTTTGCTTTTACATCCCAGTTGATCATTCTTTTACCACGGTAGATATATCCTTTCTTATACAGGTCAATAAATACATTGATCACAGACTGGTAATAATCCGGATCCATAGTAAATGTGGTTCTGTCCCAATCAAGGCTGCAACCCAGCTTTTTTAATTGCTGTAAAATAATGCCGCCATATTTTTCTTTCCATTCCCAGGCGTATTGTAAAAACTCATCGCGGCTCAGCGAAGATTTGCTAATGCCTCTTTCACGAAGCATTTGTACCACTTTAGCCTCGGTAGCAATAGAGGCATGATCGGTTCCCGGAACCCAACAGGCATTTTTACCCTGCATCCTTGCCCGGCGGATAAGAATATCCTGGATAGTATTATTAAGGCAATGGCCCATGTGTAATACACCGGTTACATTGGGCGGGGGAATGACGATTGTATAAGGTTCCCTGTCGTCGGGGGTGCTTTTAAAATAGTTTTTATCCAACCAGTGTTGATACCATTTCTGCTCTGCTGACTGATGCTCAAAGTTTTTACTCAATTCCATAAGGTCGCAAATTTACCTGCTTTTGACAAAATGGCGAAAATAACGGGGTGATATTGATTATAAGGCAATATTATTTAACCAAAATGTATTCATTAAGCATTGAGCATTGAAAATTGGGTATTGAACATTTTTTTAAAGCTCAAGATCCAGGAAATGTTCAATGGTCAATGCTCAATTTTCAATATTCAAAGAAGAAAAGTCCATAACTAAACGACTTTGGGGAACAGGGATATTCTATTTTGAAATATATTTATCTAAATAAC
>JAKFEJ010000527.1:0-4711 GCA_036675745.1 Chitinophagaceae bacterium | reverse complement strand
CCTTCAATGACTGCTGAAAAAGGCATCATTGGTATAGCAAGACTGCTATCTTTCATTAGCTGGCGCATCATTTCCAATTCCTGCATCGCTTCTGCTTTTTTTGATTGATGTGTATATGCCATGCCTCTTCCAAAATGATATAATACATTTGAATATATCTGTGCCTTATCAGGCTGAGGCATCGAAAGCAATTCATGCCAGTTGCCAAAACGTATATGCACCAGTACCGGTATCATATAAATATATTGCATGTAATTCCCGAGGGGCGCCGGTGTGTTGAGATAATCTTTAGGAATGCTGTTCACTGTTTCATTAGCTGATTTCACCGAATAAACCGAATCACCTTCCATCATAGCATGATTGGTTTGCATATGCAGATTGTGAATAATATAAAGAAAATCGTTTCCTGTAACGGGTGCATATAGCTGAATATATTTTTTATAACTGTTCACCGCATTTTCATTTACCAAAGCTCCTTTGCGATAATCTCCCGTACGCAGGTAAATATGTGAAGGCATATGCACTAAATGCGAAAGACCTGGTGTCAACCTGCCAAGCCTGTCTGCACTTGGTTTCGCCATCCCTGCAAACGGCGATGGCTCCATGACATGGATGTAATAATGATTGGCCCCGGAATGATCAGGATGACTGACCAGTAATTTTTCTAATACTTCACGGATAAGCGGTGTCCACGGTTTGGGAGTACCATTCGTGGTCCAAAGATCCCAGGGATGTTGCAGCATCAGTGCATCTGCATACAAAGCTGCAATGTCCGCATCATCCGGAAATTTTTCATAGGCTTCTTTCATTTTATCAGCATACAATTGATTCAGATCTTTCCTGCTCCTGGTTGAGTCTGCTGAATACCGAACCTGTTGCGCCTGTATCAGTATTTTTTCTTTGGGAGTGCTTGTTGACGATAATGCTACCGCTTTACCAACGGCGAGTAATGCATCAGGTGAAGCTGCATAACCAATATCGTTGATATTAGGTCCATATGCCAATGCCTGCGCCCAGTATATCATAGCCGATGCAGAATCAAATTTTGCAGCTTTCTTAAATGAGGCCATTGCTTCAATAATATGAAAGCCATAATAGGTATTAATGCCCTGGTTAAAATAGAATTGAGCACTGTCATTCGTAGTAGCAATGGACCATTTAAGATCACCTGAGCCTGGCATAGGAGGGATGTCCACCTCTTCGATCCAGGTTTTCAGTTTGTTCCAATCGGGGCTACAACTGATGATGTTTTTCTCCCGATAGCTATCGGGATTATAATCTTGGTTACTGTATGACCCGGATAAAATTTCACTGTTTTCATGGAGACGAAAAGCCAGCAGGAAGACAACAGTTATTGTTGCCGGAATAAGGAGCAGCTTTGGTTTCATGGTTGATGTAGTTAAGGTGATAAAAGTTACGAATATTGATGAAAAACTGAAACAAAAAAATGGCAAAGTTATTTTTCGCAGCAAAAAAAAGGAAGGATATGAGCCTGAAAAACTGCTCAATGCTCAAATTTCAGGTCATTCAGCCATCATTTTGAACGGTGAAAATTATAAGAAAAAATTATTTCTTTATAAACTTCATCTCTTTTGGTTGAGCGTTAAAAATTGAATTTTGAAAATTTTAAATTCATAAGGATACTATCTTATTACACCATTAAAAAAGGTTGCCTCATCTAAGGCAACCTTCTATTATTTTATTTCTGAAAATTTAATTTGCTTCCGGCGTCAGGTATTGTGCATAGGCATAACCTTCTTCGCCATCATCCGTTCTTACCAGCCACCACTGGTCATTCGTTCTGCTGACCAATGTTACAACTTCATGGTGAGCGGCTTTACCAACAATGGGCTGATCCGTGCCGGGCCCTTTACGAATGTTGAGATTTGATTTTTCAGTAGTAACCTTTGCTTTCGATCCGGGGGCGGCAGCAGATACATTTACATTCATTACAACGTCACCGGCAAGAAAATCCGGATCTATTTTATTGTAAATATTCCATAGCTGATCTTTTACTGAACCACTTGGCGCTTCGCCATCAATGTATAGAACGCCATCCTGTTCACGAACCTGGAGATTGCTTACACCTGATGCGGTAGCGGCATCAGTCAGCTCTTTATATTTATCCTGTAATGCCATAGTAGTAAGTTTTAGTTTTATTATTTAGAAATTTTCAAACCGGATGCATCAACTTTCTTTGGTTTCAGGCCATCCAATGCCATTTTCAATTTCTTCCATGAATCAGATTTCAATTCACCTGATACGGAAATAACACCATCTTTTACAGTAGCTGTTACAGTTGGAAAATCTTTGGTTGCATCTTTTACCGCCGTAGTCAGCGGATCATCAGCAGTGATTTGTACAGGGGGTGGCGGCGGTGCTACAGCTACATTGTTTTGCACTGATTTTACACCTTTAACTGCTGTAACCAGTTCCGCAGCTTTTGTTTTGGCGGCTTCATCTTTTGCTTCACCGCTAACGGTAGCGACGCCGTCTTTAACATCAACCATCAAACCTGCTGTTTCAGGATTGGCCTGCAATGCAGTTTCAACAGCCGTTTTTACATCCGCGTCTTTTACTTTGGATTTGCAGCCCGGGGTAGTGCTGCTGATTAGTGCTACTGCTCCAAATAACAGTAACAACCTGCTGAGTTTTTGTTTCATAAATTGATTTTAGTTGTTGATAACCTAACTAAGATATTCTTTTTTAGTATCAGGCTACATTAAAAGAATATGATATTACAAAGTTTATACCAACATAAAACCAAATGATTCAATTTCCTTCCAGCGATACGATCAGTTCAAATGTTTTTTCGTATTGTAAATTAAGCCTGGACAACTCTTCCGCTGCTTTTTTATAATTTATTTCAGCCTGTAAAAATTTATTTTTATCCGAATAAATTTCCGGTTTAACCAGCGATGCCTCCAATTCAGTTTTTTGAATATTTAATTTAGCGATCTGCTCTTCCAGTTGCTGAAAAATCCTTTGTTGTTTTTGCAACTCTTTTTTCGCTTCCTTATTGATAGGAGAAGATGTCAGAGGTCGGAAGCCGGAAGCCGGAACTGACTTGTCCGATTCATTTGACTTTTTTGACTCATCTGACTTCTGACCTCTGACTTCCGACTTCTGACTTCTGACTTCCGACTTCTGAGTTTTCCCTTCTTGTTCCTTGTTCCTTGCACCTTGTGCCTTCTTGTTATCAGCTTCCTGTTTCGCCATTCTTTCTTTCCACGCTACATATTCTTCATAACCGCCTTTAAATTCTTTTACTTTATGATCAACGATCTCCCAGATCTTATTCGCCGTTTTGGAAACAAAATAACGATCGTGGCTTACGAGTATAATGCTGCCCTGGTATTTATTCAATGCATCGATCAGCAGATCGCAGCTATGCATATCTAAGTGGTTGGTCGGTTCATCCAGCATCAGGAAATTGGCCTTGCTCACAATTGTTTTTGCCAGGGCTACTCTTGCTTTTTCACCCCCACTTAATATTTTTATTTTCTTATCACTATCATCGCCGCTGAATAAAAAACAACCCAATAACCCACGCAGCTCCAGCTCTGTCATCTGGCTACCGCATTCTTTCATTTCATCCAGGATGGTATTGCTGACATTCAATGCTTCTAACTGGTGCTGCGCATAAAAACTTTCATCTACATTATGCCCCCATTTTCTTTCGCCACTATCTACTTTTTCTACACCGGCGATGATGCGGAGCAAAGTTGATTTACCTTTTCCATTGGCGCCTATCAATGCGATCTTATCACCACGGTCTATTTCAACAGATGTGTCTTCCACAATAACGTTATCACCAAATGCTTTGGTAACATGTTTTAGTTCCGCTAATACTCTACCGGGCGTTTTATCTACCCTGAAATTGATACGGATATTTGGGCGTTCCAATGCCACATCTTCTATCCGGTCCAGCTTGTCTAGCTTTTTCATGATGCTTTGCGCCATCGCAGCTTTACTTGCTTTGGCCCTGAACCGCTCTACCAGCCGTTCATTCTGACGTATATAATCCTGTTGGTTCTCATATGCTTTTTGCTGCATGTCTATGCGGATGGCTTTTTCTTTTTCATAATAATCGTAATTGCCATTGTAAATATGCAGTTGCTGCTGGTACACTTCTACTATTTTCGTCACCATCCTGTTCAGAAAATATTTATCGTGGCTCACGATCACTACCGATCCCTGGTAATGCAGCAAATATTTTTCAAGCCATTCAATGGAAGGAAGATCAAGGTGGTTGGTAGGTTCATCCAATAATAAAAGATCAGGTTGTTGCAGGATCATTTTTGCAAGCAATACCCGCATACGCCATCCGCCACTGTATTCTTTATAGGGGCGTTGCAGGTCGGCATTGGAAAATCCAAGGCCCTGCAATACTTCTTCCGTTTTATGATGAATATTGTAGCCACCCAGCGTTTCTAATTCATGAAGCTTATCCGTGTATTCATACAAAGTTTTTTCATCTCCGGTTTTTTCCAGTTCTTTACCCAGTTCTTCAATTTCTTTTTCAAGTTGCAATACTTTTTCAAATGCCCCTAGTGCCACCTGCAGAATACTATCGTTGGTATCAAAGCTTAAAAGATCCTGGTGCAAATAACCAATAGAAGTGGTTCGGCTGCGTTCTACTGTTCCGGCAGAAGCGCTGTATTGCCCAACCAGCAATTTTAAAATGGTTGATTTACCGGTGCCATTATAG
>JAKFEJ010000623.1:0-27667 GCA_036675745.1 Chitinophagaceae bacterium | reverse complement strand
AATTATATTCAGCCGCTGGATAAAGATGTCAATGATGTATTTGATGAAAAGAAGAACAAGTCATTCCGCCATGGCGAAGCAACCAGGTGGGTATTAAAAGACAATGATGGCAAACTGATTGGCCGCATAGCCGCTTTTACCAATAAAAAATATAGAAACAAAGGTGATGATGTTCCTGTAGGTGGTATCGGTTTCTTTGATTGCATCAATGACCAGGGGGCTGCTGATATGTTGTTTGATGTAGCAAAGCATTGGCTATTGCAAAAAGGTATGCAGGCAATGGATGGACCCATCAATTTTGGTGAAAGAGATCGCTGGTGGGGCCTGCTGGTCGAAGGTTTTGAACCACCCGTTTATTGTTTCAATTTTAACCCGCCTTATTACCAGCAACTTTTTGAAGCATATGGCTTCCAGGGGTTTTTCAATCAAATCTGTTTTGCATTGAGAACCGTTGACAAAGTGCAGCAAAAATTGTATGATCGCCATGCTGCCTGTGCTGCAGATCCTGATTTTTCGTCAGCGCATATCCGGAAAGATCAATTAGAAAAATTTGCCGGCGATTTTACAACTGTTTACAATAAAGCATGGGCGGGACATGGCGGATTGAAAGAACTGGATAAAAAAGTGGTGCTTAAAATGTTTCAATCCATGAAGCCGGTAATGGATGAAAAGATTTGCTGGTTTGCCTATTATAAAAATGAGCCGGTAGGTATTTGGGTCAACCTGCCTGATCTTAACCAATGGTTTAAACACCTGAACGGCAAATTTGATTTGGTACATAAATTAAAATTCCTATGGGTAAAATGGACAACAAAACCAGACAAATTTGTCGGACTTGTATTTGGGATTGTACCTGAAATGCAGGCCCGCGGCGTTGATGCTTACCTGATCATGGAAGGCGCCAAAGTAATACAGCCTAAACCGCTTTATGCAAAATATGAAATGCAATGGATCGGTGAATTCAATCCAAAAATGATAAACGTAGCTGAGAGCCTGGGAACCTATCGTAGCAGAAAACTTATTACTTACCGTTATTTATTTGACAGAACAAAAGAATTTAAACCGCATCCGCTTGTTTAAATCCAGGCCTCTGAGACTTTGCAAACTTATCAACAGAAATATTTTTCAGTAATTGAACAATTTATGCTTTCTTATCTTGCACTTTAGTACACTAAATACTCCCCTTTAGGGGATGGGGGCTTATGGATAAATTCATCGTTTCTGCAAGAAAATACCGTCCACAACTTTTTGATACAGTGGTGGGGCAGTCGCATATCACGACCACATTAAAAAATGCGATAAAGCATAATCAACTGGCACATGCCTTTTTGTTTTGCGGACCGAGAGGGGTAGGCAAAACAACCTGTGCCAGGATATTGGCGAAAACCATCAATTGTGAGAACCAAACAAAAGAAGGAGAAGCCTGTAACACATGCCATTCCTGTGTTTCGTTTAACGAAGGCACTTCCCTGAATATTCATGAACTGGATGCGGCAAGCAACAACTCCGTGGACGATATACGTACATTGGTAGAACAAGTGAGATTTGCACCACAGGCCGGTAATTACAAAGTGTATATCATTGATGAGGTACACATGCTCAGTTCTTCTGCATTTAATGCATTTTTGAAAACACTGGAAGAGCCACCACCCTATGCTATTTTTATTTTAGCCACTACCGAAAAACATAAGATCCTGCCAACGATATTGAGCCGTTGCCAGATATTCGACTTCAAACGCATTACTACTAACGATACAGTTGAGCACCTGCAGGAAATATGCGACAAAGAAGAAATAAAAGCTGAAAAAGCAGCCCTGCAGATCATTGCTCAGAAAAGTGAAGGCTGTATGCGGGATGCACTCAGCATCATGGATAAGATCGTCAGTTTCACCAATGGCGAGCTGAACTATGGCAACACACTGGAACATCTCAATATTCTGGATGCAGACTATTATTTCAAACTACTGGATTGTATGCTGCAGCAGGATCTCGCCGGTGCTTTGTTATTATTTGATGATATCAACCGCAAGGGCTTTGAAGGTGACCTGGTACTGAATGGTTTTGCAGAATTTATCCGCAACCTGCTGGTATGTAAAGATGCAAAAGCGGCCAACCTGCTGGAAGTAGTAGAAAGTTTTAAAGATAAATACATAGAAACTTCAAGAAATGTTTCAATAGCTGTTTTTATCAGTGCATTGAATATTCTGAATGAAGCGGAGATAAATTATAAAGCAGCCCGCAATAAAAGATTGCATGTAGAACTGGTACTGATCAAACTCTGTTACCTGCAACAAGCAATAGAACTTACCTCCGGTGGAAATGAAGTAGGTAAAAAAAAACTAATTGATACGGCAAAACCGGTAGCGTTCCGGCAGATCAAGCCAATTGAAGTCAGAAGTCAGAAGTCAGAAGCAAAACTGATTGTTGAGAATCCCGGGCCCGATAGCTATCGGGAAGAAAAAATAATATTGGCCGAAGAAAAGCCTGGTTACATACAGCAGTCAACCAATCCTGAACGACAGTTGAGGAATCCGGAACTGGTAACCGGTAACCGGCAACCGGCAACCGGTAAAATCTCAGCTCTCGATAAGATACGTAAGCAATACCAGGGCAATGGTAATACCGCCAGCAACCCATTGAATCAGCCATTGCAGATGGACACTTTACGATTGGCATGGACGGGATATATACAAAAACTGAAGGCTGCAAGGAATCCGGCTGCACAACCTTTTGAATTGGCGCAATTACAGATAAATGACGAAGTTTCTTTTGAAGTTATTACCGCCAATAATATTGAGCAAAAATTCATTGAAGCAGAGCGAAATGAATTATTTTCTTTTTTACAACAGGAATTAAAAAACCGTCTTTTACAGTTTAATGTAGTTGTTAGCGAGAATCCTGTAGAAAGACAGGTTGCCGATGCGCCACTTTCATCTAAAGAGCAATTTTTAAAATTAGCGGAGCAATATCCTCTTGTCAAGGAATTGAAAGATCGCCTCAGGCTTGAACTGGATTATTGAATTGTCGTAGCGGGGTTAATGAAATCACTTGTGGCTGATTTTCCCCGATAGTTAAATCCCTTAATCCTCATTCATTTATCATTCATCATTTTACCTTAATTTCGGCGAAAATTTAAAGCTACATGGCTGAAGTGATATTGATGCCCCGCCTTAGCGACACGATGACTGAAGGAGTGATCGCTGCATGGCATAAAAAAGTGGGTGATACAGTTAAAAAAGGCGATTTACTGGCCGAAGTCGAGACCGATAAGGCTACCATGGAACTGGAAAGCTATAAAGACGGTACTCTATTGCATGTAGGTGGCGATAAAGGAAGCAAATTGCAGGTAAATGATCTGCTTGCTATCATTGGCACTGCCGGTGAAGATATTTCGGGACTTATTTCCGGTGGTAGCAACGCTGCAGCCGCTGCAAAACCAGAAAAGAAAGAAGAACCAAAGACACAAGGTATAAGTAACAAGGCACAAGATGCAGGCACCAGTGTGCAAAAAACCGGAAACGGGAAACCTGCAACTTCAACTATTGATATTTCTAAAATGGAGGAAGTAGTGCTGATGCCACGTCTCAGCGATACAATGACCGAAGGCGTAATAGCTGGCTGGAATAAAAATGTGGGTGATACAGTAAAAAAAGGCGACGTATTGGCTGAAATTGAAACCGATAAAGCTACCATGGAGCTGGAAAGTTATAAAAATGGAAAGCTTCTATACCAGGGTGCACAAAAAGGCGAGAAAATAGCAGTGAATGATTTGCTCTGTATTATAGGTGAAGAAGGAAAAGTAGATGTACATGCGATAGTAGCAGCATCAAAGGGCGGAGCTGGAAAGGAACAAGGTACAATTGAAAAGGAACAAGACACAAGGGACAAGGCACAAGAAGGTGACAAACAAGCAACCAGTAACCAGCAGCCAGCAACTTCTTCAACGGAAAATGGTCGTGTAAAAGCTTCGCCCCTTGCAAAAAAATTAGCTGCTGAAAAAGGTATTGATATTTCAAAAGTGCAGGGATCGGGTGATGCAGGCAGAATTGTAAAATCGGATATTGACAATTATGTGCCGAAGTCTGATGTAAGAAGTCAGAAGCCAGAAGCAACACCTGCAACCGGAAACCGGCAGCCGGAAACATCAGGGGCTGTAAGTTTTGAAGAAACGCCTGTATCGCAAATGCGGAAAGTGATCGCCAAACGTTTGGCTGAAAGTAAATTCTCCGCGCCGCATTTTTACCTGACGATGGCGATTGATATGGATGCAGCTGTTGCCAGCCGTGCTAAACTGAATGAAGTAAGTAAAGTAAAAATATCTTTCAATGATCTGGTGTTGAAAGCATGTGCTGTTGCGTTGAAACAGCATCCGAAAGTGAACAGTAGCTGGTTGGGTGATAAAATAAGAACCAATCATCATGTAAATATTGGCGTAGCTGTAGCAGTAGAGGAAGGCTTGTTGGTGCCTGTTGTCCGTTTTGCCGATACAAAATCATTATCGCAGATTGCAGTAGAAGTAAAAGATTTTGCACAAAAAGCAAAAGATAAAAAATTACAACCTGCCGATTGGGAAGGAAATACGTTCACGATCTCCAATCTCGGTATGTTTGGTATAGATGAATTTACAGCGATCATCAATCCTCCTGATGCTTGTATTTTAGCAATTGGTGGTATCAGCCAGGTTCCGGTCGTAAAGAATGGCGCTATTGTTCCCGGCAATGTAATGAAAGTGACACTGAGCTGTGATCACAGAGTTGTAGATGGTGCTACCGGATCCGCTTTCCTCCAAACATTGAAAAGCCTGCTGGAAGAACCATTGAGGATGCTTGTATAAGAGTTAACACTAATGTATTAAAATAATCAAATAAGAAATCCCGCTAAATGCCGGGATTTCTTATTTTCGGTATTCACCGAACTAATCAACCATGCAACTGCTTGACATTTCTTCCTGGTGGCAATCCACAGCATTTTTTGAAAAAATATTCTGGGTAATTGCTATTCTGTTCACCCTGTTATTTCTTATCCAGGCCATTCTTTCTTTCACCGGCGGCGATGGAGATACAGCTATGGGCGATGCCGATGTGTCTATTGATCATGATGCAGGAGTTGGATACCAGTTTTTTACTATCAAAAACCTTATTGCCTTTTTTACCGTATTCGGCTGGACAGGTATTGCCTGTATCCGTGGCGATATGAGTAAAAGCTTTACTATTGGCGCTGCATTAGTAGCAGGTACTTTAATGATGGTAATGATGGCGTTGCTATTTCGCAGCATGAGCCGTTTAAAACATAGCGGCACTTTACAAATTTCCAATGCCCTGAATAAAATTGGTGAGACATATTTATTTATTCCGGCTCAACGAAATGGCTATGGTAAAGTTCATATCAAAGTACAGGGTTCGCTACAAGAACTACAAGCCATTACCGATGACGAAAAAGATATTCCTACCGGTAAGCTGGTAAAAGTGGTTGAAATACTGAACAGCAATATTCTTATCGTTTCTACAAATCTTTCCTAACAAAATTTAAAAATATAATATGGCTGAGAATCTATTATTAATTATTGCGATAGCGGTTGTCTTCTTTTTCATTCTTGTTTTTTCTATGTTCCGCCGCTACAAACGCTGTCCATCAGACAGGATACTGGTGGTATATGGTAAAGTAGGGAAAAATGCTGAAGGTAGTTTGACGGCAAAATGTATTCATGGTGGCGCCGCCTTTATCTGGCCAATCATACAGGATTATTCTTTCCTCGATCTCACACCTATTTCGATAGAGGTAAACCTGACCAGCGCATTAAGCAAACAAAATATCCGGGTTGATGTGCCTTCACGTTTTACAGTGGGTATATCAACGGAGCCATCTGTAATGCAAAATGCAGCGGAACGTTTGCTGGGTATGCAGCGTCCCAATATTCATGATCTCGCTAAAGATATTATTCTTGGCCAGATGCGTTTGGTAGTAGCCATGATGGACATTGAAGAGATCAATAATAACCGCGATAAATTTTTAGCCAATATAGCAGGCAATGTGGAAGCTGAATTGAACAAGATCGGTTTAAAAATGATCAATGTAAACGTAACCGATATTAAAGATGAAAGCGGTTATATTGATGCATTGGGTAAAGAAGCAGCAGCCAAAGCGATCAACGAAGCAAAGATCCGTGTAGCGGAGCAGGAACGTACCGGGGATATTGGTAAAACAACAGCCGAAAAAGAAAGAGATATAAAAGTAGCCGAAACGCAACGTGACCGGGATATTAATGTGGCTTTAGCATTAAAGGAAAAAGAAATACAAATCGCCGGCGCCAACCGTGATGAAAATATCGGTAAAGCGGAAGCGGAAAGAGATACCCGTGTAAAAATGGCTGAAGCTAATGCTATTGCTGTTCAGGGTGAAAATCTTTCCAAAATCGAAATTGCTAATTCTGAGTCAACAAGAAGGGAAAGAGAAGCGGAAGCATTAAAAAAAGCAATCGCTACTGAAAAAGTACAAGCAGCCAAAGCTTTGGAAGAAGCTTACCTGGCGGAGAAAAAATCAGAAGAGGCCCGTGCTGAACGGGACCGTGCTACACAAAATGCGACTATCGTAGTAGCAGCGGATATTCAAAAACAAAAACTCATCATTGAGGCACAGGCGCAGGCTGAACAGGTCCGTGAAAAAGCGAAAGGTGAAGCGGATGCCATCTATGCCAAATTGGAAGCGGAGGCAAGAGGTGTTTATGAAATGTTGACGAAACAAGCCGAAGGTTTGGACAGGATTGTAAAAGCTGCCGGCAATAATGCAAAAGATGCGGTATTATTATTGATCGCCGATAAGCTACCGGAGTTGGTAAAATTGCAAACAGAAGCCATCAAAAATATCAAGATAGATAAGGTAACCGTTTGGGATGGCGGACAAAATGCTGATGGCAAGGGTACAACAGCTAATTTCGTAAGTGGTCTTTATAAATCGGTGCCGCCATTAAAAGATATTTTTGATATGGCGGGAATGGACCTTCCCACTTACTTAGGCAAACAAAAGAACGGAGAAGCGGGAACGGATATCATAGAAGTAAAATAATTAAATAAATTACATGCCAAAGCATCAAAGACCCTCCATGCAGGGTCTTTTTTATTGGATGAAAAAAATAAAGATCATATTCGCTTTTGCTTTTCTTCCGTTTTTTGCGGAAGCCCAGAATTATACAGCTACTAACGGCTCATCTTATACCGGTTCATTGAACGTTCATAACAATCCTGCGGCAATTGTCAATGCTCCATTGCGTTGGGATATTACCTTGTTTGGAGTACAGGATAAGCATACAACAAACGCTGTTAAGGTTTTCAAATATTCTCTTTTATCAAATCCAGCCAGGTCTGAATATCTTATCAGCAACGGACAATTCAGCAGACATGCTGACTTGAACGCTAACCTTAATTTTTTTAATACCCGTATTGCATTAAACAAAAAAAGTTCTATTGCATTTGGCGCTAATCTCAGATCAAATCTTTTTCTCAAAACAAGCCCTTATAATTTTGTTGATACCGTAGGCAGGTTTGGCCATTTCTTTAGCCAGAATGAGGGAATCCAGAACATGAAACTGGATATGGCAACCAGCACCTGGGCAGAGTTGTATGCGACATATGGGCAAACTATTTTTGACAATGAATACAGCAGGTTAAATGCAGGATTAACTATAAAATTGAACAGGGGTTTATCAGGTGCATTTGCAAACCTTGCTAATGGAAATTTTATTCGCAATGGATCAACTGACCCGGTTGAATATCGTATCACGAATGCATCTCTTGATTTCGGATATTCTTCTAACTATGACCGTTGGGACAGTACACGCCATTTTAAAGAAAATTCAAAAAAATTTTTCTCGTTTACTGAAGGCGGCGGTTCCTTTGATATTGGATTTGAGTGGCTGGTAAAACTGCAAAGCATAACCACTGCTTTTGATGATGATCCTTATTTCGACTATGACTGGAAAATTGGTCTTTCATTATTGGATATAGGTTATGGCCAATACCATTTTGGCAAATACAGTACAAAAGCAGGAAATATCAATTCAAATGTGACAGATGTGTTGCTGGATCAAACTTTTGATTCAGCCATCAATAACCCCGGTGATCTCAGGGATAGTTTAGCGAATGTATTTAATAACATCAGTACTTACAGTGGAAAATTCAGGATCACCCATCCCGGGAGACTGGTTCTTAACGCCGATAAATTTATTGCGGAATCCTTTTTTTTAAATCTTGGTATCTCGGTCAACCTGTCGTCAATTTCTACTGGTCCGAATAAAACAGTGAAGGATATTAATTTATTAACGTTTACGCCAAGATGGGAAACAAGGAAAAAAGGGTTTTATCTTCCTGTTTACTACAATCACCGCAATCAACTATGGGTAGGTGGCGCCATGAGATTCGGGCCTCTCTTATTCGGCATTCACAACTGGAGTAATATTCTTTCCAAAAAGAAGGTCCAGCGGGGCGGTGGCTACCTGGCTATTATTTTAAAAGCCAGGAATATGACAGGCGACAAAGCAGATAAGCGGCTGGATTGTTACTGGTAATTTTATTTTCAGTAAGTTTTGAAAGTTCAATATATTCATCTTATTTTTGCTTTATGAAACTCACAGAAGCAAAACAGCAATTCATCAGTAGTTGGGGAGCCTTTGGCACTAATTGGGGCATCAACCGTACTATGGCGCAGATCCATGCATTATTATTAATAAGCCCCGATCCATTGACACAGGATGACATGATGGAAGAATTAAACATCAGCCGGGGCAATGTAAATATGAATATCAGGGAACTGATCAGTTGGGGCCTGGCAGAAAGAGTGATCCTGACTGGGGAACGGAAGGAGTATTTTTCTGCGGAAAAAGATATCTGGAAAGTGGTAAAACTGATCGTGAAAGAAAGAAAGAAAAGGGAACTGGAACCGATGTTGAAATTATTGGATCAGCTTGAAGAAGTGGAAGGAGATAAAAGGGATAAAAGTGTAAAATCTTTTGTAGATACTGTTAGCAGTATTAAAAAATTGGGAAAGCAGGCTGATAAAACACTGGACACAATGATAAAAGCAGATGAGAACTGGTTTGTTGGTGGGTTGATGAAACTCCTGAAATAAAATATCAGGATAAAAAATGCATTAGTTTATTAAAAATAATCGTCATGAAAAATAAAGTTCTTATTTATGATGACAACTGTCCCTTATGCACCTGGTATTCCTCTTTATTTGTAAGCTACGGACTTTTGCCAACTGAAGGCAGAAAATCTTTCTCTACACTTGAGCCATCTTTACTTAAATCAATTGACCTTGATAAAAGCAGAAACGAAATCCCACTATTAGATACAAAATCAGGAAATATATTATATGGAATTGATGCACTGCTTGAAATACTGGGACAACGATCAGGCTTTATCAAAACAACAGGACAAATAAAACCAATCAATTGGTTTTTGAGAAAATTATACAAGTTCATTTCTTATAACAGGAAAGTAATTGTAGCAAAGAAATGCAGTGCAGGAAGTATTGATTGTTCGCCTGATCTGAATTACAGGTATAGAATAGCTTTCATGCTGGCATTTTTTGTTTTTAACAGCCTTATGCTTTCTCCCTTACATAATATAGTCTTTTCACCTGTTTCCGGTTCTTTACTTTCAATAACACAGCTACAAACAGCTCATTTTAGCCTGGTGCTGATTAACTGTCTGCTGGCATTCAATTTTAGTAAACCCAAAGCTATAGAATACCTGGGGCAGGTGAACATGCTGGCATTGCTCACTGTTCTTTTATTAATACCACTTTTGCTTGCTCTGTATTGGTTTAATTTTTCTGGATGGTTTAGCTTCATTTACCTGGCTGTAACAGCCATCATTATTTTCAAAGAATACCTGCGACGAATGGACTATGCCGGAGTACTGGCCAACAATAAATGGATAGCAGCCATTAACCTGGCGGGTATGGCCGGATTTATATTATTCTTATTCCGTTAAAGCTTTTCTCTTGAAAAATAAAAAAATCATTCTTGCAGGCGGCACTGGTTTCATTGGACAAGAAATGACCAAATATCTCGGTAAGGAAAACCAAATCGTCATTCTGACAAGGCAACTACAAGAAGTGCATAACAACCGTAATCATTATAATTCACTCGGTCAGGAAGATCTTGAGCAGACCCGGTTTATAAAATGGGATGGGAAAACAGCTGGCGACTGGGTGAAAGAATTGAATGGCGCTGATCTTATTATCAATCTTGCCGGAAAAACAGTGAATTGCAGGTACACTGAGAAAAATAAAAAAGAAATATTCGATAGCCGTACAGATTCCGTCAAGTCCATTGGCGCTGCCATCAATCAATGTACAATGCCACCCAAACTATGGATCAATGCTTCTTCGGCAACTATTTATCGCCATGCGGAAGACAGGCCACAAGATGAATACTCCGGTGAATATGGTGATGGCTTTTCTGTGGAAGTTTGCAAACTTTGGGAAAAAACTTTCTATGAGCAACCTACACCCGACACCAGGAAAGTTGCCCTCCGGATGGCTATAACATTGGGACCGGGTGGTGTTTTGATACCCTATTTTAATTTGTTGAAATTTGGATTGGGAGGAAAACAAGGAAGTGGAAAACAAATGTATAGCTGGGTACATATTGAAGATACCTGCCGGATGATCGAATGGATAAATGCTCATTCCAACATTGAAGGCACTTATAACTGTTGTTCTCCCAATCCGGTTACAAATGGAGTATTCATGAAATTGTTACGAAAAACGACCGGTCAAACTTTTAACCTGCCAGCTTATGAATGGATGCTAAAAATTGGGGCACCGCTGATAGGAACAGATACAGAGTTAGTATTAAAAAGCCGTTGGGTAGTACCAACAAAAATTCTTGAAAGCGGATTCAGCTTTAAATATCCTTTATTGGAGGATGCCTTTGCAGATATTATCAGTAAGATTCCGCGCCGCCAGTATCATCTTTTTTAAATTAAATTACATCTTAGCTTTACTGCATGAATGAACCAAAGAAAACCCTGGTATTAGGCGCTTCCGATAATCCTGCCCGTTACAGTTATCTTGCCATTCAGCGGTTACGCAAACATGGTCACCCTGTAGCAGGTATTGGCAGAAGAAATACTAAAGTGGCTGATGTAAATATTGAGAAAGAAAAAATACCTCTGACTGATGTCGATACGGTAACGCTTTATTTGAATCCAACACACCAGCAGGAGTATTACGATTATATACTTTCGTTAAAACCGAAAAGAATCATTTTTAATCCCGGTACTGAAAATGACGAACTGGTTAAGTTAGCCAAAGAACAAAATATTGAATCATTAGAAGCCTGTACATTGGTATTGCTAAGTACAGGACAGTATTAAATCAGTTAAAAAAAAGCATTCCCGAAAATCTACGATTGAGCTCAGCGTACTAACACCCGATTTATACTATTCTGTCATGCTGATTTTGGTATTGTAAAAAACATTTATCAACCTTTGTTCTCCGCACCCTCTGATATACTGCAGCAGACCTAATCCATCTGCGCAAACAACTTACTATTAGTTTTAAAAAATATCCAATGAATTACCTGAAACTGTACGGCTTTAGCCTGTCCATCATTTTCTGCACTATAAGTTTTGCCCAGGACAGGGTGGTACTAAGAGAACCTGATCTCAAAAAGCCAACCTTATTTACAAATCTTCCCGATCAAATTCCTGTTGACATCAGCGAGCTAAAAAACCTGTTTAGCAATACCGCGGCTAAAGGAAAAGAAGTAAATGTCCGGTTTATAGACAAAAAATTACCCGGATTTAATGGAAAAATAATTTCAGCTACCAGTAAATATAACAACACACTCCGCAGTGTAGTTGTTAGTTCCACACGTTTCAACGGTGCAACGTTGACGCTTTCCTTATCCACTACTACTGATGGTACGGTCAGGTATTCTGGCCGTATCGTCAGTTTCAAGCACGGCGACCTGTATGTTTTAGAAAATCAAAATGACCAGTATTTTTTAATAAAGAAAAAATATCATGAGCTGATCAATGAATAAAACTGTACGACCAAACTAATTACTACCATCCTCCACCTTTGAAATTAAAATCCACCTTGTTATGAAAACTTTAGTTTTTCTTTTTTGTATGCTGCTGGCATTCTCCTTTCATTCTCCGCTGCATGCACAGACCGAAGAATTGAATAGCTATCCTTCCGCATCAGCGGTTATTTTTCTTGACTTTGATGGCCATACTGTTGACGGTACCAGTTGGAACTGGAATGGCAATCCTATTAACTGTGCAGGCTCGGGATTAAATACTGTCCAGATAAAAGAGGTCTTTAACAGGGTGGCGGAAGACTATCGTCCTTTCAATATTAATATCACTACTGAGCCAGCCAAATTTATGACAGCTCCTATCGAAAAAAGAATGAGAGTCATCATCACTACCACATCAGACTGGTATGGAAATTCTGCTGGTGGTGTAGCATTTGTCGGATCATTTATTACGGGTGATGATACTCCGTGCTTTGTATTTTCCGCATTGTTTGGTTATAATCTGAAAAAAATTAGTGAAGCCATCTCTCATGAAGCGGGACATACATTAGGTCTTTACCACCAGTCGCAATATGATGCCAACTGCAATAAGATCGCCGATTATTATGCAGGCAGGGGAACCGGTGAAATTGGGTGGGCTCCTATAATGGGAGTAGGTTATAGCCGCAATTTCACTTTATGGAGCAATGGTCCAAACTCTTTAGGATGTACCAATTTTCAAAGTGATCTTGATATAATAACTTCATCCGTCAATGGATTTGGATACCGGCCAGATGATCATGGCAGCACTTTCAACGACGCAACACAGACATTTTACAGCAACAATCAATTTGATGTTAGCGGTGTCGTGCAAAAAAATACTGACATGGATATGTTTCAATTTACCATGCCGTATAAGGGTAGATTTCAACTGAATGCAGTTCCTTACAACGTAGGCACCGGCAATGCCGGTTCCAACCTTGATATGCAGGTGACATTATATAACGAATCACAAACATTACTTAACGTTTATAATCCCGGGGCCTTATTGAATTCTGTGGCTGACACCGCTTTAAATTCCGGCATTTATTATTTGAAAATAGAAGGCAAAGGGAATTTATACGCACCTGCCTATGCAAGTCTCGGCTCTTATACATTGAAAGGAAATATTGAAGGCGGCAACCCCCTGCCTCTTCACAAACTTGAATTAAAGGTCGCTCAAAACGGGAACAAGCACCAGTTGAACTGGATCGTTGAAGCAGACGAAAAAATAGAACGCCAAATAGTAGAGGCTTCCACAGACGGAAGAAACTTTTATCCTGTAGTTGAGATATCCCCTGCTATTTTTTCTTATTCTTATCATCCCACTTTTAAATCAGCTATTCAATACCGCCTGAATGTAACATTTGATGATGGTCACAGGTACTATTCAAATATTGTGAACATCGGCAAAAATGAAACGGAGCCCAGACCAAAGCTTCTAAGTAATTTTATCAGTTCCAATATTGCTTCTGTAAACAGTCCGGGCAATTATAACTATGCTATTGTTGATCTTAACGGAAAATTAATAAGCAAGGGACAGTTGATGATTGGTATCAACAACATCAATGTAAGCAATATCGTTAATGGTATATACCTGGTACGTTTTTGGAATAATGATCATCAATATATCGATAAACTACTACGTCAATAACTCTTTTTCAGTCCGCCGTGGCTGACAATAATCCGTACCCTTATTGTTTATTGGAGGTTTTTCTATAACTTAGAAAAACCTCTTTTTATATGCGCTGGAGAAAATTTAATGGCGACACCATCGATCTTCCCATTATAAACGCCGTGGAAAATGCTATCAAACGTGAGACTGCAGCCGGTTTCAGGCTGAAAGTTTGCATTGGCACCGATTCACAGGTGAAAGGGAAAGACACGGAATTTGCTACGGTTATTGTTTTTTTAAGAGAAGGACATGGCGGCTTTATGTTCATACACAATGACAAAACCCGGCAACAATTCACAATCAAGGAAAGAATGTTGATGGAAGTTGCAAAAAGCATTGAAATCGCTTATGAACTGTGCAACCTGTTCACTGTTTACAATGTGGATATGGAAGTACATGCAGACATCAACACTAACCCCCACTTCAAGAGCAATGATGCATTGAAAGAAGCAATGGGCTATATCCTC
Source organism: Chitinophagaceae bacterium (assembly GCA_036675745.1). Classification (GTDB taxonomy): domain Bacteria; phylum Bacteroidota; class Bacteroidia; order Chitinophagales; family Chitinophagaceae; genus Terrimonas_B. The sequence continues at coordinate 13,461 of JAKFEJ010000623.1, read as the reverse complement.
GGTATGGGCTTTGCGTTCAAAGCAAAACCCGAAGCCTTTGCAAGCAGCAGTTGCGCCAATAAGGTTGTGAATTAATTCTTTTTCCGTCAATCGGCGGAATGTTTTGAACAAGCGATATTTGCAGAGTAGCCTCTCTGTACGGGGATCTGTCTCTTTTACTTTTTCTTCTTTCCGGATCTTTTCTTAAAATAAAAAAGCTGCATAATTGCAGCCATACTTTTATTGAGGACCTTTTTTACTTTATCTCTGTTGTTAATAAAACAGGTTTATCACCTGGAGTAATGTTCCCTGCTGTTTGTTTTGGGGTGGTAATGAAAACGCCTGCATTTGCATTCAGATACATTTTTTCCGCCTTTTTAGCGTCTTCCTGCGCAAAGGAAAAAACGACAAGAGCTACAACAAATAAGATAACAACAATATTTTTTTCGGATAAAAATTTCCTCATTTGGTGGTTAATTGCATGCAAAGAAAAGAATTAATATTAAAATAAACTAATCCGAATTTTAAACGCCGGTGATAGTAAATCCCTGGTTCAAACCGCCTATATATTTCAGCAACGGCTCACGTCCTTCTTTGGTAAGAGCGGAGGTGACAAAGTAAGGAGGCAACTCTTCCCAGTATTCTTTCATTCCTTCTAAAAAAGCTTTTACGTTCCGTGAAGTAGCGCCAGGCTTATTTTTATCACTTTTTGTAAAAACAACCACAAAAGGGATCTCCCATTTTCCCAGGTCATTTAAAAATTCATAATCTATTTTCTGGGGCTCGTGACGACAGTCAATCAAAACAAACATACAAACCAGGTTTTCTCTCTTCCGGATATAGTTTTCTATCATTTGCTCCCAGCGCCGGCGGCTGGTTTGAGATACTTTTGCATACCCATACCCGGGAAGATCAACGAGGTACCATTTCTTTTTATCATTTGAAAAAACATCAAAATGGTTGATCAATTGCGTCTTCCCTGGAGCTGAAGAAGTTTTTGCCAACGCTTTTTTATTGCAAAGCATATTGATCAGCGACGATTTGCCTACATTACTCCGGCCAATGAATGCATACTCCGCTCTGTCAGGTGGCGGACATTGCTTGAAATCAGCGCTGCTGATAAGATATTTGGCATCCTTAATTTCCATGAAGCTGCAAGATACTGGATGAAAAAACATTTTTATACAAAATTGCATTTGTTCGTTGTCCCTTATTAAGTGCCCGCTTTTCAGGAAACCGAAAAAGATTAACTTCAAAAAAAAATCGCATGAGATATATTTTTTATTTAACCCTTATGTTTTCTTATTGCCTCTCCTATGGGCAAAATCTTAAATCCGGTGGTAAACTTAATCCTGAACAGGCCATTATGGATATCCGGCACTATACTGTTGCCCTTACAGTAGACCCCCAGCAACAAACCATTGATGGCTATACTGAAATTGATCTCATCTTATCACAACCTTCAGAACGCTTGCTGTTTGACCTGACACAACTGATGCAGGTAAAAAAAGCTTGGGTAAATGGAAAAGAAGCTAAACAGGATCAGCAGGATAATAAAGTTTTTATTACAGCCGCTTCGCCCTTTGACGCAGGAAAAATAAAAGTAAAAATCGCTTACGGCGGCAAACCCGCCATTGCTGAAAGAGCACCCTGGATAGGTGGATTTCAATGGGAGAAAGATTCAAAAGGAAATCCATGGATAGCGATTACCTGTCAAATGGAAGGAGCAAAAATTTTCTTCCCTTGCAAGGATCATCCCAGCGATGAACCCAATGAGGGTGCGGATATGATTATTACTGTTCCTAAAGGACTGACAGTTGCGGGCCCGGGCTTATTGAAAAAGGTAAGTCATAAGAAAAATCAATCCACTTTTCACTGGAAAACAAATTATACGATCAGCAACTACTGCATACTTTTTAATGTGGGAAAATATAAGATAGTAAGCCGCGACTACACTACTGTTGATGGGAACAAAGTCCCTATGCAATTTTATGTACTGGAAGAAAATGAAAGCAAAGCTGCACATCTCCTGGAACTATTGGAAAGATCATGCCGTGTGCTGGAAAAATATTTTGGTGAATATCCCTGGGCGAAAGAAAAGATTGGTATTGCCGAAACACCGCATTTAGGCATGGAGCATCAAAGCATGAATGCTTATGGTAATAAATTCAAGTACGTTCAGTTGGGCGGCCAGGATTTTGACTGGCTGCTGCATCATGAGTTTGGTCATGAATGGTGGGCAAATAAAGTAACCAACCGTGATTGGGCGCATATGTGGATACAGGAAGGTATTTGCACCTATGGCGATGCTTTGATTGTAAAAGATCTGGAAGGTGAAGAATCCTATTTAAAAAGAATGCAGCAAACAGCCCGCAGTACGCAAAATAAGTTACCCATTGTGCAAGGAGACGAAATTGACTCTGACCAAACCTACCAGGGAGATATTTATGGCAAAGGCGCTTTTTTTATGCATAGCCTCCGGTATATAATGGGCGATGAAATATTTTTTCCTACATTGAAAAAACTCGCTACTGATCCACAGTATACGTATGACAATACGGTAACTACCGCCGATGTAGAAAAATTATTCAGCGGAGCTTATGGTAAAACCCTGCAACCATTATTTCATCTTTTTTTATATACCACTGATAAGCTGGAAATACAGGTAAAGCAAATAGCAGATGATAAATACAAAGTAAGCTTGCTTAACCTTGACTTGCTCATCCCAATTGATATCATTACAGATGCTGGCAGCCAACGGGCGGACATTGATAAAAAGGGAATAACGGTTACCAGCAAAACTGGTATTCAAATCGATCCAAAAATCTACTATTTGAAGAAAGTGATTTATGAATAGCTTAAGGTTTTATCCTGTTGCTGGTGGCTATCTACTGATAATATATTATTACCATAGCTGCTAGCTAAAAAAAGAGGCATTGGGAAAAATAGTCCAATACCTCTTTTTGAAAAATTATTTTGCAGGTTTTTATTCGCTTAAATTGGGTTTCACTCTCCAGATATCATAATTATCGTATCGTTTATCTGGTGCATTTCCTGCATTTGAACTAAAATAAATATAACCGTCGGCGGCAAATTCAGGGCACCAATTCCAGGTGTTACCTGTAGTCAACTGTTTCATACTACCTCCTCCCGGCTCCATCACAAAAATCTGGCTGTCCTCGCCCTTATTTTTGTTTCGTTGAAAAGTGATCCATTTGCCATCAGGTGAAATAGCTGGATTATAGGCATTAAACTCGCCGCTGGTAAGCTGTGTTTGCTGGCTTATAGCCAAATCGTACTCAAAGATCTGCCAGGCATCACCTACCTTTTTTATGAATACAAAGGAATTCTTTTTAGGATGGGGATAAGGCGATTGACCTTCCGTTAATATTGTAAAATTCAGACCATTATTATCGATCATAGCTACATGATAAGTACCCCCGATATTGGTATAAAATAAGAATTTATCCTGTGCCTTAAAATAAAAAGGCTTACTATCATCGGTACCATTGGCATTAGCTGATACGTAATTGATCCCCATCTGTTCAATCTTTGATTTTGCGATAACTGGTTTTCCAGGTTTTGTATATGAAAAAACGAAACCTTTTCCATCAGGTAACCAGGAAGGTAAAGTACAGCCTTCCGATAATACCGGAGATACTCCCTGGGTTCCGATGGTTTTTAATACAATACTGTTCCGGGCATTTGCATCTGTTTTAGTTGGATCATTTATTATATATAGCATTTTCTTTCCATCAGGGCTTATACGGGGATATGTCTCCTGTAGCTTATCGTTTGTAATCCGGGTTAGTTCCCTGGCATCAGCGGTAACGCCAGGCGTAAGATCAATGTTTTTCAATACCGGTTTTGGAGGTGTTACGGTTACATTTTTCGGTCCGGAGCTTGCCCAGAAAAGAAAAGCGAAAGCGAAAATGCTTATGCTGCTAAAAAGCCATTTTACCTGTTTCATAAAGTGGTGGTTTTGTTAATTTGATAGTGAATAAAAAATGTGGCTATGTAAAAAAATAGGTCAAAAATGTCATAGGTGCCTTGCAATAAATGCAGCCGCTGCAACACCTCAGTAGCAGGGATAGTTATGTACAAAATAATTTTTATTAACATGGGCACCTTACTCCAATTTCCCCAGACAATTACCTGCAAGGATAAAAAAGCATAGCACCAGGAAAGATCAGGAAACGATCCTATCAAAATGGAAGGAATTGTGTACAATGAAAAATCATACCCGGGAAAGGACCAGCCTATCCATTCTTCAAACCGCGAGTATGGCCCACGAAAGAAAAAATAAATACATATACCTGTCGCCAGGGGAAATAAGACCTGGGTAAGGACATATAAATAAAGATTTTGATTTGGTTGCTTTAAAAGAATGCTCCCCTGCATTTTTCGTTGATACAATTTGGATTTAAGCGACAAAATACAATCAATTAAAATGTTGTCATATACTCATTTAGAGGGACAAAGGCTGTCCACCAAAGTTGAATAAAAATAAAGCCCCTTACCTTTGCCAACCTATGTCCGAATTATTACCTCACGATCATATTATACCTTATAAAGATTCTGCAAAAAGCAAGAAAGAGCAGGTAGCTGAAATGTTTGACCGCATAGCAGACCGCTATGATTTTATGAACCGGTTTTTGTCTGCCCGCACGGATATAGGCTGGCGAAAAAAAGCAATCAAATTGCTGAAAAAGGATAGCCCTGAAACAATCCTGGATATAGCTACCGGGACGGGTGATATGGCAATTATGGCCTGTAAATTGCTTAACCCGGACAGAATCGAGGGAATTGATATTTCTCAACAAATGCTGGAAGTTGGGAAAAAGAAGGTTGAAAAAGAAGGACTTGAAGGGAAAATCCGGTTACAACTGGGAGATTCCGAAACAATAAATTTTGGGGAAAATACGTTTGATGCGGGGATGGTGGCATTTGGTATCCGCAATTTTGAAAACCTGGAGAAAGGAATGGAAGAGATCTTAAGGGTATTAAAACCCGGCGGTCAATTGGTGATCATTGAGTTTTCAAAACCGAAACAACCCATACGCAGTTTTTATAACTTGTATATGGGAGTTATTGCTCCGCAAATGGCCCGCTGGTTCAATCAAAATAAGGAAGCTTATCAATATTTATGTGAATCGGCGAATGCTTTTCCTGATCGTCAAAAACTGGTTGATATTTTAAATAAAGTTGGTTATTCCGATACCCGCTATAAATCGCTAAGCTTAGGTATATGTTGTATTTACTCCGGCAGAAAACCCGTACATTAAAACCTGAATTCTATCTCCTTTTTGGATTAATATTGCTTGCACAAACTTCACTGGCGCAGCCCAGGGAGTTGAACCAGTATGACCATGACAGCAAGCCCTATTATTTTGGCATTACTCTCGGATCTAATATGTCCCGGTTTCAAACCCAGTTGCACCCCCGGTTTTTAGAAAACGACAGCATACTAATAGCTGAACCCAAAAATTCAAATGGGCTTGCCCTGGGTTTATTAGCTACGGCAAGATTATCAGATCGCTTCCAACTCCGGTTCAATCCGCAACTGATGTTTACCGAACGGAGTATTTATTATAAATTAAAACATCCCGAAGGAGGAGAAACAGATATCAATAAAACCATTGAATCGGTAATTGTCACCTTTCCCATACAGGTAAAATTGCAGTCTGACCGCATTGGTAATTTTCGTGTTTACATGATGAGTGGAATAAAAGGGGACATAGATCTGGCCAGCAATGCCCGTGCAAAAAAAGCGGAGGACCTTGTAAAAATCAGGAAATACGATTATGGTGTTGAACTGGGACTCGGCTTCAACTTCTTCTTTCAAAGTTTTATTTTTTCTCCTGAAATAAAAATTAGTAACGGACTGGGCAATATCCACAGCCGCGACCAAAACCTGAAGTACTCCAGCGTATTTGATAAGATACAATCAAGAATGGTTGTATTTAGTATACATATTGAGGGGTAAAAAAAACTGTCTACCCCCTGTCCCTTCCTACCCCGATTTTTATCGGGGCTAAAAGGAGTGACTTAGGTCGGAGAGTCATTTTTTATCGATATGTTCTTTTAATAGTGGTTAAGAAATTGTATAGCCAGCTTCAGTTTTTCATGGCCCGCCCGAACGTATCGTTTATGCCGTTTAATTTTTGATACCAGCGTTCGGGACGGGCAGGCATCTTCGTTGCGCCTGCCTGCCGGTAGCAGGTCGCACTCTTCAACGTTCTATTTTTTTATCAACGCTCAAAAAAACAGTTCACTTACTGTTCTTGGGTTTGTGTGATGGCAAGTCCCCTTTAGGGGATTTAGGGGTTTGATTGGTCTTTAAAAATCAAACTCCCTTCTGTGCATATTCCACCTTACACCAAATGATACTACAGTACTCTTCTCTGAAATGATGGGCGCCGTTTTTGTTTCCTGCTTGCGGGCCACTCCAAATAATTCCAGGAAAAGATTTTCTTTTAATTCGTATGATACTAGTAATGAAGCATACATTACGTTGGTCTTCCAACCCGATCCTATGCTAAAGCCATAATCGCTGGTACGATAAGGTGAAACACTTGGAAGGAAAATATTGCTACCATAGCTAACACTTCCCGTATCTCTTCCCTGCTTGTATATAATGGCTTTGGCCTGTACCATCCATTTTGGCGCCGGCTGATACCGTAGTATCCCGATCGTTTCCCAGAAGTTCGCCATCAATGGATGAGCCAGCGGTTGATTATAATGCGTATAGTTAGCTACCGAATCACGATGTGAATAAGTGAATGGTCTTACACGATTGTGTTCTATCTGCAGATCAAGATTTTTAATAGTAAAGGCATCAATGTATTTAGCGCCTAATTGTATTCCGAATTTATTAGCCCACCATCCGTTTTTTGCTCTTACCTGGGACAGTTTGAATTCATCAAGCAATAACTGGCCATACACCTGGAAACGTTTAGCCAAATTCGCTTTGAAATCGAGACCTACCACCGCATTATCCTGGCTTCCGTTCTGTTGTTCTATTGACCTGTAAAAAATAACCGGGTTCAGGTAAGAAAAATCAAATTTATTTTCCCTTCCAAATACCACTCCTTCAAATAAACCAATATTCAGCCATTTGGTAACGTTTATATCCAAATGATGCATTACCGCATATTTTTTACCGATTAGTTTATCACCTCCTCTTGCATAGGCATTATGCAATTCCATAAAAAGATTCTGGTAGTTAAATTTCCATATCCGGGTGTTCAATTTCAGGAATAGGTTACTGTTACCAAAATCGCTTAGGAATAGACTACGATGCCCATTACCAATAAAATTTTTATCATACCCAAATGCTACGTCTATATATTTTGCGACATTAAAAGTGAAATAGCCTCTTGCATCGAAATAATCTAAACCGCCAGGGTCTTTAAAACTCTTATAATACCCATTTCCCGGTACGGCCTGCCTTTCCCTCACCCAATCCTGTACATATGCCGGGTCTCTTTCCTGGTTATCGGTCAGGTAAGCTGAGAACCCTATTTTTTTAGCTATCCTTCCCCGCACTGCCAACCCCCTTGTATTTAAAAAAAGAGACTGATCATTGTCACTTTCTTTTGAAATTACATATTGAATGACAGGATTAACAACCAGGTCAAAGTCGTTTACATGCACTTCATATAAATTGGCCGGCGTGGTATAAAAGTTTTTAAGAATGGGCTTTTTACTTTTATACTGGTCCCGTTCCTCCGCAGTCATCCATTCTGTATTATTCAAATAAAGACTTCGGAGATTATGGGCGTCAACTTTTGATAAATTGGTTTCACCTGTTTTTTGCAAATAGCTCTTTACTCCGTTTATCACATATTTGCTACGGTTGAAATATTTTGTTTTGGAAAAATTAAGTACAGAATCCGTTCCAGCCTTTATCTCCAATCTTTCCAACAATATGTTTTGTTTGTCTCCTTGCGGTAAATAAGTAGATTGAGAAAAAATCACAATAGGAAAAAGAAGCCCAACCAGCGACCAGATTGCCAAACACCCCTTTAGGGGATGGGGGTAAAGAAATAAAGCCGGTCTTACAAGGGTTTTTTTAAATTGCATTGCAAGTATTTTAGGATAACAGTTAACAAATTATGCAAATATATCTGATAAAAAACATACAGGTTGTCAATGAAGGATCTATTCAAACAGCTGATGTATTGATAAAAAATGGGCGCATCGATAAAGTATCGTCACAGATTACACAGACCAACACAGATGTAAAAGAAATAGATGGCGAAGGTAAATATTTGTTGCCCGGCGCAATTGACGACCAGGTGCACTTCCGGGAACCGGGATTGACACATAAAGCCAATATTTATACAGAAGCAAAAGCGGCTGTTGCCGGTGGCGTTACCAGTTTTATGGAAATGCCCAATACCCTTCCTCCCGCTTTCACACAGCAATTGCTGGAAGATAAATATTCAATTGCTTCTCAGACTTCGCTGGCCAATTATTCTTTTTATATCGGCACATCCAATGAAAACGCAGAAGAGGCGCTGAAGGCGAATGAAAAAAAGAAGGATATCTGCGGGATCAAAATATTTATGGGCTCTTCTACCGGTAACCTGCTTGTGGATAATCCGCTTACCCTGGAAAAAGTTTTTAGCGAAAGTGAATTGCTTATTGCCACCCATTGTGAAGACGAAAAGATCATTAAACAAAACCTGGAAAAACTAAAAAATGAGACCAGGGAACTAACTGCAAAAGACCATCCCATCATAAGAAATGAGGAAGCTTGCTTTGAGTCCTCTTTTTATGCGGTTCAACTGGCGAAAAAATATAATACCCGCCTGCATATTTTACATATCAGCACTGAAAAAGAATTGCAACTTTTCAGCAATATGCTTCCATTGAAAGAAAAACGTATTACTGCAGAAGTTTGCGTCCATCATCTGCATTTCACCAGCGATGATTATGAAAAGCTGGGCAATAAGATCAAATGCAATCCTGCTATAAAGGCTTCGTATAATAAGGAAGCTTTATGGCAAGCATTATTGGATGACAGGTTGGATGTGATAGCTACGGATCATGCACCACATACAAAGGAAGAAAAAGATGAACCTTATCTAAAAGCCCATGCAGGTTTGCCACTGGTGCAACATTCACTTTTATTAATGTTGTATTATTACAAACAGGGAAAAATATCTCTTGAAAAAATTGTTCAGAAAATGAGTCATGCAGTTGCGGATTGTTTTCAAATAAAGGAAAGAGGCTATATCCGGGAAGGTTATCCGGCTGACCTGGTGATTGTTGATCTGAATGCCAAAACGCTGGTATCAAAAGAAAATATTCTATACAAATGCGGATGGAGTCCGTTGGAAAGTTTCGAATTTCCGGCTGCTATCACACATACTTTTGTAAATGGTCATTTAATATATGGAAATGGTATATGGGATGAATCTAAGAAGGGGTCACGTTTAAAGTTTGATCGCCAGGGATAATAAATGTTCAATGCTCAACAAACAATTTCTATAATTAAAATTATAACACTCCGCCTGAGGCGGATCGGGGCATGCAGATAGACAATATATCATTTAATGACATATCCATCTTTCACCAGGAAGAGGAATTTTCTATATTCCATAAACTAAACTTCACCCGTACCAGCGGCGGCAAAGAATGGTTGCGCAAATTTTTTACAGAACCCCACAAGGATCTGAAAAGAATAATTGGCACACAAAAAGTTATCCGCACTTTAATGGAACATGTGAAAGACTGGCCCGATGATATTACAAACGGCACCTTACTGGTAATGGATAAATTCATGGACTATGCATTGGACCCAATCAGCGAACGATCCAATTCCTTCAACAGCGTTTTATACAAATGGCTGCACAGCGAAGATTATTCGATGGTTAAATATTCCGTTCCTCATTTCGCTGATTTTTTCAGGGGAATAAAAGGGATTACATCTTTGCTTGAAGAGCTCGACCTTCCTCCAAATATCCGGGTATATATTGATCGCATAAACCAGGTAATAAAACAGGAACCGCTTCAACTGCTTTCTCAAACGGGAAAAGAAACAAAATTCAGCATCCGCGAAAATCTTTACTTTGGCTATTATCTGCGAACACGATATAGAAATCATACCCTTGAATTAATTGATATTTTCAGCCGTCTCGATGCGTGGTATTCGATGGCCGTTGCCGTAAAAACCTACAAACTTTCATTTCCAGAATTCATTGAACAGGATGCACCGCTGGTAGAAGCAAAAGGCCTTTATCATATTTTGATCCCGCATCCGGTTGCTTATGACCTGCAGATGAATCCTGAACATAATTTTCTTTTTCTCACCGGAGCTAATATGGCCGGTAAAAGCACTTTGATCAAATCTGTTGGCTCTGCTGTTTTCCTGGCGCATATTGGGATGGGCGTTCCTGCTGCCAGTATGAAACTCACTTTATTTGACGGGCTACTAAGTAATATTAATGTAGTTGACAATATCGCCAAAGGCGAAAGCTTTTTTTTCAATGAAGTACAACGCATCAAAAATACCATTGATAAAATAAACAATGGAAAAAAATGGCTGGTATTGATTGATGAGCTTTTTAAAGGCACCAATGTGCAGGATGCGATGAAATGTTCATTGACCGTTATTAAGGGCCTGATAAAAATAAAAAATTCACTTTTTATACTCTCTACTCATTTATATGAAATCGGTGAGGATCTTAAAGGTTTTCCCAATATTTCCTTCAAATATTTTGAGACCAATGTAGACAATGATCAGCTACAGTTTAGCTACCAGTTGAAAGAAGGGATCAGCAACGACCGGATTGGTTATGTAATACTAAAAAGAGAGAAAGTAGTGGAAATGCTGGAAAAACTATAGAACTAAGATTTACAGATTCTAAAAGATTAAAATGAAAATTACTAAAGTGTCTGGTGGAAACAAAGGAATAATTATCGTCCTCATTTCATTGTTTGGCTTTCTTTGGTCATTTGCACAGGATACCGATGTTCTACATTATCGTTTTGAACTTTCCCTGACCGATCAGTCTGATGCCATAAGTTGTAAAGCTACAATACTTGTAAAATTCATAGTGCCTGTTGATCAACTCACCCTTGATCTTACTTCTGTAAAAGGCAGCAAAGGGATGCAGGTTACTTCCGTAACTGAGAAAGACACTACTGTAGAATATTCGCATCAACAAAATAAAATCGTCATTAAGTTATCCAGGAAAGCAAAGACTGAAGAAATCAGGTCATTTACTATTGCATATAATGGCATCCCATCCGATGGGCTTATTATTTCTAAAACTAAATACGGTCAACGAAGTTTTTTTGCAGACAACTGGCCTAACCGTGGCCATAACTGGTTGCCCTGTATTGACGATCCGGCAGATAAAGCTACAGTCGAATTTATTGTTACTGCTCCCCAGCATTACCAGGTTGTTTCTAATGGAGTTTTAATTGAAGAAACTAATCTCGCTGATAATAAAAAACTGACACATTGGAAAGAAGATGTTCCCATTGCTACTAAAGTAATGGTGATAGGCGCTGCTGATTTTGCTGTTAGTCTTGCAGGTGTGGTTGATAATTGTATTCCCGTTTATAGCTGGGTATATCCCCAGAACAGGGATGACGGATTTTATGACTATGCACTGGCAACCGACATACTTCCTTTCTTTATTAAAACTGTTGGCCCCTACGGCTATAAAAAATTAGCGAACGTACAATCGAAAACAACATTTGGCGGCCTTGAAAATGCGAACACGATTTTTTATTCCGAAAAATCTGTTACCGGTACAAGAAAATCAGAAAGTACAATAGCCCATGAAATTGCTCACCAGTGGTTTGGCAATATGGCTACTGAAAAAAGTTTTGCCCATTTATGGTTGAGTGAAGGCTTCGCCACCTATTTCTCCATTTTATATTTTGAAAATAAATATGGAAAAGATACTGCTACTTCTATGCTGAAAGAAGACCGTGAGCAGGTTATTGCGTTCGCAAAAAAATCAGACAAGGCTGTAGTAGATGATGATCCCGACTTTATGCAATTGTTAAATGCCAACAGTTACCAGAAAGGTGGCTGGATATTGCATATGCTACGCAGCCAGTTAGGCGATTCTATTTTTCACAAAAGCATTAAAACATATTATGCAACATACGCCGGTCGGAATGCAGATACAAAAGACCTGCAAAAAATAGTTGAAAAAGTATCCGGTAAGGACCTGTCTGTTTTTTTTCAACAATGGCTTTATACACCCGGCATTCCAGGACTGGAAGTAAAATGGAACTATTCAATTAAAGAAAAAAAATTGCTGGTTACAGTAAAACAATTACAAAATCCTGTTTTCGAATTTCCACTGGAGATCGGTATCAGGCTGGCAGCAGGGAAAACGATTTTTGAAACGATGAGATTGAGCCAGCAAACACAAACCTTTTCGTTTTCTCTAAAAGAAAAACCGCAAAAAATTTTATTGGATCCCAATACGTCATTATTATTTTACGGCAATACCCCGGCAGGTAATTAGTCCTGGATAATTTGGATCGTTTATATTAAGAACCTGGCTTTTCTGCCCTTCCCGGGAAGGAGCAAAAGGACTTGCGGGTAGAAAAATTTTGAAAAGGGGCGGGTCTGTATTGGACAATTTAAAATCCATCAGTACTACTTTCCGGTAATACTCAAACCGGTAATTTTCTCTACCTTCAAATCATGCTTGTAAAGACCTTTGGCAGTGCGGTATATGGAGTAGAAGCTATTTCTATAACTATTGAAGTAAACTGGCTGCCGTCTTCCGGAAAAGATCCGATGATCGTTGGCTTGCCTGATAATGCGGTAAAAGAAAGCCTGCAAAGAATAGAAAGCACTTTCAAAACGAACGGGTATCAAATGCCGCGAACAAAAGTAGTAGTAAATCTTGCACCTGCTGATATTAAAAAAAGCGGAACTCCTTTTGATCTTCCGATCGCATTGGGAATATTAGGCGCTTCTGAACAAATGGAAAACAGGGATGCTCTTGCCAATTATGTTATCATGGGTGAGCTAAGCCTGAATGGTGAAATAAGAGCTATCAAAGGAGCTTTGCCTATCGCTATACAAGCAAGAAAAGAAGGTTTTAAAGGTCTGATCGTTCCGAAAGTAAATGCTAAAGAAGCGGGCATGGTCAATAACCTGCATGTATATGGCGTTACTCATATCAAAGAAGTAATTGATTTTTTTGAAAATGATGAAACAGGATTAGAACCTGTTGTTATTAATACAAGAGAAGAATTTTTTCATTCGCAATATGATTTTGAAATAGATTTTACCGATGTAAAGGGGCAGGAAAATATAAAACGGGCATTGGAAATTGCAGCGGCGGGTGGTCATAATGCTATATTGATCGGGCCGCCCGGTGCAGGGAAAACCATGCTGGCAAAGCGTTTACCCACCATACTTCCACCGCTTAGTTTACAGGAAGCATTGGAAACAACAAAGATCCATTCAGTTGCCGGTAAGCTTCCTGAAAATTC
>JAKFEJ010000246.1:0-4717 GCA_036675745.1 Chitinophagaceae bacterium | reverse complement strand
AAACAACCTGGTATTTCTTGACAAATTACCGGATGGGGTAGTGGGTTATGCCATTAATGGCGTTGCTCTAAAAGATAGCTGGAAAAAAATACGTGTATATTTTAATGGAAATAAGGAAATACAAATAATGAAGCTGGATAGCAATGTCTGGAATGCTGCTATATTTAATAATCAAATGGCAACTGATCAAAATTTACCAGGCACCCTGACTCTCAAACCATATAGCTGTGTTGTTCTTTATCAGTTATAATTACAGGTTGTATAATTAAATTTTAATCATCAAAATTTGTTCTCCGTCTGCAACGTCGCTGATAAATTAATCCTTCTTATCTAAAAACGGGTTGATCAATGCCATTAATTGATCCGTAGCCATCATTAAGCTTACATGCGTCATTCCGGGGAGTATAGCCAATTGAGATTTCGGCAACCCGGTCATGTCTGCGAAAACACCACCGCCGAATAAATTATACATGTCAGCAACGTGAGTAAGTTCAATACAATCATTATCACCTTTGATTATCAATACAGGACATTGCAACGATTTGATATTCTCTGCGCCCAGGTCAAAAGGAGTTGAATCAAATTTGGTTAACTTTTTTACAAATTCTTTCCAATGGCCAGGGTTCGGCGCCAGGCTATCATATTGTGTTTTCAAAGGGGTGTTTTCAAAAAATTCAGGAACAATGGTGGGAAAAAGATCTCGTGCAGCTTTTATCCATCCATCGTGTTTGTACACCGATGAAATAAAAATAAGTTTGTTAACCAAGGAAGGATGCTTTATCGCGAACTCTAATCCAACAGTTGCTCCAAAACTATATCCTAAAATATCTGCCTTCTCAATTTTCAGTTGTTTTAATAAGGTGGCTACATCGTCAGCGAGAGCCTTATAAGAAAAGGGGCGGTCGGTGTCTGCAGTTCTTCCATGCCCCTGCATTTCCACTGCTATTACTTTTCTGTTTTTTGCAAGTCGTGGTATCATCTCGCCATAGTTCAGCGGAATGGTCATATAACTGCCATGCAGCAACACTATGGGTTTACCTTCGCCGTGTATCTCGTAGTACATTTTAATACCATTGACGGCAGCCAGCCCCGATGATTTTACTGTGCTTATTTTATTGTTTGTTTGCTGGGCATTACTTGTATCAACCGATACTGTAAATAAGGGTAATACAAGGAAAAGCAAATTGAGGTCGCTTATACTCTTATTCATTTTTGATAATTTAAATTGCGATACAAACATACAGAGAGTATTCAAAACAAAGGGTACAGGAAAGCGACAAAATGAAGGGGTATTTACGACAAGTTTTTCTCAATCACCGGCTTGCACATACTAAGCCTGTAAATAAACAATTGCCAATTGAGATTCCACAATATTCAACCAAAAGATGTTATCTCTTAAATGCCTACAGGGAAGTGATCCACCATGTATTTCCAAACGGATCGTTTACACCACAGGTACGTCCATAATCTTTATCAGATGGTTCTTGTCCTTCCACTGTAACAGCTCCGGCTGCTAGCGCTTTTTTATAAATAGCATCTGCATCATCTACATAGATGAACATGCCTGCATTCATGACAGCGAATTGTCCGCCTGCTTCTGCATACATAATTACCGCATTCCCAACTCTGAGTTCACCGTGCATTACGGTTCCGTCCTCGCCTGGAACTATCATTTGCTCTTTTGCATCAAAAACTTTTTCCATGAATTTTTTAAACCTGTCCGTGCCTTTTATAATCAGGTAAGGCATCAATTGGGTGTACTGCTGTGGTATTTTCATTTGTTTATTTTTATCGTTCAAAACTCTGCCATAAACTTTCATGAAAATTGTAAAAACACGACATTTTAAATTATACTCTTGCTCTTACTGCATAAAAACGATGCGCTATAAAGGAGAGGGGTATGCCAATTGCTGCTATCAATATCAGAACAGCAATAATAGCCTGCTTCATATTAAATGCTCCGGCTGTTGCTTTACTCATAGGTACGACTAACTGGGTCATGATTATCCAGATAAATATGCCATACAGGATGCCTGTAATAATACGGTTCCAGGATAAGAGCCTGAGTTTTGGATAAATGAAAAAGAAAAGAATAGTCCATATAAATGCGATCAGAAAATGGAGCAGCAATCCCAAAACCGCCATATTGTTTCCGTCTGAAAATGCGGCTTTGCCAAACACAGCACTGGCAATATACTTTAGTACGATTTTAGGATCTTTTCCTGTGTTAATATAAAAATTTACCAGCGCTGCAATGATATCGAGACTACCAACAAGCAAACCTGCTAGTACAATTGTTTTCCAAAAATTCTTTTTCAAATTTTTATTTTTTAGTAGGATGAATCTTTCCTCCCGATAGCCATCGGGACCACACCTTCCGCTTTTCCTGAAAAATATTGTTTGGGATGATAACCCGAAAATTGTTTGAAGTCGTGAATAAAATGCGACTGATCATAATAGCCACAATCATATGCTATATCCGTTAATGTTTTATGACTGGCGCCGTAATTCTGCGTAGCCATTTGAAAACGGATGATGCGGGAATATAGTTTGGGGCTGAACCCGGAAAAACTTTTGAAATTTCTTTCAAACTGCCGCATGGAAAGAAAAGATCTTTTTGCTAATTCATCAACAGGCATCAAACCTTTGGAATGAATGATCTCATTGATTACAGAAACGACAGCCTGTTGTGAAGTAATGTTCTTCAATTTTTTTTCTAAATAAGAAGAGAGGATAGTCACACGTTGCAGATTAGATTCAGCCATTATTATTTTTTCTTCCAGTTCCCTGCCATCTGCACCAAATAAAGTTGCCAGGTCGGGCATCTGGTTGCTTAATTCATTAGCGGGAATTGAAAACAATTGAGGGAGAGCAAAAGGGTAGAGGTACACCCCAAATATGCCAAAGCCTTTATTTGTAATGAACCGCCGGTAGTTTTGTGAGGGGCCATGCAAACCCGCATTAAAAGATCGTTCGGTTTGTTCTGATAGTGTTATTTCGTTAAAAGATCCTTTGTAATGAAAAACCATTTCAGCGCATCCATCAGCCATGGAACGATGACAATAAGGTTCGTCACTTTCCAGCACCCAGTAAAACCGTACATAAGGCGCCAAAGCTGGCGATGGTGCTATGGTATAATAGTTCATGAATGAATTTCTGAAAAATGAACCCCTAAGAAACTGTTTAAAAACGAAAATCAGAACACGGATAACACGGATTTGAAAGATTTACACGCCTGCCCGACTATGTCATTCAGGCGGGGATTTTATCTGTGCTAATCCGTTTAATCAGTGTCATCCGTGTTCCATTCCATGAAATTTAAACAGCTTCTAAGTTAATTATTTTGAATTGTAAACTGGCAAGACAATAAGTTTGCGGGTTTACAGGTTCACAAGTTTAGCGTTCAAACTCCTGAACTTGTAAACTAAATAACTAATTCCTGTACAAAAAGCCCTATCTTCGCTGCTCTTATATGTTATTTCTCACTTAGTTTGTTTTGATTCGTTCTCCTCAAATGCCGTGATGGCTTAACGTAAGGCAGGTAAAGTATCTCCATTCAGTTGATAGCCTTACCATATTTTTTAATCAAATTTTATTCAATTGTCATTTAACAATTTACAGCTCATTGAGCCTGTGCTCAAAGCTTTAGTACATGAAGGTTATACAAAGCCTACACCTATCCAGGAACAATCTATTCCCATTATTTTACAACAAAAAGATCTGCTGGGCTGTGCGCAAACCGGCACCGGTAAAACAGCAGCGTTTGCTATTCCGCTTTTGCAATTGATGCACCAGCAGCAAGAGCAAACACGGGAGAGATACCGTACTGTCAAAGCATTAATATTAACGCCAACAAGAGAACTGGCAATACAGATCGAAGAAAGTTTTAAGGCTTACGGAAGATATCTTAATCTGCACCATCTTGTAATTTTTGGTGGTGTGTCACAAGTGCCACAGGTAAATACATTACGTCGTGGTATTGATATTTTAGTAGCCACACCGGGCCGTTTACTTGATCTGATGAACCAGGGCCATATTTCACTCCGCGATATTAAATTCTTTGTTCTTGATGAAGCGGACAGGATGCTGGATATGGGTTTTGTGCATGATGTAAAAAAGATCATTGCAAAATTGCCGGCAAAAAGGCAGACATTATTTTTCTCTGCTACTATGCCACCGGAAATACAAAAATTGGCTGATGTATTATTGACCAATCCTTCTAAAGTAGAAGTAACCCCGCCTTCATCTACGGTCGATGCCATACAGCAAGCATTATATTATGTAGAAAAGGAAAACAAAAAGTTTTTACTCATTCACTTATTGCAGGATGCAAGTATTGAAACTGCTTTAGTGTTCAGTCGTACCAAACATGGCGCTGATAAAATAGCAAGGGGCCTCAGCGCCGCAGGTATCAGGGCGGAAGCTATTCATGGAAATAAATCACAGAATGCAAGACAATCTGCATTGTCTAATTTTAAATCACGGAGAACAAGAGTACTGGTAGCAACTGATATTGCCGCCCGTGGTATTGATATAGATGAGTTGACCCATGTTATCAATCATGATCTGCCAAATGTGCCGGAAACCTATGTGCATCGTATTGGACGTACGGGAAGGGCAGGGGCAAGCGGTATCGCCATTTCTTTCTGCGACGCTGAAGAAAGAGCTGAACTGAAGGACATTCAAAAGCTGATCAATAAAACCATTCCTGTTGTAG
>JAKFEJ010000625.1:0-27677 GCA_036675745.1 Chitinophagaceae bacterium | reverse complement strand
GAAATTGTAGTTGGTGCACCGACTTATGCGAGATTGCAAGGGGCTAGTGCTATAAAAACCGGCGGAGCGTTTGTGTATTTAAGTAATCCGTCTAATACATTTACTACTGTAAATTCTTTAGCGCCACCAACAGGTAGTTTGCTGGGGTTGTCCAGTACACTACAAACTATTTTGGGGCCAGTTGTATGGAATACTCTCGTGCTCCTTGGTGTGGATGATCTTTTAGACGGTCAGATAGAAGGGCTGCTTTTCGGTTATAGCGTGGATGGAACAGGTGATTATAACAATGATGGAAATAAAGATATAGTTGTGGGTGCTCCTGCCGGTGTAAACCTGGGATCACTTAGTGCTGTTTTGAACGGTCAAATACTTGGAGGTTCTGCTTATGTATTTGGCGGCACTGGTACAGGTGTCAATACAAGTTCACTTGCAAGGCTCCAGGCAACTTCAACCGGCCTGCTAAGCAACGCTGCTAACTTGTTTGGCTATAGTGTAAGAGGCGTAAAAGATGCAGCCGGTAATAGAAACGGAAACATCCTGGCAGGCGCTCCTGTGGGGGCTGTACTTAGTAACGTGCTCAGCGGACTAAAAGTACAGGCAGGCCAATTGCATGTATTTAAAAAGAAAATATCTGCTCCTGCAAGCCCTGTAACATCAGACCAGGTGATTGCTTCTCCGAGGGCGACTAATATATTAAGCCTATTGTCCGGCAATCT
The DNA here is from genome assembly GCA_036675745.1 of Chitinophagaceae bacterium. Taxonomy (GTDB): domain Bacteria; phylum Bacteroidota; class Bacteroidia; order Chitinophagales; family Chitinophagaceae; genus Terrimonas_B. The sequence continues at coordinate 26,961 of JAKFEJ010000625.1, read as the reverse complement.
TACGCTAAGTATTTTGTATGCTTCCTCCATTGATAATATGCTTGATGTAAACTGTGATGGCATTGGCGATATTATTGTTGGCGAGCCGTTATCAACTTCTATCGGCCTGCTTAATACAAATGCTGTTGGCGGTGCGGCTTACGTTTATCTTGGCCAAAGTGACGGCACTTATGTCGCATCTCCCTACTGGACTTTAACTTCCGTGGTAAGTCCAATAGTCGGAGTAAATGCCACTGCCCTGTTGGGATATAGCGTAGCAGGTGCCGGGCATGTAAAAGGTACAAGCCAGGGTGTAAGAGCCCTGGTGGGTGGCCCTGCCAATTCGTTGGATTTTGGTATTGGCTTATTAAACCTTGGCAATACCTTAGGCACTTTATTGGATTTTGCAGTTGATAATAACGGGTTAGGCAAAGCTTACACATTTGCATTTAATAGCTGTGGCGATAGCGATCATGATGGTATCCCCGATGTAATAGATGTGGATGATGATAATGATGGCATTCCAGACCGTTATGAGTTTGCTCAATCACAAAATGCTTATTTAAGTCCTTCAACAGATCCCTCAGCAGATGATGATGGTGACGGTATTGTCAATTACAAAGATGTTGACTATGGTGGCACATTGAATCCAATGGGTGTTTGCAGCGCATTGGATAAAGACGGCGATGGCATTCCCAACCACCTGGACCTGGATAGTGATAATGACGGCTTGCAGGATGTAATTGAAGCTGGTGGCGTAGATGCAAATGGTGATGGCCGCCTCGATTGCAGCGGTAGCTGTGATGCCGATGGCGACGGACTCTTAGCCCCTGTTGATTTAAATGATGGCGTAGCATCTTTGTACGCAAATACTGATTCAAAACTTTCCAATGGTACTGTACCGGGAACTACTTCCGGACGTATTCTTGATACAGATAGCGACGGCGTACCTGACTTCCTCGATATTGACAGCGATAACGATGGTATCTATGATCTGATTGAAACCGGTGGCGCCGATGCTGATGGCAATGGCAGAGTGGATTATTCAGGAACATTTGCCAGCAATGATGCAGACAATGATGGCTGGATCAATAGTTATGATGCAGATATCAATAACGATGGGGATGTAACGGATGCAAATGAAGGGACATCTAAAGCGTTGATTATATCTGCAACGAGTGCCGATGGAATCAGTGCAACATGGACAGATGGCCACAATCCTGATCAATTCCCGGTTGATTTTGATGCAGATATCTTGCCTAACTACCGTGATCTTGAGAGCGACAGTGATGGTATTAATGATGTGATTGAAGCCGGCGGATCCGACCCCGATGGTAATGGTATTATTGGTTCCGGTGCCAGCAGTGCCGCACTGGTTGATAATGACGGGTATGCCTCAGCTACATTAACCAATCCGCTGATCAGCACAGATCCGGACACCAATGCTGATGGTCGCCCGGATGATGATGGCGACACCTATCAAACGCCCTATCATAATGGCGGCGGCGGACAACCTTCGGGTTTCAACCCTGACCAGGATGGCGACTCCCGTCCTAATTTCCTTGACCTGGATAGCGATAATGATGGCATCAACGATATTATTGAATACACAGGGTCAATACCGGCGTATGATGCTGACCAGGATGGTATGATTGATGATAATATAGCCACAGATACCGACCGGGATGGTATTGCAGAAGTGGTGGATGGTGCACCTGGAACGTACGGTGATGCCGGTGATGCGGCGCCCGTCAATACGGATGGTATAGATACCAATCCTGGCGCTGCTGATAATGATAACGTTCCTGATTATCTTGATCTGGATAGTGATAACGATGGTGTGTTTGATTCAATTGAAGGTGGCAATCCGGCTTTCGACTTCAATAAGGATGGCATCATAGATTGCGATGGTAATGTTTATACAGCCTGTGATCCTGATCTTGATGGAATATTGGAGAAAGTAGATGGCAAGCCTTCAATAATTGGTGATGCTCCGGGAGTGACATTACCAAACGGTCCTGATGGAGATGCTGTGCCGGATTACAGGGATCCCGACAGCGATGATGATGGCACTTTGGATGTTGCTGAAAAAGGCCCCGGACAGGATAAGGACACTGATAATGATGGAAGAGTGGATGGAACCGATACGGACTGGGATGGCATTATCAATATCCCTTCTATCGATAATAACAACTTGTTTGGAGGAAACTTCTTAGCCGACATTCCTTTGCCTGTTCACCTGCTTAATTTCAACGGAGTGCATAAAGAAAATATAATACAGTTGTCATGGTCAACAGAAGAGGAAATACAATTGAACAGGTATGAAATTCAGAGAAGTGTTAATGGCAGAGATTTTACCACCATAGCTATCGTCTTCTCTAACGTTTCAAGCACACGTAATGACTATGTTTACAAGGATGGTATAGTAAGCAGTAAAGTAGTTTATTATCGTTTAAAGATGGTGAATGAAGATGCCTCTTATTCTTATTCATCAATACTTCTATTCCGCTTCGATAATCCAGGTAAACATATCCAGGTGTATCCAAATCCTGTTCAAACTGATTTCACTGTCAGCTTGCAGGGAATGAGTGCAGGTACCTATCGTATTGAATTGATTAATGCATCAGGTCAGGTGCAATTTGCAAAGCAAGTCAGAGTTGAAGGGAGCTATTCTGAGAAAATTAACCGGAAGAATAGCCCGTCAGGTCTGTATATGTTAAGAATAGCCAATGCAAAAACTGGTCAAATAGAAAATTTCTCGATAGTATTTAAATAGATTTATTCCTTCCTGAAACAGTTACGCAAGACCCGGTAATAACCGGGTCTTTTTGATTTTAAAAAGTGGCATTACGGTTGAGTGATGCAAAAAAATATCAATCGTAGTCAAATTAACATTAGTCATTTATTATGCCATTCCTAAACATTATATTTCTATAAGAATAGGAACAAGTATGTAAGCCTCCGACGAAGTACATCTTTTCCTGAATTTTGGATCGTCTTAGCTTGGTGGCAAAAACACTGGAAGGTCTATCAGCGGTTAAACGTATCCCTCCGTCCAAGGCGTAATACTTAAAAACAAAACAGCTATTTCTTGTTTAGATTCATTGCCGGCAAACATCCTTGAATATTTATGCCGCCGTTTGGATAATCGATTCATCTTTATATCGGATGGGGCTACCTGGATAAAAAACTGGATCAGTGATGCGTTTCCCCAGGCAATATCCATTCTTGATTACTACCATGTGTGTGAACATTTACATTTGTTTACAAGTAACTATTTTACGGACAAAGCAAAAGAAAAACTATGGGTAAACCAACAGAAAGATTTATTGCTGGAAAGCAAAGTATTGACAGTAATCGAAAACATACAAGCACTGGCTGGACAAAACAAAGAAGCCCAGAAATTAATAGCATACTATGAGGGCAACTCTGACAGGATGGATTATAAAAATTATCAGCAAATGGGAAGCGGCATAATAGGTTCGGGTGCGATAGAATCAGCTCATCGAACGGTGGTACAAAAGCGAATGAAACAATCAGGGCAAAGATGGAGCATCCGGGGAGCACAACATATGTTGAACCTGAGAGTTGTCAGAAAGAATTTACAATGGTCGAAAATCATAGAACTGACGAAATCAGATTTTAGAGCCGCAGCTTAAAATGCGAAAATTTAGATTGCACCCTATTTTCTAGTTCGCTTTACATTTAAGAAATTTGATATAATTTTCCACTGGCTGTCGCTTACATTGGGTGGGTGATTTGTCATACTAATTGAGTTTAACCTCAGCCTTTTTATTCACTATTCACATATGGTGATCTGATTTTCCGTTTTTAAACAGTTTCTTAGACAAGATGTGAAAATTTTGAGCAGGAAATAGCTTTGATAATGCAGAAAAGGTGCTTATGAGTAGCTAAATTGGCATTTGCGTTGTCATTGCATGAAAACCGGTGGCCTAAAAGCTTACCTTTTTATCCGATTGATAAGCATCGAATAAGGATATGAAGTTAAATCAATTTTTGCTCGATTGCCATTTTGACAAGTACTGCGGTATTTTTTGCACCCAACTTCAGTAACAGGTTTTTTCGGTATCCTTTAATGGTCTCGGGGCTTAAAAATATTTTATCGGCAATCTCGCTGTTCGTCAAACCTTCGGAAATCAATTTGAGCAATTCGCGTTCACGCCCGGTAAGCCAGATATTTTTTTCCGAAGGGCGTTTCATCAGCAGGTCAATCTCGTGGCAAAGGAAAATGTTCCCAGCCGCTACAGCCGTTATCCCGGCCAATACCTCTTCTGCCATGGCATTCTTAATGAGATACCCAGAAGCACCGTTGTCCATCATCTGGCGCACAACAGCATATTCATTATGCGTAGTCAAGGCCAATACTTTTATGTCCGGAAAAAATTCCTTTACTTCTTTGCAGTATTCCAGACCACTAATATCGGGCAATCCGACATCCAGTAACAACACATCCGGTCTCCAAAAACCAAGTGATCGCCTGCATTCGGCAGCATTATGGGCTACACCAACCACCGTGGCCAATCCCGAAGCGGTAATCAATCCATGTAGTCCCTCAGTCAGGATCTTATGGTCGTCTACGATAGCTACTTTAATCATTCCTGATCATCTTTTGTTAATTCCAATTCAACATGGATTTCCGTTCCCTGTGGTGATGAATAGATATTCATTTTTCCTTGATAAGCTTCTACACGTTGCCGGATATTGCCCAATCCCATACCTTCAGATACACTGTTCTGGTCAAAGCCTTTGCCATCATCTTGTATAGTAAACGATAATCGGTCTTCTTCCTGTACCAATTGTATATTGACATGAGTAGCCTGTGCATGCTTTATGGCATTGTTAACCAACTCATGTATACTTCGATAAACCATAACCTCCAATTTTTCGGGTAAGCGGGCTTCATTCCCAAAATAATGGAAGTCTGCCATTGGAATAGCTTCACAGAAATCTGTAAGAGAGACTTTCAGTCCATAGCGCAACAGGGTTTCGGGCATCATGTGGTGCGCAACACGACGCAATTCTTGTATAGAATCGTCCAACATGCCTATTGCTTTTTGGAAACGTGACACATCCACAGATTCCAAGACCACACCTCCTTTCATTTGCGGTAGATTAAACTTAACCACGGATAACATGCTTCCCAGCCCATCATGCAGGTCCTTGGCCAACCGGCTTCGTTCAGCAGACTCTCCATCCAACGTGGCCTGCACGGCAACTAGCTGTTTTTCCTGTTTTAAACGTTTAGCTTCTTGCTCTGCGAGTTTCCGCTTGCTTACCGCCAGACGGTAACGGATAATAGCAAGAGCCAACGCAATTAGCAGTATGATTGTTCCGGCAATACCTAACCAAGTATAAAGTTTACGTTGTTTTTCCAAACTACTGATTCGCAATTCCTTTTTTTCAGATTGATACTCTGCTTCCAAAAAAGTAATATGACGCTGGTTACTCTCATTAAGAATGGTGTCTCGAAGGGCATAAGCAGCATTTAAATGTTCATAGGCAGCATTAAAGTTGAGGTTATGCGCGTAAATTTTTGCCAATACCCATAACGTTCTCTGCTCAATATCCTTAATTTTCATTTTTCGAGAAATAAGCAAGCTTTTTTCTGCTGATACTTGTGCTTCGTAAGGTTGCTTATTAAGCAGATACATTTCTGATAAGGCCGGATTAATTTTTGCCATCTCCCATTCATTAGAGAGGAAAACTGCCAATTCCATCGATTTTTTATATTCCTGAATAGCCCGCGGATAATCATTTTTTACATAACCATAGTAATTGCCATAATTAAAATGACTTGAAAGTTCACTCTGTATGTTATTGCTTTTCTCAGAAATTCTCAAGGCCTCCTCAATAATTTCTACTACCCCATCCTCTTTGCCTTCTTCTATAAGGGCACTCGCTAATGCAAGATTTCCTGTAGCAATCATAAACTCGTCTCCTTTCTGGCGAGCTAAGGCAATACATTTTCGGGCGTATATTTCTGCTTTTTGATTATCCTTAACAAAAGCATACAAAATGGAAAGATTGTTAAGGGTTTTAGGGCGAACTTTTAAATCACCTGTAAGGTCAAAAATGCGCAATGCCTGGGTATAATATGTTATGGCCTCTAAATATCTACCTTGATACTGTTCAATAGTTCCGTAATTATGAAGGATTGCACCTTCACCATCAGAAGCCTCTACTGTAGAAATGGATTTGTACAATTTTTCTGCCCGACCATAATAGTAGTATGCAGAATCAAAATTCAGCTTAACATCTACGTAATATGCGCCCAAAAAACGATAAACACTGGCTATTTTCAAAGGATCCCTTTGGTTCTCGGCAATGTTGATTAGTCTTTGACCCATCATCAAAGCCTTATCAGGATAATTGTAAAAATTGGCCATGCCAATGGGAAGCAGGGAATCGATATGCACAATTCCTTTGGGGTTAGTATGTTTTAAAATCAAGGAATCTAAAGACTGCCCAAAAATAGTTATGGGAAAACAAACTATGATTAAAAATACAGCAATATGATTTGTTAATCTCAATAGCCTTTCTGTTTGATCAATCATCTGTGAGTGTATAGATTTAAATATAAAAGGTTTCATTTTTCTATTCCAAATATAGTTTCATTAATCACTTAAAAAAACCCCCTTTGGGGGGGTATAGCGAGATAAGACATGCATGTAAATTTGCTTTACAAACAATGGTAACGTAAAACTTGATGCCACCAGCTGTTTGCAACAAATTATAAACAAAAAACTTATGAAAGCAAGAATTATTCTCTTATCCAGCCTGCTCATTTTTGGCCTATCGAGTTGTAAGAAAGATACAATCACACCGGATGAGCTACAACCACAAGATTGCAACATCGTCAAAGTATCAAACGCCATTAAAGAACCTACAGTCTGGAAATCGGGCAATGTTTACGTGATCGATGGTACCGATATAGATGTGCAATCGGTGCTCACCATTGAGCCCGGAGTGGTAGTAAAACTAAAAAATGCACGAATAAATGTAGTGAGCGGTAAAATATTAGCCAAAGGAACAGCACAACAGCGCATTGTATTTACTTCACTCGCAGACGATCGATATTGTGGAGATTCTAACGGGGATGCTGGTGCGACACAGCCCGCCAAAGGAGACTGGAAAGTGATTTCGTTAAACGGCGGTACAGAAAACACCTTTCAATATTGTGATATTTTTTATGCTGGCCAAAATAGCGGCGGGTATCATAATGCTGTTAAAATAGAAGGAAACCATGCCTCGTCGTTCGAATTTGACAATTGCCGATTTGCGCATACGTTATTTAACAATTCGGCTTCTTTTCATACTTCAGCGGTATTCTATGCTGGCGAAGCTATGTCTGATCCGGGTGTGTCCAAATTTACCAACAATGCTATTTACGATAGCGGTAAGCCGATTTATTTAAATATGAGGTACACAATGGCCCTGAGCAATAAATTCCACAATCCCGAAAATCCCAGCCAAACCAATACACACAACGCGATCTACGTAACTCCGGGAAGCTCCAGTGATGCGACAATATCCTGGAATATCATCGAAGTACCCTATGTGATTAATGACTGGATACAGTTATCCGGACAGAAGATCCTTATCGTAGGGCCAAATGTAACAATCAAGTTTGCAGGTACGGGCTCTGGTATTGCCCGCGGTGCAGCGCAAAATGTACAGCTTAATGCTACTGCAGTATTCACCTCGTTTAAAGATGATACACGTGGAGGTGATACTAACGCTGATGGAAATGCAACGGCTCCTCAAAAAGGAGATTGGAGGGGGCTCTATAATACTTATAGTGTGGCAGGCTACCAACAAGGGGCTAACATAGTATATGCGGCTAATTAACAAGGTGACTTTTGGAAATGTTCAATGCTGATCGGTTATCCATTACAGATTTCGATAAAAATAAACCCAAGCTCATCATAAATAAACAAATGGGCCTCTAATCTAAAATATAAAAAAAATGAAAAAAACAATCTTTACTTTATTGGTTATCATTACGGCCACGATAGCCTACGGACAATCTTTTCAAAAAGGAACAATCGCCACCAATGCTGGTATAGGTGTGGGAACAGCTTTGGGCGGACTTGGAAACGCACGGCCTGCCATCAGCGTTTCGCTTGACATGGGGGTTTGGGAAGTTGGTGGACCTGGCGTTATCAGTCTTGGTGGCTATGTAGGGAATACCGGTTACAAATATTCGGATATGGGCTATACGGCCAAGTGGAACTATATTGTCGTTGGAGTCCGCGGAGCCTATCATTATAATGGTTTCACTTCTGCCCCCAAACTGGATGTATATGGCGGAGCTATGCTTGCCTATAACATTGTCAAGTATTCTTCCGATGGAGATGATATGGGGCAATCCAACAGTTATGGCAGTGGTATCGGTTTTACTGGTTTTCTGGGCGGCCGATGGTTCTTTGCTAAAAGTATAGGAGCCTATGCCGAGCTGGGCTATGGAGTATCTGTACTCAATGTCGGGGCCACCTTTAAGTTCTAATCAACAGACATTTGATTGCCGATAGAAAAAATTTTCTAAATTCAACCCCTTCTGGAAATTCCAGAAGGGGTATGTTGTTTTGTGACCGCATACTTTTCCGCATCCTACAAATTCGGAAATATGAAGTATGAGATCAAGAAAAATAGAAAGCAGAGTACGCTCATCAATTGCCCGCAGGCCGGGCATTGAAATGGCGGGGGCTGTGGAGGCCGACCGGAATGTAGAAGGAGTGATAGAGACGATGCTGGATGCCACATAGGGAAAATGTTTCTTAAAAAACCTGTCTATTGCATTAAAATCAATGCTATCATAGGCATTGTCAGTAAAAAGATCAATATCCACGGATTCCCGGTGGCCTAACTGAAGACTTAACGAAGTACCGCCCACCAGCCTGAATGCATAAATCTATAAACTTTCCACGGGTATGCTGTGCAACATACTTCAGGAAAGAGAAATCGGCAGAAGGAGACGAGGAGATATGCGGGTACGAAAATTATTGCCCTTTGTTTTTTCAACCAAACCGGGATCAATTTTTTGGCGGATCGTATTTTCAAAAGCCGCTCTTGCCTTTGCTTTTTCCACTATCACACCCTCACGTAATTTTCCTTCTATATCCAGAGCATAGCGGACAATATGTTGCCCATCTGCTATTGGAAATTCGCTGGGAACCAATGGACTTTTGAAAAGCTTCGGAAGAAGAAAAATCATACTCCCGGGAACCACCCCGGATCTTTCGCAAACGATCCGTCTCACTAATAAAAAATCGATCAACACCCTCCACCATCAGAGAAGAAAGATCACCTTTCTCATTCAAAGGAACGCTCACAAAAGGAAATTGGTTTTGAGCTTGACTAAAAGCAGGAAGAGATATTAACCCATAACCGGCAATGATTATAATTCGCCGAAACATTATCAAGGAAAAAGCAGGGATCGTAATCATAAAAAATCTTTATAACGATTGAAGTGTACCGCAAGGATCAGATCCTTTCATTATTCAGGAGCATTGTAAGGAATTGCCAATTGACTAACCGGCTGGGTCCAGGCAGTTTCATAATCACCTGGCTTATGAGGATTTTTTGGAAATTTAGAGGACATAATTTTTGCCCGTACAAACAAATCCTGCTCATGTAAGGTATAGCTGGCTTCAGTGCCGGTTACCTGTTTAAGAACTGTAGCCTTTTCACTTCCCTTCCTCACACCAATAAACTGTATAGTATAAACGACATCAACTTCACTTTGCACGATGAGGGATATCTGTTTTTCAGTAACTGAGAGATCTTTTAAAACTATTCCGGTAGAAGCGTAATATCGGCCCGCTTCCATGGCATCAATAAGGGCTGCCGCCTCCAGCCTGGGCGCATTAACCATCACCCAAGCCCTGCCCGGATTATGAAATAGGGGTCCGAACTGGTGATAATTGTGGCTATCATCAACTGCTACCCCAAAGAGTAATGGCCTCCCCTGTTTGATTAGTTGGAGATTAACTTTATCCCACATTATTTCCGTACTGTCATGGTTGTGATCTCCATAACTGCCTGTTTGAAGCAAGCCATTTTGCACTTCGAAAAAGCGGGCATTCTGGACTTTCATTATATCCAATGCTGTATACGCCTTCCAGAAGTTTGGATGGTTCAGTATAGGAAACATTTTTTGCCCTGTTCGTTTTCTTTGCATTAAGGTAGTATTGACAGCGTGCTGAAGAACTTCAGAAAGACTATTTCCATACTGCCGGGGAATAACCTCCTTCGTATTAATTCCATTCACATGAAGAGGAAGTCCGCCGTAGCTGGATGTTATCTCTTCTCCATTAATTAAAAGAAAACGCTCTTCTTCTTCATACCGTGACCGGTATTCAGAAAGTGTTTTAAGCCGCACTTTCGTAATGTCATTTTCCTCTTTTTTTACTTCAACATATTTTTCTCCAAATTTCTCTTTGTATTTATTAAACACATCCGCTGTGAGAAAACCACCGGGTACTGTTCGCCAGTTATCCCCCTCCTGCAAACGATTATGATCGGTAACGGCCAGAAAATTATAACCATTAGACTTATACCACTCTGCAATCATTTCAGGGAAATTATCTCCGTCACTCCATAATGAATGGGTATGGAGATTCCCTTTATACCAATTCTGTGCAGAAGTAGTTGAAATGCAAAAACTACTCAGAAAAAAAACTATTATTAATACCCTAGTATATGTCCGCATAGTATATCCGTTTTCAGGTTAATTATTCCCGATATTATTATCAGGTCTTTGGTAATTCGTTAATTTTTTTAATTAGTCGTCAACAGGAATCGTCGAAACCCGCGTGTCCGCATAGAAATTACCGGTTGTTAACCCTGAATTTTCTATCTGATATTACGGGTACAACTGGGTAGATTTTTTCGAATTCCCCCATCCCCATTTCCTTGGGCGAAGGCGAAAGAAATTCTGTCTGTCGTCCTGTTATTTGAAATTCACCATTTGTATAAACAGTAAGAACAGCCCATATCGGATCTTTATACGGTGCCGTGTCTTTTACCAATGGAAACTGCTTGTCTGTCTCTGTCGGATACCTGTATTTCCTGAACTTACTTCCCATCCAGTAATACGACATACTATTGATTTGGACATAATGAATGGAATTGATAATGTTGTGGTAATCCTGGTGATGATGCCCGCTGAATACCAGCTGTACTTTTTGATATCCGGCGGCCTGGTTGGCTCTTTCAAAAATCACCCGGACGCGGGAAGAATATTGAATAGCACCCGAAACATTCACATCAAGTCCCTGGTGACAAAAAACAATTACGGGCAGACTGGCAGACGCCAGGTCTTTTTCCAACCATTCCAATTGTTCATTACCGATATGGCTTGGCCACTTTGAAGTATCTCCTTCCGGTCTTTCATTACCATTCAATACCACAAAATGATAATCATTCAGATCGAACGAATAATAAATACCCTTGCTTTTCCAGAAGTCTACTACCTGCTGATGCGAAAATCCATAATCGGTATCGTGATTCCCGATTACATGATATGAAGGACCATTAAAACTGTTGAATAGATTTACATAGGCTGTGTTCTTTGCATGAGGACTGCAAAAATCTCCTAACTGGATAATAGCATCCGGCTTCAACTGATTCATTTCATCCATAAAAGCTTTTAATCTCCTTTCTCCATCGGGCATTAGATCCAGATGTATATCCGCACATATTCCTATTCTCAACTTAGTTTTTCTGGATTCTTGTCCTTGGGCGAATTCGTTTGTACCCTCACCGGAAGCCTCTAAATTCTGTACAGGGAGCAGCATGGAAGCTCCTAGTGTAATCGCGGATCCCGTAAGAAATTTCCTTCTCTTCATAACTTATTATTAAAGTTTTCTGACTCTTATATTCCTCATATACACGACATCTCCATGACCAAGAAATGCAATATGCCCGCTATTTCTTTTTAACCCTGGGTGATCAAGATTATCTAAAGTGCCTTTTTGGGTGACCTCAGCAATGTCTCCATCTACAATGACTGTTCCATTAAGCGTTACGGTAATCCGGTTTCCCTTAAGTTTTATTTCCTGGTAGTTCCATTCGCCAGCCGGTTTTAGAAATCCCCGCCTTGACGCAATGATACCATACACGGAACCGTGATACTGAAAAGGCTTCAACCCGCTATACATGGGTGCAGCATCATCCAGCATTTGTACTTCCAGTCCTTCATAAGCCGCATCACCTTTCAAAGGAGCCCGTAAACCGATCCCATTATTTGCTCCCGGAGTAAGTTTAAATTCAAGCCGGTAAATGAAATCACCAAACTCATCTTTTGAATAAAGATTGCCATGCTTGCCTTCGGGAGAAGGGCGCACTACCAATTCACCTTGCTCAATTTTATATTCTGTCAGGTTACCCTGCCAGGCTTCCAGGCCGGTGCCGTCAAATAAAACCTGGTAACCTTCTTTTTTTTCTTCCTCGCTTAATGAAAACTTCTCTGTCCGGGGTATTTCTCTTATATACAAATCACGATAGGCTACATAGGTACCATGGGCCTGTAATTCGATTTGTTCAAATGGAAATATCGGTAGCTTCCTGTCCCAGTAATTCTCGAGTACAACATCGTCAACCACTTTTTTGCCATTCAGAAAAACAGTTACCTTCTCTCCCACCATTTTTATATAAAAATTGTTCCAGGCTCCAATCGCATTATCAGCCAGCACCAAAGGTTTGGCGGGATGTATTTTATTATTGTATAACCCGCCAGAACCCACCTGCGCACCCACTTTTATCCTGGACGTGTCCCATACCTGGACCTGCGGAGAGCCCCGTAAGTAAATGCCGGCATCGCCATCACGGGTAATTTTCCAGTCGACAAACATTTCAAAGTCCCTGTATTTTTTAACCGTACACAGATTACTGCCTTTGCCTTTAAAGATCAGCAGCCCATCCCGCGCCTCCCATCCATCCTGCATGATCGAATCCGCTTTTGCCTGGGCAACCTTCAGTTCCGCTTCCGGCATCGCCGCTCTTTTAACCGGATTTTCTACCAGCCCTTTCCAACCGTCAAGGTCTTTACCATTAAACATAGCAATGAAACCATCACCGGGTTTAAATTCATCCAATAATTTACGTACTGCGTTTTTCTGGTATTCCGCATCCGGCCCGTTGATAAGAGGTATCGTTTTTTCCAGGATTCTCTTTACAGCCATCCCATTCCAATCATTGTCATCCGAGAGAGCGATACGCATGACTGCATTGGCCGCGCTTTGTTGGTCTTTAGAATTGTCGAGGTATTTTCCGGCAAATAATAACGCAGGCAAAGTGTTACATCTCCCTGTTTCTTTTAGGATCGCTTTACGGTGTTGAGGGTTCTTGGCAATTTCCATGGCCCTTCGTAATTCGAGGAACCGCTGCTCGGATGTAAATTTGGATTTGCTGACAAAGTCAAGATACCGACCCAATACTTTATCAAAGTCCTTATGCTGGCTATACTGCAGCGCTATCTGGTAGAGCGGTTCCGCTGCGCCTGGATCTTTCCAATTAGCTAAAGAATTTACAACTGCCATGCGGGTTTCAGCATCTCCTTTTTTAAAGGCTTCAGTCACCGTCAGCAAGGCCGGTTTGCCTCCTATTTGGGCGAATACATCATAATATAAATACTGTTTCGAAGAAGGCGCTTTTTCCAATGCCGATAAAATATTTTCAATTCTTTTTGCGGTATCACTGATACCGGATGTTGCTGTCACTATTGCCGATTGAATATTCTTAATATGCGTGGCATCAGACGTTTCCACCAGCAAAGAATACAATGTGGGAAGCGTTTGTTGCACGGACATAGAAGGCAATGCAGCAAATGCAGCATTCCTGACTTCGGCATCCAAACTTTTGACAAAGGGAAGTACATCCTCCAGCCTGCCGGAAGCCCCCCTTGCTGATAAAATGTCAATACAAGCTGCAACAGCCTTATTGGGCATGGCAGGCAAAGCCCCGGCAAGTTCATTGATGTTCATACCGGAACCTTTCATTTCCAGCAGGCAGGATTTAATGGCAGCCATGCTTGTGGGATCAGCATCCTTCATAGTTTTAATCATTGCGCCCTGGACCTCATGTCCACCCAGATGACAGGCTGCTTTAATTGCGGCGAGTCGAACATCAGGGTTTTTGTCATTAATAAGCTCCATCAACGCAGGCAAGGCCGTTATGTTACCCGTTCTTCCCAGCATTTCCACCAGGTCCCTTTTAAGTTCCGGCTCTGCGGATTTCATAATATTCACCCAGGCTGATACTTCTTTGTTATTGACAAACTGAAGTGCCAGGTTCAAGGCAAATACACGATAGTCGCGGCTTTGTTCTTTCATCGCCTCCACCAGCAAAGGAATAGCATTGATAGCCCTGGTTTGGGTAAGCAAATCCAATGCGGCAAACCTTGCTTTTTTATTTTTTAAATTTTTAGCTTCGTTCCAAACAGCCCAGGCCGCTTTATCTGTTTCTGCCACGAAGCCTTTGTTAAATAGGTTTTTCAAATAGCTTAGGTATGCACCGGTTGCACCAACCGTATCAAAACCAAAAGATACTGTTGAGGCTTCTTTTTGAAGAAGATTCAAATATCGCGGATCGGCAATTCTTGAAAGGGCATACAATACAAGTTTTTGAAGTTGTTTATCGCGGGTGTTCAACAAATTTGTAAGAGCCGGCACAGCCCCGGCCGATCTTACATCTCCCAACGCTTCTACCAGCCGAAGTCTCAGGGTTCCGCTACTGGCATACAATGAATTCAATAATGCCTTTCGGGTGAATGGAGTATTGATTTGCACCAGCGCCCTGATTGCCGGATCAGCCAGTTGGGAATCCCCGAGATATTGCACCAGGTACCCAGCTATATCGTCGTCTCCGACAATTTCCAGTTGATTGATCAAAAACACTTTATTGCTCAAAACCGAAGTCTTTGTCAGCGCCCTGGTGTAGGCGGTGGCAGCCGTTCTCCTGGCAGGCTCATGTTGTCCGTCACTTACAAAAAAAGAAAAACCGGAAAGAGCATATTCTATAAGTGTATTATCACTTTTCTCCCGATCTTTTAGCATAAGCGACAATTCTTCCAGCCCCTTTTCACCCAATGTTTCAATTAGCTGCATACTGGCAACGTGCTGCTGTGCATTGGCAGATGGCATCCTGGCAAGTAAATCGGCAATCTTCGTAGTAGTGGTTCGCTGATCAGGAGTTGACTGTGCCCACAAATACGGTGCTGCGCATATCCCAAAAAACAGGAGTATTGATCTCATTATTTTATTTAATTAATTCAATCTGATGAAATAGAAAAACAATCGTAAATCAGCCATCATCTTATAATGTCCAGGGCGCACGCATGGGTCTGAATAAAAGTGCATTTGCCGCATCATCACCGATGAACTCCTGTTTAACAGGATCAAAATTTAGCGATCGCCCAAGCTTCAGCGCTATTTTTCCCATATTGATCATCGTACAGGAACGATGTCCGTTTTCTTCATTCAAAGCGAATTTTTGTCGAAATTTTACCGCTTCAACGAAATCAGTTACCTGTTTGCCGGGATCTGGAAAAGCGGCCAGCTTTTTTTCAAGATCAGGGATGGTTGACCGGAGGCCGGGAAACAATTTTTGAGTGGGGCCTTCTATAAAAGCCGCGTCCGTTTCACTACCCTCTCCATCCAACACTATCTGGCAACCGTCGACGTAGGTATAGGTAATTTTTCTCCAGGTTCCGACGGCATCAAAATGTTGCTGCGGCGCATCTACCTCAACTTTAACAGGGCTGGTATTATCCTTACCAAGTATGTACTGAATAGGGTCCAGGTAATGCTGGCCCATATCACCTAAGCCGCCGCCATCATAATCCCAATATCCCCGGAAGGTCAGGTGTACCCGGTGGGGATGATACGGTTTATAGGGGGCAGGTCCCAGCCACTTATCATAATCGAGGTGATTGGGTACCGGCATTTCAGGAAGATGGGTTTTACCCACCCAGAAAAACTTCCAGTTAAACCCGGTATGCCTGCCAAGCGTTACTTTAAGCGGCCAACCCAGCAGTCCGCTTTCAACAATTTTTTTAAGCGGTTTAACCGTAGTACCCGTTCCATAGAAATCCCCTTCAAATCTGAACCAGGTATTCAACCGGAAGATGCTACCATATTGTTGCACTGCTTCGATGACCCGCTTGCCTTCTCCGATCGTTGTCGTCATCGGCTTTTCACACCAGATGTCTTTGCCTGCTCTGGCGACATCTGCAGCCATTATTCCATGCCAGTGCGGGGGGGTAGCAATGTGTACAATATCCACTTCGGGAAGCTGGATCATTTCCCGGTAATCCGAAAAGGTCTTGACATTTTTGTTACCTAATAATCCGGCAGCTTCTTTAAGGTGATTACGGTCGACATCACAGATAGCTACCACCCTGGTGCCAGCATATTTGAAATGATTCCTGCCCATGGAGCCAACACCAATAACAGCTTTGGTTAGCTGATCGCTGGGTGGTATAAACCCACGACCGCCCAGCACGTGACGGGGCACGATGGTAAAGGCAGCGAGGGCTCCTAATGAATTTCTTAGAAATTGTCTTCGATTGTTTTGCTTATTTGTCATACAAGCTTTTAAATTTTTTTTTGAACCGGGCTTCCCAAATATAAATGTCATCGGGATACTATTGCCATTCAGGATTCTGCGTAAGGTTATCATTGAGTGTTCTCTGCATTTGTGGAACAGCAAGCAGGTAATCCCTATTCGTTTTAAATTGAAACCCACCGGGCAACAATAGCTGGTATGGATCAATATAACCCTGGTTATTTAAGAGAATTGTTTGCCCGGGTACCATACCCGGAAAATCAGCCTGGATAAATTTTGCGCCCAACAAACGCTTACCAATCAAGATATCCAGCGCGGCCCAACGGGCGAGATCATCAAACCGGAAACCTTCAAGAGCCAGCTCAACTCTCCGCTCTCTGCGGACCTCATTGAGCAATGGCGAAATATCAGTATACAACCAGTTGGGATCATTTGCAATCGATGCCATATCAAGGTGTGGCATACCTGCTCTTGTACGCAGCTTGTTAATTGTTATATCCAGGTCCTCTTGCGTGATAAGTTCCAGCTCTGCTCTTGCTTCGGCATAATTTAAATAAGCCTCGGCATATCTAAAAATGATACAAGCCGTGATCGTTTCCTGCGTACCCTGCGCTCCTCCGCCAATCTGCTGTAGATTCAGAGGCCTGCCTTTTTTAAGTTGATAACCTGAAATATTTTTTCTTTCACCACCCAGGTCAAGTGCCGGTTTTGTAAAATATATAAATTGATTGTTTCCCTGGGAAGTTACGATGTCGCCGGGCACATACATGCTTTGAAACAAACGGGGGTCACGATTTTTTACAACATCGGTAAGGTTGGCGTCACCCTCGTATAAACTGCTTGAAGCAATAGGTAAACCGTCCTGGGCTAAAAAATCATCCACCAGCGATTTTGTTAATCCCGTGCCTCCACCAGCATTGGTGGTGGTATAAGCAGCCACCCGGTTTCCTACGCCAAGCTGGAGGTCATATTTCTTCCACAACAATACTTCAGGATTGGAAGACAGGTCATCGGCACCGAACAAACCCCCAAAATAGTTGTCAGGGGCTCCGGTTGTATACAGGCTACGTGTTCCCAAATCAATCAATTCCTTTGAAGACTGCGCGGCTGCCTGGAGATACTGGGTGAAGTTTGCGCCGGTCGTACCAAACACGGTACCTGCATGGTATTTTTGCCAGGTGCCTTCATAAAGGGCCACTCTTGATTTGAATAACAGTGCACATTCTTTATTGAGCCTGTTAAGTTCACCGGAAGCTTTCAACGGAAGAGAACTGATCGCACGGTCCAGGTCAGCAAGCACCGAATCAATAATTATATTTCTTTTGGTTCTTGGGGCATACAGCTCTTCAGAATCAATATTCAGGGATTTACCTATCCACGGTACGTCACCGTAACTCTTAACTAAATCGAAATAGTAATAAGCTCTGAAGAAAAAAAGCTCTGCCGTGTACTGGTCAATTACAGATTGCGAGCCTGTTACTCTGCCAACATTTTCTAAACCAAAATTCACTCCGCGGATATTTGTATAAGTCCAATTGGCATTATTGCTGGACAAATTGTTTTGACCGGCCAGGCGCAAATTATAGCCGGCAGGAAGCATATTATCGCTATTGTTATCCAACCAGAAATTTCCTGCGGAATACCCTGTATGTACGGGAAATGCAGTATAGAATTGGTTTGCATACAACTTAATGTCATCGGCTTTTGTCCAGTAGTCAACGTTTGTAATCTGATCTTGTGGAGACCTGTCCAGAAACTTCGAGCAGGATGACATCGTGAGGGTAACGCAAACGAGTACATTGATATATCTTATAATTTTCATTGTTTTGATTATTTGAGGTTCACATTAATACCAATTGAATAGGTTGTAGCGAGCGGGTAAACTTTGCCCTGCCCGTATTGTGCATTCACCGTAGTTTCAGGATCAAAAACATCAAACAGCTTCGTAAATGTCATCAGGTTTTCACCGGTGAAGTAAACCCGCATCATGCCGACAGCAAACTTGTTCGTAAATGAGGAAGGCAACGTATAACCCAACTGAAGATTTTTGAGTCTTAAGTATGAATTATCCTGCAAGTACATAGTTTGAACTTGCCGGTTTTTATTATTCTCCCCTGACAGGTATACTTTAGGGAAATAAGCATTTGTCCTGTCAGGTCTCCAAAAATCCAAATGTCCGTCGAATAATGTGCTGTTATTTATGTTTGTGCCGGTTCCCCAAAAGAAATTACCATTGGCCCAAAAATCCTGTTTGCCAACCCCCTGCCAAAGCATATCGAGATAAAATCCTCTCCACTCAACACCTAAGTTTACACCATAGTTATAGCGTGGGGTACTGTTTCCAATTACTTTCAGATCACCAGGATCTGCCAGGGTGTTAGTTCCATTATTGATTTTACCATCGCCATTGCGGTCTGTGTATCTAACATCGCCAGGTTGCCATCGTGCATAGTATCTTGACTGATCTGGTCCTTTGCTCACCTCATCAGCAGTCTGGTAAATGCCGGATGTGACGAAGCCCCATATTTCTCCGAGTTTCTTGCCTTCGTAATGATCAGTCAGCGTACCGGAAAGGTTTTTATATTTTGTCACCGTAGAGCTATTATCAGACAGGTACACTCTTGCTTTATACGCTATTTCTCCTATTTTATCCTGCCATCCCAAACTTAATTCGAAACCCCTGGTACTTAACGAAGCATTATTTCTTCTTGGTGCAGTAGTACCCAGTACGTTTGGATACGACTCAGCGGGTCCAACCATTTGATCAGTGGTGCGTTCGAATATGTCCAGGGTCATGGAAAACCTGTTTCTAAAGGCTTCTGCGTCCAGTCCAAAATTAAGCGTCGTAGCTTTCTCCCAGGTTATATCCGGCGACACCAGCCCGGGTGCCGTGATAAACAATGGACGTTCCGAACCCATGATCCAATTTAGATTGGTATTGATACCCAGGTTTGGCAAATAGGGATAATAACTTTGTGAAATATTCTGATTACCCAGGGTACCATAGGAAGCCCGGAATTTTAACATCGATACGCCCGGCAACAAATTTTTAAAGAATGTTTCTTTACCAAGATTATATCCGGCAGAAAAGGAAGGGAAGAAACCCCAGCGCTCGCCTTCCCGGAACCTGGAACTACCATCATAACGACTTGAAAATTCAAACAAAAACTTTTCGTTGAAATTGTAATTAAATCTTCCAAAAATACCCAGCGTAGCCCAATGTCCTTTGGATCCCAGCGTTTGTAAGGCCCCGGTAGCAGTCGTGATGAATGGTACATTATCGGTAATCAGTTGATTCCTGCTCACAGAAAAAGATTCATCCTTGCTTGATTCAGATTGCACACCCGCCATAACTTTAAAGAAATGCTTATTCAACTTTCCTTCATAAGAAGTATACAAATTGTTGGAGTTGAAATTATTCTGGTAATTATAGGCGTAATACGCATTAGGAATAGAATAGGGATCGGCATATGGCGTATTATCTACAAAATACCTGTACACCGTTTTTGTATGATCCGATCTATTATTGAAATTCATCCTGAAGTTTACATCAACATTAATTTTCCAGTTTTTCACAGGCTCTATCTCCACCACGACAGAATTCAATAGTTGATTTTCGGTTGTCTTGTTTCTGCCTCCGGTAGCCATCAACGTAAGTGTATTGGTATAGAAGTGACCGTTTGCATCAAAAACAGGATTATTAGCCCATCTTCTGGGAATATCATGATAATAATCTCCTATGAGGGGATAAACGTGTGGCATATCAATCGCACGCTTGGTATACTTCGTATTAAGACCTACTCTCATCCAGTCGGTAACTTTTGCATTTACATTAGAGGTAAGTGTGTATCTCTTATAACTTTCGTTACCATACCTGAATTGAGATCCCTGGTTATAATATCCTGCCGAAAGAAAATAAGAAACAGCATTGTTACCACCGGACACACTTAAACTATGATCCTGGTTAAATGCGAAATCTTTGTAGAAAACATCGTACTGATTGACATTCGCATGGGGAACATCCCAATTGTTGGGGTTGGTTGGATTAGGAAGCGTAATCGGGATAGAATTAGGATCCTTGATATATTGCTTCATCCTGGCGATTTGCTCATCGGTATACCACGGAGACAGGCCACCATTTGCCAATCCCTCATTAATAGTAGTGGCCCAATCTACCGAGCTTACCATGGTAGGTAAAGTCGTCGGCTTTTGCCAGGCCGCATTCGCACTGTATGAAATAACGGGTTTTCCCGTTTTCCCCTTCTTAGTCGTGATCAGTATGACACCATAAGCCGCTCTCACACCGTATATCGCAGAAGCGGATGCATCTTTTAGAACAGAAATGCTTTCTATATCGTTTGGATTAACACTGTTCATATCCTGGGGTACACCATCTATAAGTACAAAAGGACTACCCCCCGACAAAGAACCGGTTCCCCGTATATTAAAAGCAGGATCTGCCCCCGGTTCGCCTCCACGCACTGTCGTCGAAAGGTTCAAATTAGGTACCAGGCCCTGCAAACTTGAAACCAGGTTAGGCGTCATCCGGTTTTCAATCTCTTTACCTTTTATCTGGCTTACCGCGCCTGTAAGATTAATTTTCTTTTGAGTACCGTATCCGACAACAACAACTTCTTCCCCCATCGCC
The DNA here is from genome assembly GCA_036675745.1 of Chitinophagaceae bacterium. GTDB lineage: Bacteria > Bacteroidota > Bacteroidia > Chitinophagales > Chitinophagaceae > Terrimonas_B. Next base: position 5,747 of record JAKFEJ010000625.1, on the reverse strand, counting down.
ACTACTATATTTAATATCAGTTCGAGCGGCTCATTATTCCTTACCGCAATAGTCAAACCTTCGTAACCAACCATTGTAATCTCCAGTTTATCGCCGACATTAGCATTGATCACAAACTCGCCTTTTTCATTGGTGGTGGTGCCAGTCGACTGCCCTGAAATTTTAATATTCGCACCCGAAACAGGTTCGCCACTACTGGATAAAATGCGTCCCATGATTTCCGCCAGGGTTTCATGAGCAAAGATTTTGCGGTTATCAATCTTTTCGCCGGGGGGAGGGTCATTTCCCCGAACGTTTACAGACACTGCAATCAGGGCTAGTAAGCAGGCTAGCCGACAAAATTTTTTGGCGCTGAAACCTGCTTGGTTGCGCAGGCTGGAGATTCTCCAATCATTTAAAAAGCGCCCCTCAGAGCAAACAGTTAATCGCATACTGGTGAAAATTTTAGGTTAAAAACTGGATGTTTTTTTTCAAATCCTGTCATCAATAAACAGGTATGGTTCATAAAAAAATTAATTGACTATCGCATTTAATAATTCAACGTCAGCATTCTCATAGAAATCTTCGTTGCTGTGTACCCCCATCACCAATATTATATTGGCAAACCTTCGCATGTCACCGGTGACAATCGTCAGGCAATTCTGATCTGATCCGACGTGTTTATAAAAAATTTTCTTGTCGACAGTTGTCATAGGAATCTTCCCAAGAAGTTGAACGTATTCTGTGTGCAGGTCATTTTTTATTCCTGCACCCGGTATCATTGCAATTGCTTTTTCAACGGGTATAGCGGCCAGTAGTGTTTGAAGTACTTCGGTTGTTTTACAAACTCCGGGAGCCAGGTTAAGGAACACCTTAGTACTCGTAGCGGGTGTTTTCACCCCTACAGGGAAATTACCGTCCGCGATGAGGATCATGGCCCCATGGCCGTTGCAACCGAGCGTAAATGAAATTTGGGGATGTATTAATGGTGATTTAAGCATAGGAATTATCCGGATTATTTGTCGGGGTTAGTACATATTCATGCAAGGCCTCATTCTTCTTCAGGGGCCCCATCACATAGAGAACTATTATGAGCGCTATCAGCGCCATCAATCCATATCCAAAAAAGATCGTGTGATAAGCAAAGGCATAATTGTTGGAAGCAGAAAGATGTTTTACCGTCAAACCAGTAATTGATTGAAACGCCGCTCCGCCAAGCCCGGCCCCGACACTCGCCAGACCCCACACCGACGCCGTAGCGCTTTGAGGAACCACATCGCCGGGGAACGCCATGGAATTAGCGGTGTACGCTGAATAACCAAAGCCGGCTAAACTTAAAATGCATAATGCGGAAGCGGGTGACACAATTAATAAAGGAGCCAGCCCGAGAGACAAGACCAGTATGCCTCCGAAAATACCCACAGCAATCTTGCGGGCACGGTGAACAGGTACTCCTTTTTTGATAATAAACTGGGTAAACAACCCTCCCAGTATATTACCGATATCCGCGACGATGAACGGCAACATCGCAAACCAACCTATTTTATCTAAACCCCACCCATGCACATCTACCAGGTAACGGGCAATCCAGAACGTAATAAAATACCAAACAGGATCCATAAAGACTTTAGAAACCGTAAACCAGGCAACAAACCGCGTCCTGATCAGCTTGAGAGGAGGAATTATTCTCGCTTTTGATTCTTTCAATGAATGGATGGGAGTGTAATAGGTAAACCAGAATAAAGCCAGCCAGATATAACCAGCTCCACCTACGATTATAAAAGTCATTTGCCAACCATAATTCATTCCTAGAAAAGCGATCAGCGGAGGAGCAATGATGGCCCCCATTGCCGCTCCACTATTGAATAAACCTATCGCAGTAGAGCGCTCTTCGGGAGGAAACCATTCGCTGGCGAGCTTGATACCGGCCGGCCAGTTACCAGCCTCCCCTATACCCAGCAAAAAACGGCAGATGCCGAAATGTAAAGGAAGTCTTGCCAGCGCATGTAACATTACCGCAGTGGTCCAGAAAGCCATGCAAATAGAATACCCTATTCGCGTACCCAACTTGTCGATCATGAAACCGGAAAAGAAATTGGACAACATATAGGCAACAAAAAAGGCGGTCGCGATATAGCCGAATGAATCATCAGGAATCAGTTTTCTAAGATGTCCGTCTGCACTGAGATAATTAAAAGCCAGCCTGTCGACATAGTTCAATACGGTCGCAAAAAAAACAAACAATAGCATAGTCCAGCGCTTTGCTGACTTTTTGCTATCGTTTTTGGTGTTTTTTAAAATAGTCATTTGCGATCAGTTGTTATTAACGCATGATTTAAATGAGTCGTGAGTGACTGACCGATCTCATGGGATCTTAAGGCCAGGGCGCTTTTGATTTGCGATGCATAAGCTTCGAAATGCTTTTTCAATGCTTCCCAGTTACCGGTTTCCACCATTTTTTTATTAATCAGGTGGCTGCCTGCTCCAACGCCCGCCGCTCCAGACATGATAAAATCCGCGCAGTTGTCCAGGTTGATTCCCCCGGTTGGCAGAAGCGGAATTTGTGGAAACGGGCCCCTGAGGTCCCTGATAAATTCCATGCTCCCGGCAGAAGAAGGAAAAAGTTTTACAACGTCCGCGCCATAACTCCAGGCCTGAAAGATTTCCGTAGGTGTAAAGGCGCCGGCAAAAACCGGCGTTTTTGCGAAACGGCAACCTTGAATTACTTTTTCATTCACTACCGGGGTTACGATAAATCTTGCACCGGCAGCCAAAGCCATGTCCAGGTCGCTGGTGGAACAAATGGTACCAGCTCCTATGTTAAGTTCGTTTCCAAATTCTTTTACCAGCGTCCTGATAATGCCGGCTGCATCCGGCGTATTCATGGTGATCTCGATAGTATGCAAGCCCGCTGATTGATATAGCGGCAGGATATTCATCAGGTCGCCCAACGCTACATTCCGGCATATACCAACCAGGGGCATTTGCCTGAAACGTTGCCAAAATTGAACCTGTTGAGTGACTTGCATCTGATCCTTTTATTAGTTGAGTTTACTTATTATTTTCAAATGACCTTTCATAGATACCTGTTCAAACTGCCCGGGATCAAGAAAAACTGTTTGCTTACCTAAACCGAGTTTTCGCAGCCCGCTGCTGTATAACCCAAAGAGTGGATTGGTACTTGCAAGTACGATTTGAGTGTTGCAGAGCTTTTGAAAGCTTCGTAATTCTGAACCAATCAACAAGCCGCTTAAATAGCTGGCGTTTTCCTTTTTCGGTAAACGCCCGAAGAGATAATTTAATCTTACAGAAAAAATGTTGTTTAACAGAGCCGGATCTTCCGAACGTGCAATGCCATTTTCGAAAGCTTCGCTACAGGAATCATCCTGGTGTCCATGATCTGAAACACATTCGGATAAAACGCTGTGCCGTGAAAGCAAGGCAAATACTTCACCTGTCATGTATGTTTTGAAATCCGTGATACTTCCGTTTTCTATCCTGATATGTTTGGAATGCGTACCCGGCAGCAGGCACAATACTTCCTCATCACCATTTTTCTTAAGCACTTCCGCCATGCCGATTAATTGGGTTTCTTCCCCCCGCAATACATCCTTGCCGGAACTTATTCCTGAGATAATATAAGTAGCGAATGGAAATTCATCAGAAGGTTCCAAGAATTTGCATTCGGCACCAGTTCCATCTAAATTGAAAGGAAGTGTTGCGTAGGGTATCTCGACAAACCCAATTGAAGAAGAGGCCATACCGGAAATCACTATTACACTCACATTATTTTTGGCGCCTGCCGAAAATAATAAGTCTCTGACACACTTATGAAGAAAGCCTAAGTAAAAAGATCGTTTTGAAACAGAATTTTCTTTATTGGCAGCTTCCCATCGCTGGTGAATGGAAGCTATTCCATCTCCCGTCGACAGTTCTGCGATCGTCGCTGCATCCGGGATGCCGACTAAACGCAAACGTAAGGAACTGGTTCCCCAGTCACAACTTACCATCAGTTGCTGCATAATCAGAGTTTATTAATATTGTTTACCATTCCGCAATGCTTCCATCATGGTTTCTCCATACAGGATTCTTCCAATTGTGTCCTATTTCCGCCATTTGCCTGACTTTGTCTTCATCGATTACCAGGCCCAAACCAGGTAATGCTGAACGCCCAATATATCCATCGACAACTTTGAAATTTTCTTTATTACTCACGTAATCCAATAGGTCAGTACCCTCGTTATAATGAATCCCCATACTTGTTTCCTGGATAAAGGCATTGATGCAACTAAAATCAATCTGCAATGCTGCAGCAAACGAAACAGGACCGAGCGGGCAATGCGGTGCCAGCGCTACATCATAAGCTTCGGCCATTGCCGCAATCTTTTTTACTTCTGAAATCCCGCCCGCGTGGCTGAGATCGGGCTGTATTATATCAACAGCACCTTGCTCAAAAAGATATTTAAAATCCCACCTGCTATATAGCCTTTCACCAGTTGCAATTGGAGCGCTGGTGTATTGCGCCAGAAGGGCAAACACATCTTTATTCTCCGATAGAACCGGCTCTTCAATGAACATTGGTTTAAGCTCATCAAGCTCTTTCATAAAACGTTTAGCCATTCCTCTGTGAACCCTCCCGTGAAAATCTATCCCCAGGCCAATATCGAATCCGATTTCCTTTCTTACGGAAGCAATCAGATTTACCGCGTCTTCAATTTTCTTCGGACTGTCTATCCATTCGAGTTCAGCGCAGGCATTCATTTTAATAGCACGATAGCCGTTTGCAATCCGGTCCCTCGCTCCTTCAATAACCTGCGAAGGTTTATCGCCCCCAATCCATCCGTATATTTTCATTCGGTCACGTACAGCCCCCCCCAATAATTCATACACCGGAACGCCCAATGCTTTTCCTTTAATATCCCATAAGGCCTGGTCTATGCCGGCGATAGCACTCATCAAAATAGGTCCACCTCTGTAAAAAGGCCCCCGGTAAAGAGCCTGCCAGATATCCTCAATAAACCGGGCATCTTTCCCTTTAATATATGTAGCCATTTCTTCCACAGCTGCCTTCACTGTATCAGCCTTTCCTTCAATAACAGGTTCTCCCCAACCTACCGTGCCATTTTCGGTTGTAATTTTTAAAAACAGCCACCTGGGTGGCACTTTAAATAACTCAACTTTCTTAATCCTCATAAGTTTCTCAAATTTTCAAACAATTCGCATAGTCATGCCGCCATCAATTACAATATTTTCACCCGTAATAAAGTCATTTCTGATTAACATGCATGCAACTTCTGCAACATCTTCAGGTGTTCCTTCTCTTTGCAGAGGTATCCTGTTATCAACATTATTTTTTACCTGTTCCGGAGTTAAATAATCCTGGAACCGTGTTCTTATAATTCCCGGTGAAATACAATTGACCCGTATATTCATGTGAGAAAGTTCCAGCGCCAGGGACCTTGCAAACTGTGGTAGCGCACCTTTTGCCACTGAATAAGCCATTGCGTTTTTAACTCCTCTCAACCCGGCTGCAGATGAAATAAGAAGAATGGTTCCCTGTTTTCTTTCCTGCATGTATGGAAACACTGCTGAGCTCAGGTGGAAAACTGCATGCACATGAATATCAAATGCCTGGTACCAAACTGATCTTGCGCCGTTTTCCATCCCTCCCGGAGCTGCAGAGCCTGCGCAATGAACTAAAATATCAACAGCTCCAAAATGTTCTATTGTTTGTTGAACAACTGCTTTGCAGGAATCTTCCTGACACA
>JAKFEJ010000374.1:0-4751 GCA_036675745.1 Chitinophagaceae bacterium | reverse complement strand
TATCACCGGCCCGGTGATGATGCAGACAAGATCAATTATGAAGGAGAACTTAAAATCATTAATTATATAAACACAATTGTAAATAATCTTAACAAACAAAATCAAAAACTGGCTTTTCTTAAAACAAGAGAAGTACAGGTAGGAATGTCATCCTTTAAAGTAACGATGGGCATCATGCCGGATTATACATTTAGCGGGGCTGGTGTGAGAGCTGATGGAATTTCTGATGGCCGTCCAGCGGCAAAAGCGGGATTGAAAGCCGGGGATGTTATTATTAAACTTGGAGAGAATATTGTAAACTCAATGGAGACCTATATGCAGGCATTAAACAAATTCAATAAAGGCGATAAAACAAAAGTGACATATAAAAGAGGAAACGAAACGTTGGAGTCAGAGATACAGTTTTAAATAAGTAACTTTAAGAGATGGAAAAAATAATAGTACATATAAAGAATCGGAAAAAAGCGGCGTTTACAAAAGAATTGCTGCGGTCTTTTGATTTTTTGGAAGTGGAAGAAATAAAAGCCAATGTTGATCCCGAAAAAAAACTTTCAAAAAACCGTCAAAAGGAATTGGTGAATGCGTTTAAAGAAGTGAAAGACTCACTGGAGGGAAAAAGAAAACTAAAATCTTTTGAAGAACTGCTCAAAGAACTTAGCTAATGGCAAAGTTGAAAATTGAGTTCACCAATCTTTTTGAGAAAGAACTAAAAGCGCTGCACAAAAAGTATCCTTCCTTAATAGAAGACCTCTGGATTCTAAATATTTCTTTATTGAAGGATCCGGCACAAGGTTCGCCACTAGGCAATAATTGTTATAAAATCAGGCTTAAAATTTCTTCAAAAAACAAAGGTAAAAGTAGTGGAGCAAGGGTCATTACCTGTGTAAAACTGATTAAGGATACTATTTTTCTTATCTCAATTTACGATAAGTCTGAACGGCAAAACATTACCAGTAAAGAGCTAACAGTAATTCTAAAACAAGCAGGTTTATCCCGCTTATAAAAAAATTTTTGTGTCTGAACGCAGCCTGAAATTATCTATTAGTAATCATGACCTGGCCGAAGCATTCTTTGAAGATACCCGGCTGCTGGGTATCATGGCGCCGGTAAAAGACTACCAGTTTTGCTGGCAGCTCAACAGCTTGCTGGGCATGGATTTTCGCATCAATCATGAGATAGAGATAGGACTGAAGAAAAAGAAGCGGGATTACTTCTTTTCCATTTTTGAATACCGGGAACCAACCGGTTCGCTTTCGCATTATTTATACAACAACCAGTTTGAGGGAGAATATTTATTGCCTGAATTCAAGCATCTTGATTTTTTATGGTTAATGAGAGATGATTCGGTCAGCGATGCCGACCTTCAGCGGATCATCAATCCTGTTCGCACTATTACGGGTGTTCAATTAGTAGTAGAACTAACCAATGAAAAAATAAAAAACAAAGAGCATCTTGTTTTTTAGTACCTTATTTAAATTCAGAATAACTAAAAAACCTGGCCATGCAAATACATTTTACAACGGAAAGAAAATTTTCTCCCGGCGATACCTTACAAGGAACGGGGAAAGTATGGGAAGAAACTAACAAAAAACTGTATAAAAAATTCGAGTTTAAAAATTTCAGTGAAGCCTTTGCTTTTATGACAAGGGTAGCTTTGGCCGCAGAAAAAATGGATCATCATCCTGAATGGAAAAATGTGTGGAATACGGTGGAAGTGTGGTTGTCAACACATGATGCCGGGGATATTGTTACAGAGAAGGACAGGAAGCTTGCTGATAAAATTGATTCTTTAATTGCTTCCTGAGGAAACGAGATCCCGTGTTTAATTTGGATCATACGATAGTTGTTGAAAAATAATTTTATCAATGAGCAATGATTAGCTTATTGTAACATAACTTCTATAAAACTAAAAATCATGGCTACCAAAAAAATCATTGTCATATTTGGCGCTACAGGCGCACAAGGCGGCGGACTTGCCCGGGCTATCCTGCACGATAGTAATAGTGAATTTGCTGTTCGTGCCATTACCAGAGATTCCTCATCTGAGAAAGCTAAAGAACTATTGAGATTAGGCGCAGAGGTTGTAACTGCTGATATTGATGATGCCGAAAGTATGAAACGGGCATTGGAGGGAGCCTATGGCGCCTATTGTGTTACTTTTTACTGGGCGCATTTTTCTCCGGAAAAAGAATTGGCTGAAGCAAAAAATATGGCTGAAGCTACTAAGGCTGCGGGGCTGAAGCATGTTATATGGTCTACTCTCGAAGATACCAGGAAATGGGTGCCGCTGAATGACAACCGTATGCCTACACTCATGGGTAAATATAAAGTGCCCCACTTTGATGCTAAGGGAGAAGCTAATAATTTTTTTACAGAAGCCGGAGTACCTACTACTTTTTTGTTGCCTTCGTTTTACTGGGAAAACCTGATCTATTTTGGTTCGGGGCCTAAGCTTGGCCCTGATGGTAAGTTAGCGATCACATTTCCAATGGATGATAAAAAATTATCGGGCATTGCTTCCGAAGATATTGGCAAATGTGCTTATGGTATTTTTAAAAAAGGAGTAACAATGATTGGCAAAACTATTGGTATCGCCGGAGGTGAGCCTACCTGTCAGCAAATGGCTGAATCATTAACCAAAGCGTTGGGACAGGAAGTAGTCTACAACAATGTAACGCCGGAAATATTCAGAAGTTTCGGTTTTCCCGGGGCAGATGACCTTGGTAACATGTTCCAGTTTTACCGCGACTTTGAAGAAGTATGCACTTCTACCCGTGATGTCAATTTTTCAAAGCAACTAAACCCTTCTATACAATCATTTGATCAGTGGTTGGCTGAGAATGCTCAAAAAATACCACTTGATTGATCTTCGTGTCAATATAGTTAAAAGCCGGACCCTTTTACAAGTCCGGCTTTTCTTTGTTCTTGCTGGCCTTTGACTATGAGCACAGTTCGGTGAAATTTTATAATTGCATAAGGGCTGCTCATATTGTGACGGGTTATTTAGAGCTGAATGAGATCCATTACTAATTGACGCCAGGTCGCTGGCTAACACACATGGCCCATAAGTAGACATCGGCTCGAAAGTTCTTTGTAATGGACACCCGGGAGGAAAGGAAGAGGGTTAATAGTTTTACTTTGAAGTTGTAATCCATGCAATTATTCTCAACGGCCCACCACTTCCATTTTTTATTTTCATAGGCAAGGCTACAACGTAAGCTCCCCTTGCCGGCAACTGTTCCAAATTAGCCACATTTTCAAATGCAGGAATATTGGCGCCCATCAATACCTGGTGAGTTTTAAAATCTTTTGATTGCCCGTAATCAATACTTGGAGTATCAAGGCCAACGGCTTTTATTTTATGCTGTACCAGCCATTCCGCAGTCTTAGGATCAATACCGGGAAAATGGAGTTTTGATATACCTTCCGCTCCTTTTTCGGATGTGCCAAAATATTTTTCAGCATCCGGATAAAACTGTCCATAACCGGTTTTAAATAATACAATGGTATTTTGTTTTATTGTATCATTCTTTTTTTCCCATTCCAGTATATCATCTGCTGTAATAAGATAGTCCCGGTTTTTTAATGCTTTTGCAGAAACATCTATTACTACAGCATCACCAGTTAGCTGATCCAAACTAAGTTTATCCGCACTTAATCCCTGTGCTGCAAAATGAATAGGTGCATCAAGATGTGTGCCGCCATGTTCCGGCGCATTGAAAGCAAAGGATGAATAATAATAGCCTCCCTCTGTTGTTCCTTCTGAAACGGTGTCTAATCTGAACCCTGAGGGATTGTTGGGCCAGTATAGAGTTTGTGCAGAGAACTCATAACTAAGGTCCACCCATTTGCCTTTATTCAATACCTCAGATAAGGATTGCTTATGATTGTTGCAGGATGTAAAAATGAATACGGCAACTATAAATGAAGGTATAAGCGGTTTCATATTTATGCGGTTTAGCTACTTTAAGTTAACGGCAAAAGATGAAAAAAACCGGCTCTGCACCTGCTTTTATTATTTAGTGATGAACAATTTCATTTGAAATTCATTAATCATCATCATCTTTTTCGCCCCTGTCTTCTTTGTGATTGCGTTTTAAAAAAGCTGCCCTTACCGGCGATGGTGCAGGTGTGCCTTTGATTCCTTGCCATAATATTTCATTAAACGTGAGATCAGGTACCGCATCTTCCTTTGACCAGTCAAATTTTTCTGAGAAAATAGCTAATGGAGTATTAGCCGGATTTTTATCATTCAAATCTACATTGGATGGAAGATGATCAAAAGCTGTGAAATCAGGCTTGCTGGTAAAACACCTCCACATAGGAGTTGCAGCAGCATCGTATTGGGTCATTGGCGGCATACCAAGTATTAACTCGATAGTCCTTAACATTCCTGATGTTGAGTACATCGTATGGTCCACATAGTTTCTTTTTACATGCGGACCCGCTACATAAGCCGTGCTACGGTGGGCATCTACATGATCAGGACCATTTTGTGCATCATCTTCTAAAATGAATACGACGCTTTCTTTCCAAACAGGACTCTTGCTGAGATGGTCAATAAACATTCCGACCGCCAGGTCATTATCGGCTGCATGCGCAAAGGGAGTTGCTTTTCCTGCTCTCATCCCTTCTGTATGATCATTTCCAAAACGCAAAGTGGTTAACTGCGGTAAAGCATTGGCGGCAACCAATGAATCAAAATCTTTTCGCCATTGATAAAACCGGGTGGTATCTCTTATACTAAGATC
>JAKFEJ010000705.1:0-4813 GCA_036675745.1 Chitinophagaceae bacterium | reverse complement strand
CTCCCAAAGTAAGTATTATTATGCCTACTTACAACCGGGCGGACTATATCACCGAAACCATTGAGAGCATTCGGAATCAAACTTATCAAAACTGGGAATTGATAATAGTAGATGATGGTTCTGATGATAATACCGAAGAAATAATTGAGAAAACAGGAGATACCAGAATACGGTTTTATAAAGCAGGGAGAGTTGGAATAAGGAGTAAAATCAAAAACATTGGACTGGAAAAAACTACAGGAGAACTGATCGCATTTATAGATTCAGATGATCTTTGGGCAGAAACCAAGCTTGAAAAACAGCTAATAGCCTTACAACAATATCCGGAAGCAGGGTTTTCCCTAACAGGGGGATATAATTTCAGAAACATCAATGAGCCGTTAGAATACTTTTATAAACAAAGAGAAGGAATAAAGTATGATAATATTTTTATTTCTTTTTTTAAATCTGAAGTAGCTGCTACTACGTCAACATTGATTTTAAGGAAGGAATGTGTACAGAGTATAGGAGGTTTCAAAACGAAGCCGCTTTCTGAGGTGAATTTCATTTTAAGTCTTGCAACTAAATTCAAAGCTGTTATTCTTTATGAACCATTATTTTATCGCCGTCTGCACGATACTAATTTGAGTAGCTTAAATTGGGAAAAAAGACAATACCAGGGTCTTGAAATGATCAGATCCTATAAAAGTTCTTTACCTCCAAAATTAGTTGCGGATTCTTTATTCAGAGCATATATAAATTTCGGAGAACAATATCTGCAACATAGAGAAAGCGGAAAAGCGATCTGTCAATTTTTTAAAGCATGGAAGAACAAACCTTTTAGTTTAGTTCCTTTAAAGAAGATAGCAAAAGGGATCTTATATAGGTTTAAAAAATAACACCTCCATCTTTTTCGCAATCTCATTCATTGTACAAAATGTTACCCTGTTGTAAATTAAAGACGGATTTTCTAAAATGGTTATTGCTTTTTGCCCCATCTCTTCTTTGGATGATACAATCTGCCATTGTTCAATTTCCCTGTTCATTGCTTTGCAGAAGCTGATAACATGAGCCCCGGCATATAACGCTTCAAGACAAACGCCGGAAAAGCCTTCATAAGATGAAGTATGCAAAAATACTTTTGCTCTTTGCATGCGTTCAAGCACTTCGGGATAGGGAAGTTCACCGGTTAATACAACATTAGATTGCAATCCCAATTGTGAAATAAGTAATTGCAACCTGTCTTTTTCAGGCCCTTTGCCAATCAACATGGCTTTTATTCCGGGGATCTGCTTTTTTATTTCAGCTATCACTTCAAGGAATATATCATATTGTTTTAGCGGGATCAACGAGCCTGCTCCAATGATATCAAGATCTTTTTCTTTTTTACTTGTGCTGAACAGGTTGGGATTAATTCCGGCAGGTATTAAGTAACCCGGTCTTATACCATGATTTTTTTCAAATTCGGTTTGGAGAAAATCAGATAAGGCAATTAGTTCACCAGGGGCCAGTTGACTTCGTTTCGGGTATTTATTTTCTTTTTTGGCATCCTGCCCCAATATCCAGCAAAAATGTTTCAGGCCATGTTTATCTGCAAATTGTTTACCTACTGCCGCACATTCTCCATACCAAAAACTAAGCAGGCCGGTTATTGGAGTTACTTTGTGAATCGTTTTTAAAGTTGCATTTAATTTTCTTCTCACCAGCAACCTGGATAATCCTCCTTTGCTATTAAAAGGGATCACTGTTGTATTAAACCAGGTATATTTTTTGGTATGGAAGGGATATTGCAAGCTCAGCACAATGATGTTTAGCAGCGGGTTAATTTCTCTTAAAGCCCTGATCAATTGTTGCTGCAAGGGCAAGCAGGTACTATCCGCTTCATCTTTAGCAAAACCAGGAGTGAGAATGACCAATGTTTTTTCATCCTTGTTCATCCAATGAAATAATTTTAGTGCAGTACGATAAGGCTTTTTTATTATGGGTTATCAGTATGATCAATTTACCTTGTTGTGCTAATTCCCTGAAATGTTCGAGCAATAAAACTTCTGAGGCTTCGTCCAATTCATTAAAAGGTTCGTCCAGCAAAATAAGATCAGCATTCCTGTACAATGCTCTCGCAATGCTAATCCTTTGTTGCTGACCGCCGCTTATATTCTTCCCATTCTCCATGATCATTTTATCAAGCCCTTCAGGGTATTGGGCAATAAAAGTATCCAGCCCGGAAACCTGAATAGCATCTTGTAATTTTTTTTGATCATGACCACTTTCTTCCAGGGTAATATTGCGTAATAGCGTATCATGAATAAAAAATGTTTGTTGACGTACATAAGCCATAGAAGGCCAGTATACTTTTAAGCTCTCTTTCCTTAAAGCAATATCGTTGATGATGACTTCGCCTTTGGCAGCTTCCAGGAACCCCAGTAATATGTTCAATATTGTTGTTTTTCCTTTTCCGGATGCACCGGTAATACCAATAAAATCTTTTTTTTGAATGGCAAGGTCAAAATCTGTCAGCACCTGTTGTGTGGCGTAATTAAAGCTTATATCTTTTAACCGGATTGATTGAATATTGGTTAGCGGTGATACCTCGTTAGCCTTTTTTGGGAATTTATTGCTTTGCAGTAAATCACTGGCTGAAAATTCATAAGCCCTCATCTGCCCGCTGATATTAGTGATCTTCACTATTCCCGGTATGATCTTATAAGCTGCGGCCATAAAAGCCCCGATTGTTAACAACGATGCTGTATCATCATTTCCTGACCATTTTGCAATGACTATCAGGATAAATAAACCAAGTATGGCAAAGACTTCAATAATACGTGCCGGCATGCTTTGGATCAGCAATGTATCAAATAAAGAAACGCTGAATTTTTTCCGGGAATGTATAAAACGATTAAGAAAAAAATCGTTCCGGTTATAAATATTGCTTTCTATATAGCCCTTTAATGCGTCCAATACATATTGATAGGAATGTTGATTATTGAGTTGTATGCTTTTCCTTGCAGCAGCCATTCTTTTTTTGATCAGGTAAAATACAATAATCACAGGCGGTACGAGTATCAACAGTAGCAGTAAAAACAATTTTACATTAAACAAGAAGATAGCTACGACCGCAATGTCGATCAGGCATGATTGCGTGATGATCTGCTGAATGCCTGATAATATATATTGGCAAAATTCAAAAGGCTGTAAGCATATCAGCCGGATATGTTTTGAAGAATCAATATTGACAAACTCATCATATCCTGCATTCTGATAATTTACGAGTTTAGTATGCGATATTCTTATAGCTACCTGGCTGTTGAATTGATAATGTGCTTTATCAATATAGAAGCCAGCCATGTTTTTAAGTCCGAACAGAATGAAGAAAAGGGCGATAAGCCATGCTGATTCCCTATCGGCAAGCCATCGGGGTAAAAAGGATAAATAATGGTTGTTTTGCGGCTCAATATAAAATTGAATGATCCATAACAGGAGGGCAAGAGAAACTATATCAATAATACTGATGATAATGTCAGATAGGATCAGCATACTAAAATGCTTCTTTTCCTTTTTATCAAGAATGCGCCAGGTATTTCTCAGAATTTTCTTCACTTCACTATTTTGATATTGCAAGCTGCAATGCTGTTTTTAGTTTTTTGTGATTTGACTTTCCAAACGGAATATATCGTTAAAAAGTTGGCTTTTCAGTTTTACCAGTAGTAACAAACAAAGAGAAGAAGGTAAAGATAATTATGCCATACTGTGTTTCAAATACGGACTCCGTAAATAACCAGGCTAATAATAACAGGATAATAAAACTGGTCATCCTGTTTTTTTCGTTTAAGGCCATTTTTACCAACGAAGAACAGATGATCAGTAAAACGGACAAGCCAATAATGCCGTTTTGCAAAATGGTTTCCAGGAATTGGTTATGCGTATTATAAATAAGATACCCACGATCTCCACGTCCCGGCTCACCGGAATACATATTTTTGGAGAGGTATTTTTTATTTAAAAAATCCTGGGCGTCACCGGGGCTTACACCTGTCCACCAGCATTTAGTTTCAGTAAGGATCTCTCCAACAAATCTCCATTGGAGCAACCTGAACTGCAGACCGTTGAAATAATCACCCTTATCAAAGCTGTCCTGTGCCACTAATTTGATGTCTCCGTTTATTATTTCAGAAAACCTTTTGCTGACCGGATTGCGTACAATCAAAACCAAACTCACCAGGGTAATACTGAGCACAAGCAAACCGGTAATTGCCAGCCTGTTTAGCTTATTTTTTTGTAGAAGTTTTATAAAATAGTAAAAAAGGTAAAAAATATAAAAGCCGATGACAAGTTTCGAGGAAAGCAGAAACAGGAATACAGAAAAATAAACGATAAGAAAAAATTGAAACAAGCGGGTGAAAATAAAATCCCTTTCCCTGCTATTTTCCAGCAGAAAAATAAGGCCGATTATAACCAAAAGTGAAAAATAGATGGCATGCTGATTGAGCGGACTGACTAATGAATGGTAAAAGAATAGAGAATCATCGGCGATTTTCTGGTAATTTAAAAAGGAAATGAAAAGGCAGTATACCGTTGCTGTGAAAAGTATAAGACAATAATGCAGGATCAATTTTCTGTATATGACTGCAACAATTGAGGTGGTTAAACAAATGGCAAGGGGTGTAATCAATAAACCGGTTTTTACGCGGATACCGGCCCAACCCTGCGACTCATTAGCAGTGTACAGAAGAGCGACTACTTGTAGTAAAAATAAAAGAACACACCCTGTAAGGAACAGGTTTCGGGCCTTAGTTCGAAAAGGAAATGCCAGCGATGACCTGTTTAAAATAATACC
>JAKFEJ010000649.1:0-4857 GCA_036675745.1 Chitinophagaceae bacterium | reverse complement strand
TAACGATCTGATGGAACAATCAGGAAAAGGAATGGACAGGCACAACCTTATTTTTGGTTACGGGTTCCTGGTACTTTTTTTTGATGCGGTGAAGGTGCTGCATGATAAATGGGAACATAAGCAAAAGCAGGACTAATTACCGGCGCGAACCAAAAGGGTCGGCATAAATCACAGTACCGGCACATCCCCCTGTGGCGGCGTGGACCCGGCGCTGACACCTGGCTCCCAAACAAAAACTCATTGCGTCCCCACCTCCACTACTTTCATTCTATAATGTTTTGGATGCGCCGCCAATTCATTGCCCTCAAGGCAACTAAGTTTTAATACAGCCATCCAATCCCCCTTTGCTGGCAAAGGCAGTGATAAAACACAGATCGCTTTGGTTTTACTGTTTATAGGATACAACGGCGATTCAACATCCTTTATCCTAAGTCCTTTTTCTTTATTTACATCACCATATACCAGTAATGCTTCAAAATAATAGTGTGTCGCTAGCCGGTTTTGTGCTTTCACCACTCCTTTATCAATCGGTATTTCAATATACACTCCTTTATCATCAACCCCTGCTTTATAAGCGTAAAGCATTTGCTCCAGGGCATGTTCTGCCTGCACTTCAATTCCTTTTAAATAAGAAAGCTTTAACCCCTTTGTTTCTTTAAGGCTTCTGCGCAAAGCATTGCTGATGCGTATGTTTAGCCTTCCGGTATGGAGCCCGCTTAAATAAGGTTGTAACGCTGTGATGATCCGTTTGGCGGCAGGGGCCACTATTTTGGTTGCTTCTACTGCTATCTGAAAACCGTGGTTCAATGAAACAGGTTTTATACTGCCTCTCTTTCTTCTCCAAAACACTCCCTCTTTGGTTTTTATCAGCACATAATCTTCAGGATTGCCTGGGCAAGGCGGATTTTTTTTAGATCGCATAGGTTTCCAAACTACAACACTCTTCTCAAATCTCAAAATAGTTATACTGGAGTTATACTGGACTTATACTGAACTTATACTGGAGTAGCTCCCCCGGTGATCCCTGCTTGCAGCAGATGTAAAGTATTCCTCTCTCATCACAGCCTCCTTCAAGGTTTCAAACTTTTCAAAATAGACCATCTTAAATGTTGTATAAGGTCGGATCGATTCCGTCATTCCCGGATTGTATTGCTTTAATCGTTCCGAAGGTCGTGGCAATCACCTTTGTAGCAATAATCATGACCGGCGCTTTTCAAAACCTAAGCGTAAAACATAGAAGGAAAATTTGTAGTCCCGGCAGAATCGAACCTGTATCAAAAGTTTAGTCCCGCATCAGCAAAGTAGCCCGGACAAGAATCGAACTTGTATCTAAAGTTTAGGAAACTTCTATTCTATCCATTGAACTACCGGGCCACTTTGCTTGCGGGATATTCTATCCATTGAACTATGGGACCAATGGGCGGCAAAAATAATATATTGCAGCCAATTGTAAACAGTTGGCAACCCATGTTATTGTATTTTCCTATCTTTCTCTTATTAATGACCAACATATGAAAAAGAATTTCATACTATATTTCGTTTTTATAATGTCAATCTTCTATTCTCCGGGAAATGTATCAGCGCAAACTTCAAAAACCAAAGCCCGCCTCAACCATATCGCTGTTTATGTAGTAAACCTGCAGGTCAGCACGGCATTTTACCGTGATATTATCGGGCTGGATACAATACAGGAGCCTTTCCATGATGGAAAACATACCTGGTTCAGCATTGGTCCTCAAAGTCACCTGCATGTGATCAGCGGCGCTGAGGCGCCAGCCACGCATAATAAAAATACCCATCTTTGTTTTTCCGTTTCTTCGGTGGATGACTTTACTACCACACTGAATAAAAATAATATTGAATATGAGAATTGGGCAGGCCAGAAAAAAAGCATTACCAACCGGGTGGATGGAGTAAAACAGATCTGGTTCAAAGACCCTGACGGCTACTGGATCGAGATCAACGACGCCAAAGACTAATCAATTAACAGCATTGGATTTTTAATTCTTACCCTCCTATCTTCGCCGCCTTAATAAAAAGGCATGACAGGTATTGACGACGTAGAACTTCAACAGGTAATCGTTCATAAAGTAGGTAATCCTACCCGGGGCGAAGAACTTCGACTATCTGATGAACCACTCACGATAGAAGATGAAATCGTCACCAAATTGCTTACCCGTTATTTTCTCGGGGCATTTAACGAAAATGAATTGCACCAATTTACACATTTGAGTGATCTTTCACTGAATGAAGTATATACATACGTAAGTCGCATCTTTGAAAACGACAATAATTTCATTGAGCAATCAGGCTTGCTGGCGCAATTTCTTTACAGCAAGTCTACTCATAGTAAAGTAAAAGAAGGAGAGTTGTATGTAGCCTTATTTGATAAAGTTCCGTTTGAAAAAGAGTATATACAAGCCATTGGTATTTTCAAATCGGAAACCAAAGAAACTTTTTTAAAAATATTTCCGCGGGAAAAGCAATGGGAGCTTACACAGGAAGAAGGTATCAATATCAACAAGCTGGACAAAGGTTGCCTTATTTTCAAAACCAATACAGCGGATGGTTACAAGGTTTGTGTAGTGGATAATACCAACAAGCAACAGGATGCGCAATACTGGGTAAATGATTTTTTACAGCTAAAACCATGGGCGGATAGCTATCATCACACCGATAAATATTTAAGCCTTTGCAAAAATTTTATCACAAATGAATATGCCGAAAAATTCGAGGTAACCAAAACCGACCAGGTTGATCTGCTGAACCGTTCGATAGATTATTTTAAAACAAAAGAACAATTCAGCCTGAAGGAGTTTACGGAAGAAGTGATCCATCACCCCGAAGTGGTCAATGCCTTCATGGATCATAAAAAAAACTTTGAAGCTTCCCGCAATTTTGAAATAGAAGATGAATTTGACATTCACCTGGCGGCTGTAAAAAAACAACAACGGGTATTTAAAACGGTATTAAAACTGGATAAGAATTTTCATATCTACATCCACGGTCGCCGCGACCTGATTGAAAGAGGAATAGACGAAATGACCGGCAAGAAATATTATAAGATCTATTTTGAAGAAGAGAACTAAGAAGGAGAGGATGGAAGTCGGATGTCAGAAGTGAAAAAATGAAACTCTCAATTGACCAACGAATTTTCAATCTTCAGCCTCTATCTATGGACTATTGACTGTCGACCGTGGACTATTCTCCATTTCTCTCTTTCCCCCCAGTCCGTTACCTTTGCCGCCTTAACTGATCAAAACATGAAGTTTTATAATATTCTGATAAAATATCGCCTCTGGATCGGCATCGGATTGGTGTTGCTCGGCGGCTATGTCAATTATGCAGCCGGCTTCTGGCCTGCCTTTCCTTTATACCTTGTAGGTCTTATTCTTATCCTGGGTCATTTCTTTTTTGGCCCGCTTAGGCTTATCCAATCATATATGGAAAGCGGCGATATGGACGGAGCAGAAAAAGTATTGAGTTCCATCCAGTTTCCCAATCTTTTATATAAACCCATACGTTCCGTTTATTATACACTGAAAGGGAATATCGCCATGATGAAACAAGACTTTGATGGCGCGGAAAAAATGATGAAAAAAGGCCTTGATCTTGGAATGCCAATGAAAGAAGCCGAAGGCGCCAGCTTGTTGCAGATGGGGATGCTTTCCATGCAAAAAAATGATTTGAAACAGGCGGAGAGTTATATCCGCCAGGCATTGCGCAAGGGATTGCCGGATAAAGAAAATGAAGCGGCTGCATACTTGCAGATGTGCAGCATCATGATGAATAAGAGAGAGTTTCGTGCGGCTAAAGATTTTTTCCGTAAGACAAAAGCACTGAAGCCCACTACCCCGCAGATCGTTGACCAGATAAAACAGATAGAAAAATACATCTCCCGCATGCCGGGCTAAGAGTTCAAAGAGACAAAGAGACAAAAGAGGGTGGTTGAAATTCAATCACCCTTTTTGTTTTATAAAGAATGTCCTAAAAGAAAAGAGACTGCCCGCAAATATGCGGGCAGTCTCTTGATGATTATGATTTTCTTACTACTTATTTATAACTATACGCAACACCATTTTTTACTGATTGCTTTATACCAAATCCATCGTTTTTATCAGATGTCATCAAAACAAAAGGCGCACCGCTTTCAGCTGCAGCTTCTTTAATTTTTTTAGTAGCTTTTTTATCCGCTGAACCTGCTGTATTGTAACTTAACATTCCGGATGTTTTGCCACGAACTGCTTCGCCTTGTTTCAAACCTATTACCTGGCTTTTATCAGTTAATATCTCTACTTTTTCCCAGTCACCTTTACCAGAAATAATAATTTTTTCAGATATAACTTCCTTGCGTCCGCTGGTGCCATAAGTAATTGTGGACACTGCAAATTTTCCAATTGTTTGCTCAGCATCCTCACCCGGGTACTTATATGCAATTGTTGTTTCACCTACCTTAATCACTTTAACCTCAATTTTTTCCCCGCTGTGTTTTGCCATTACATCGTTTTGCGCAAAAATTGCTAACGACAGAATTCCTGCAAAAAAGGTCAAGATCATTTTTTTCATTTCTTTTAGTTTTGGTTTAATTTTTTGTATAAAAATTTTAATTTATAAGCAGAAGCCTCAAATATATACAAGCTCTTTGATAATTCAAATCCCCCTGCTGTCAAAAAGCTATAAAATTTTGAATAAGGCCAATTACTTAGAAGGTTGGTTAATACTCTTTTCTAACATATTATTTAACATCAAATAATTATCTTGTACCCCACTCAAACTATAACGAATGAAACAAACATGTCTTTTCCTTTTGATTTGCATCAATATTGCGGGATATTCTCAATCTGCTGATTGGGGTAT
>JAKFEJ010000408.1:0-28289 GCA_036675745.1 Chitinophagaceae bacterium | reverse complement strand
CAAACCACAAACTTTACTAACTTCGATTTTAAACTACAGCACCCATGAATCAGGGGACCAGTAATCCCGGCCGCCTAAGGATCAAAAAAGTTTTCGGATATTTTATTCAGGGCATTATTATTTTGGCGCCAATAGGCATTACTGCCTATGTATTGTATTGGCTTTTTGATAAGATTGACAGCATTTTGCGACCTTATTTGCCTATTCCGGGTTTAGGTTTTGTGATCATTCTCGTATTTGTGATACTGGTGGGCTGGTTCAGCTCCAATTTTCTGATGGGCAGCGCTATTAATTTCTTCGATCAATTAATAGAACGGACACCGGGGGTCAAATTCATTTATTCATCTACTAAAGATTTTTTTGAAGCCTTTGCAGGTAATAAAAAACGATTCAATAAATCAGTACTCGCCAATGTTTTTTCTGAAGATGTCTGGATCATTGGTTTTTTAACCGATGAGGAAATGACAAAATTTGAAATGGGTGCCGATAAAGTAGCTGTATATGTACCACAGGCTTACAATTTTGCCGGGCAATTATATATCTTACCAAGAAACAGGGTTCGTAAAATAGATGGCATCACTTCAGGAGAAGCGATGAAGTATGCGGTGACTGGTGGCGTGGTGGATCTGGATGCAGAAAGAACGAAACCGGAATTACATTCTGATAATTAACAGCAGCTAAAATAAAAGAAGGCAATGAGGAAACTTCTTACTCTTGCATTACTCTTACTCCTTACTCATACCAGTTTCTGCTGGGGCTTTTATGCTCACCGCAAGATCAACCAGTATGCAATATTCCTGCTGCCACCGGAGATGATGGTGTTATATAAAACACATATTGCTTTTTTAGAAGAACATGCCGTTGATCCTGATAAAAGAAGGTATGCTGTAGCTGAAGAAGGTCCAAGACATTATATAGATATCGATCACTATGGTGTTTATCCTTATGATTCTTTGCCCCGCAAATGGAATGATGCCGTAGCCAAATATTCCGAAGACACTCTGAATACTTATGGCGTTGTCCCCTGGTGGTTACAAACCATGCTTTACCGATTAACCAATGCTTTTAAAGAAAAGAACCAGGCAAGAATATTAAAATATTCCGCAGAGATCGGGCATTATATCGCTGACTCGCATGTACCCTTGCATGCTACAAAAAATCACAATGGCCAATACACGGATCAGAAAGGCATTCATGGATTCTGGGAAAGTCGCATACCCGAATTACTGGCCGAAAAAGAATGGGATTTTTTTATTGGAAAAGCGGAATTTATAAAAAATCCGACGGATTTTATCTGGGCAAGGGTAATGGAAAGTGCGGCAGCAGCTGACACCGTATTAAAATTTGAAAAAGAGCTTTCTCTTTCTTTTCCGCCAGATCAGCGCTTTGCTTTTGAGGATCGAAACGGTGTAATGATCCGTCAATATTCTTCCTCTTATTCCAAAGCTTATAATGACAAACTAAAAGGCATGGTAGAGCGGCGTATGCGTCAATCCATTTTCGCCGTAGCTTCTTTCTGGTACACCGCCTGGGTCAATGCCGGCCAGCCTGATCTTACCAAATTAAGTAATAAGAATTTTTCTCCGGAAGACCTGAAAGAATTTGAAAATCTCAATAATGCATGGAAAAACAGCGCATTAAAAGACAGCGAGCATGATTAGTTACCAGTTTCCGATTACCGGCAACCGGAAACTGGTAGCCGGTAACTATCTTTGCGCCTTCATAAAATCAGCGAAATCATGATTGAATCTATGAAATCTGTGATCCATAATTTCAACGCCGGTCCTTCTATTTTACCCAAAGAAGTTTTTGAAGAGGCCAGCCGTTCTGTTATTGATTTTAAAAATACAGGTTTATCCATCCTGGAAATAGGCCACCGCACTCCCTTGTTCGAATCCGTGATGGAAGAAGCAAGGTCAACGGTAAAGGAATTGATGCAGTTAGATGCCGATCATGAAGTTTTATTTCTTCATGGCGGTGCTACCACCCAGTTTATGCAAATACCCATGAACCTGCTGAATGAAAATGAAATCGCCGCTTATACGGAAACGGGTACCTGGGCAGGCAAAGCTATTAAAGAAGCAAAACTATTTGGCCACGTAGAGATCGTAGGTTCTTCTAAAGAAAGTAATCATACTACCATTCCAAAAAACATTTCAGCTTCGCCTACATCCGCTTACCTGCATATTACCAGCAATGAAACAATAGCAGGCACACAATGGCATCATATACCTTATGATTGTGGCGTTCCATTAGTTGCAGATATGAGCAGTGATATATTGAGCCGTCAACTTGATTTTAATAAGTTTGACCTTATCTATGCCGGTGCACAAAAGAATATGGGTGCTGCCGGTGTAAATCTTGTAGTGGTCAATAAAAATATACTGGGCAAAGTAACCCGCACTATTCCTACTATTCTTGATTACCGCAATCATATTAAAGAAGGCAGTATGCTGAATACACCACCGGTGTTTGCGGTATATGTAGCAATGCTTACACTGCGCTGGTTAAAGAATAAAGGCGGTGTAGATGCCATCGAAAAACTGAATGATGCCAAAGCGAAATTATTTTATGACACATTAGATAGTCTGCCTGCTTTTAAAGGACCTGTTGCCAAAGAAGACCGTAGCAAAATGAATGCGGTATTTGTAATGGAAGATCCCGCATTGGAAAAAGAATTTGCTGAATTGTGTAAGCAGGAAGGAATGTATGGCATAAAGGGGCACCGCAGTGTAGGCGGTTTCAGGGTTTCGATGTACAACGCATTAACCATTGAAAGTGTGATCGTGTTGACAGATTTAATGAAAGATTTTGCAAATCGCAAGTCCTGAAAATAATTGTAGTTTTACGCTATGGAAAATTATTTAAACAGAATAACCATAAACCCTGCGCAATTAGATGGGAAACCCAGTATACGCAATATGAGAATATCCGTTCAAACTGTTCTGGAATTTTTAGGGGCTGGCAATACCATTGAAGAAGTTCTTGCTCAATATCCCTTATTGCAGAAAGAGGATATCAACGCCTGTCTCCAATATGCTGCAAAAGTTTCGGGCAAAGAAATTCATTACCAACCTGTGAATACGCATGCCTGATTTTTTGATCGATGCCAATCTTCCCGCCAAAATAAGTATATGGGAAAATGAACGTTTTGTTCATGTTTCGGAGATTAACCCATCCTGGGATGATGAGGCAATCTGGCAATATGCAAAAACAAATAACCTGACCATTATCAGCAAGGACAAAGACTTTCTTGTTTATCAATTATTGAAAGGCAGTCCGCCAAAAGTAGTACACATAAAATTTGGCAATCTGAAGCTGATTAATTTTATAGCAGTAATTGAAACATATTGGAAACAAGTGGAATCTCTTCTTACAACACATCATCTTATTAACCTGTATTCAGACAATATTGAAGCAATAAAATAAAGCAATGGCAATCATTTCCCCCTTTAAAGCATTACGACCCAAACAAGACCTGGCAGATAAAGTAGCCTCACGACCTTACGATGTATTAAATAGTACTGAAGCAAAAGAGGAAGCGAAAGGAAATCCTTTTTCTTTTTTACATATCACCAAAGCGGAGATAGACCTGCCCGATGGCACAGATGTACACAGCCAGGCTGTTTATGATAAAGCCAAAGAAAATCTGCAGGAGTTTATAAAACAGGGCATCATCTTTAATGAAGAAAAGCCCTGCTACTATGTTTATCAACTAATAATGAATGGACGTAGTCAGACAGGTCTTGTATGTGTTTCATCGGTTGAGGATTACTTTAATGATGTGATCAAAAAACATGAGTTTACCCGTCCTGAAAAAGAAAAAGACCGTATCGATCACATGAAAACGATCGGTGCACAAACAGGCAATGTTTTCCTTGCGTATAACAACGTTATTGAAATTGATTCCATCATATACAATTGGAAAAACTCCAATCAACCAGTTTATAATTTCACTGCTGATGATGGCATTCAGCATACTATTTGGGCAATAAATGATGATGCAATTATTGCAGACATTAGCCGTTTATTCGCTGAAAAAGTTCCGGCCACTTATATAGCCGATGGCCATCACCGTGCCGCTTCCGCCGCCAAAGTAAGTAAAGCGTTACCTGGCAATGAAGCAGCGAAATATTTTCTTACCACGATATTTCCTGCCAGCGAATTGGCTATTCTTGATTATAATCGTTTGGTAAAAGATCTGGATGGACAGGATGCTGACGATTTTATCAGCGCTTTACAGGAAGACTTCCAGATCACTCAAAGTCTTGAACAGGTAAAACCGGCTCAACTGCATGAGTTCGGCATGTATTTGGATAAGCAGTGGTACATTCTTGCAGCAAGAAAAGATACTTATTCAGAAGACCCTATCGGTGTGCTGGATGTAACTATTTTATCCAATAATATTTTAGATAAGCTGCTCGGCATTAAAGATCAGCGTACAGATAAACGTATTGATTTTGTAGGCGGAATAAGAGGGCTGAAAGAATTGGAAAAAAGAGTAGACAGCGGTGAAATGAAAATTGCATTTAGCTTGTACCCGGTTACAATCCAACAATTGTTTGACATAGCAGACAGCGGCAATGTAATGCCGCCCAAAAGCACCTGGTTTGAGCCGAAATTGAGAGATGGATTGCTGACGCATGCCCTATAACCCTATAACCCTGAAACCCTAAATCCCTAAAGGGACTTACGAAGAGGTTGCCACTTTGAAATGATCCTATGAAATCGAAATTGTTAATCTTAATAGCGTAAGAGCTTTCGCTATACGTATTTACTTTATTTTGCAAATATGAAAAAGATATTTTCCTTATTTATTCTTTCCATTTTTACACATGCGGCATTTTCGCAGACAGAAGATGCAAAGACATTGCATGAAACAGCAAAGACCTTTATGCGTTCAGGTGATTTTGATAACGCTGTCATTGTATTGACCCGTGCTTTGCAGCAGGACAAAAAGAATCTTGAATTGCAAAAAGACCTGGTCATGAGTTATTACCTGAAAAGAGATTATGCCAAAGCACTGGAAGGAGTTAAAGCTTTAGTGGATCGTGATGACGCTGACGTAGTGGTATATCAATTAGCCGGAAACGTTTATAAGGCATTGGAAGAAGCAAAAGAATGTGAGAAAATATATAAAAAAGGCTTGAAAAAATTTCCAAAAAGCGGCCCTTTATATAGCGAATATGGTGAACTACTTTGGTCAACAAAGGATTATTCTGCTATCAATCAATGGGAAAAAGGAATTCAACTGGATCCTTCTTACAGCGGCAACTATTACAATGCCGCCTTATATTATTTTTATACAAAAGATAAAGTATGGAGCCTGGTCTATGGTGAAATCTTTATCAATATGGAAAGTCTTTCTCAAAGAGGGATAGCTATGAAACAACAATTGCTGAAAGCTTATAAAGAAAAACTGTTTGCCGAAGCCGACCTTATGAAGGGTGAAGAAAAAAACAAAAGTGAATTTGCCAAAGCTTTTTTGCAAACGATGAGTAAACAATCCTCTGTTGCTAACAAAGGCATTACTACCGAAACATTGACGATGATCCGTTCCCGTTTTATATTGGATTGGTATCCAAATAATGCCGCGAAGTTTCCTCTTCGTCTTTTTGACTACCAGCAACAGCTCCTGAAAGAAGGTTTGTTTGATGCTTATAACCAATGGCTTTTTGGCGCTGCGGAAAACCTGGCTGCCTATGACACCTGGTCAAAAACTCATACCGAACAGTATGAAGCTTTCAATAAATTTCAACGAAACAGGATATTTAAAATACCGGCGGGACAATACTACGGGATTAACTAAGTGAATGTTACCGGTTGCCAGTCACTTTAAAATACTCATAATTTACTATTGACAACTGAAAGACCCTGATCTTACAAATCAGGGCTTTTTTATGTTTTTTTGACTAATTTGTTTATTTTAATAACTGTTTATCACTTTAGCAACTGAACCTCATTTAATGATTGCAATATGAACGAACCAAGAAGATTATTTGATTGCCTTGCCTGGCATTTGGAAAGAGAACCATTGGAAGTAATGCTCGCGGGTAAAGAAAGCGGGCAATGGAAAACATACAGCACTAAGGATATAGTTGCTACGGTTGATAAATTAAGTGCAGGTTTACTGAGCCTTGGCATTGGTCCCAATGATATGACGGTTGAAGGACGTGATAAAGTAGCCATACTTTGCAAGAACCGTCCCGAATGGCTTATGCTTGATCTTGCCGTACAACAAATAGGCGCTATACTTGTTCCCATCTATCCAACGATCAATGTTAATGAATTGGAGTTTGTATTGAAAGATGCGCAGGTAAAAATTGCCTTTGTCAATGATGAAGATCTTTTTTTAAAAGTATTGAGTGTTAAAGGACGTGTACCGAGCCTTAAAGAAATCTATACATTTGAACATACCCCTAATGCCAGGCACTGGAAAGAAGTAACCGATAGCGCTACACCTGAATGGCAGGCACAGATAAAACCCATAGCTGATAAAATTAATTATGAAGATTTGGCTACCATTATTTATACTTCGGGCACTACGGGCACACCCAAAGGAGTAATGCTAAGCCATAGAAATATTCTTTCTAATGTAATGTCATCTTTTAATTGTTTTCCACCGGGTGACAATATGAAAGCCCTTAGCTTTTTACCATTGAACCATATTTTTGAAAAGATGATCAGCTATGTCTATTTGTTTAAAGGAACTCCCATTTACTATGCGGAAAGCCTGGAAACAATCGGCGACAACCTGAAAGAGGTGAAGCCTGCTATGTTCACCACTGTTCCGCGGCTGCTGGAGAAAGTATATGACAAGATCATGCTGAAAGGAAGTGAACTGACAGGGCTAAAGAAAAAACTATTTTTCTGGGCACATGGTTTGGCTGAAAAATTTGAGATCAATACCAACCAGGGGATTTGGTACAATATGCAATTAACACTTGCCAATAAACTTATTTTCAATAAGTGGAGAGAAGCGCTGGGCAATAATATAAGATGCATCGTAACAGGCAGTGCCGCCTGCCAGATACGGCTTATCCGGATTTTTACTGCTGCCCGGATCATTATCATGGAAGGTTACGGGCTTACAGAAACATCTCCGGTGATCAGTGTAAACAGGTATGATGAAAAAGACAGAAAATTCGGAACAGTTGGGCCACTGATAGACGGTGTGGAAGTAATGATTGCCGAAGATGGCGAGATACTTACAAAAGGTCCCAATGTAATGATGGGTTATTATAAAAGGCCGGACCTGACTTCTGAAGCTATGAAAGATGGCTGGTTTCTTACCGGTGATATTGGTGTAATGACAGACAATAGATTTTTAAAGATCACTGACCGTAAAAAAGAATTATTCAAAACCAGTGGTGGTAAATACGTTGCTCCAACTCCCATTGAAAGTAAATTGAAGGAATCTATCTATGTGGAGCAGGTGATGGTGGTAGGATCCGAAAGAAAATATGTAGGAGCCCTTATTGTGCCTTCTGTTCCTAATTTACAGGAATGGGCCCGGCAAAACGGTATTATTGAAACAGATAATGAAACGCTCATTCGTAATCCTAAGGTGATTGAAATGTTCAAAGAACTGGTAGAAGGTTTCAATAAATTTTTTAATCATGTGGAACAGATCAAAAAATTTGAACTGCTCCCTTATGAGTGGACGGTTGACGGTGGTGAATTGACGCCTACTTTAAAACTCAAACGCAAGGTGATCATGGAAAAATATAAAGAGGCGATTGAAAGAATATATGCCTGAATCTAAGTTCTTTCCTTTTATATAAAATGCCTCATAAAAATTCAGTAGCTTTTAAAAAAAATATTATGGCAGCTCCTGTTATTCATTCTTTTCACGAATACATCCGGCAACAGGTTCCCGGTTCTGACGACAATCCCGATTTACCGGATAGCCAACTTAATGAATTACGCAAAAATTATATCGAACAGTTATTACAGGAAGAGTTGGGAGAATTGACGGAGGTAGAAAAAAACGTTGCCAAAAGTATTGGCACAAAAAGAATTATTGCTGGTAACCTGCGTTTGCAAAAAGATAAAAGGGACACAGCGGGGGAATTACTGGCAGATAAAGTGGCAAGTTTTGGTGGCAGTTGGAAATTTATCATTATCTTTTTTTGTTTCTTAATTGTCTGGATGATCATTAATTTCTGGTGGCTTCACAACAAAGGGTTTGACCCCTATCCTTTTATCTTGCTCAACCTGTTATTATCCTGCATTGCAGCTATACAAGCTCCCGTTATAATGATGAGCCAAAACCGGCAGGAAGCGAAAGACCGGAGCCGTGCAGAACATGATTATAAAGTAAACCTTAAAGCAGAGGTAGAAATAAGATTATTGCATGAAAAAGTTGACCACATGCTGTTACATCAGAATAAACGCCTCCTGGAAATACAAAAAGTACAAATAGAGCTCATGGAAAGCATTAGCAAAATGATCAGGAAAAAAGATTAAAGTACTGATGAAACCTGTCATTTTTTAATACTATAGCTTGTTTGCTGTCAGTTTGTCCTTTAACCCATGATTGGAACAAGCCTTGCACACATAGGCAAAACCTGAATATTTCAAAAATTTACAGATTATGCAAGAAAAAGGCTCCATCTCCATTCATACGGAGAATATTTTCCCGATCATTAAAAAATTTCTTTATTCAGATCATGAGATCTTTTTGAGAGAACTGGTCTCCAATGCCGTGGATGCAACCCAGAAAATAAAACGCCTTTCCTCTTTAGGCCAATATAAAGGTGAGCTGGGCGACCTGCAGGTGGAGGTAGCTGTTGACAAAGACAAAAAAACAATCACGATCAGCGACCAGGGACTGGGCATGACAGCCGATGAAATTAAAAAGTATATTAACCAAATAGCTTTTTCCGGCGCTGAAGAATTTGTAGAAAAATTTAAAGAGGCGAAAGATGCCAATGAGCTGATCGGCAAATTCGGGATGGGTTTTTATTCTGCTTTCATGGTAGCCGAAAAAGTGGAAATACAAACCCTTTCTTACCAGGAAGGCGCAAAACCTACCCGCTGGGAATGTGATGGAACTACGGAATTTGAATTAAGTGAAGGTAGCCGCACCAAAAGAGGAACCGATATTATTTTATATATCAATACAGATTCGGAAGATTTTTTGGGAAAACACAGGCTGCAGGAAATTTTGAATAAATATTGTTCTTTCCTGCCTGTGCCGATAAAGTTTGGCACAAAAACAGATTCAATTCCCGATGGTGAAGATGAAGAAGGAAAACCAAAATACAAGCCGGTTGAAGTTGATAATATCATTAATAATACCCACCCCATCTGGACCAAAGCTCCATCAGAGTTGAAAGATGAGGATTATCTTGATTTTTATAAAGAATTATATCCATTTTCAGAAGATCCTCTTTTCTGGATACACCTGAACGTTGATTATCCCTTTCATCTTACCGGGGTACTTTACTTTCCAAAAGTGAAAAAAGATGTGGAATTAAAACCCAATAAGATCAAACTATATTCCCGGCAGGTTTTTATTACCGATGAAGTGAAAGATATCGTTCCGGAATTTTTGATGTTATTACATGGGGTCATTGATTCACCGGACATTCCACTGAATGTTTCCCGTAGTTTTTTACAAGCCGACAGCAATGTAAAAAAGATCAATACTTATATCACTAAAAAAGTAGCTGATAAACTGGGCGAATTGTATAAGAAAGACCGTAAAGTATATGAAGAAAAATGGCAGGACATCGGCTTGTTTGTAAAATACGGAATGATAACCGACGAGAAGTTTTATGAAAAAGCCAAAGATTTTGTATTACTTACTACTACAAAAAAAGAATTTTATACACTGGAAGAATACAAGAATAAAGTACAGCCATTGCAAACAGATAAAGATGGCACTATCATTTACCTGTACAGCACTGACCCGGGTAAGCAGGATGCTTTTATTCAATCTGCTGAAACCAGGAGTTATGATGTATTGCTGATGGATTCGCCGCTTGACAATCACCTGATCAGTATGCTGGAGCACAAACTGGAAAAAACGCAGATAAAAAGAGTGGACTCCGGAATAATAGACAGCCTTATTAATAAAGGAGAAGCGATAGCATCTGTACTGACCGAAGATCAAACAGCTATGGTAAAATCAGTATTTGAAAAAACAATTCAAAAGCCCGGCATGTCCGTAACGATAGAAGGTCTTTCCCCTGACGAATTGCCGGTTACAGTGACAATGGATGAATTTATGCGGCGCATGAAAGACATGGCGCAAATGGGTGGCGGTATGGGTTTTTATGGCGCTATGCCCGATAATTATAAAGTAACTGTTAATGGCAATCACCCATTGATCAATCGTATTGTAACAACCGAAAATGCGGATGAGCAAAACCGCATGGCCAAACAAGTTTTTGATTTAGCATTGCTCTCACAAGGTATGCTTACAGGAGCTGATCTGACTGATTTTGTAAAGCGGAGTGTGACACTAATATAAGCGACACGTTTTAGCAGCCAAAAAAAAGAGGTGGAAAAATGAATTCATTTTCCACCTCTTTTTATGTTTATGAATTATATGTCCATTACAGATCTGTAATGAGTTTATATTTAGGCACCAATGATTTCATTATTCCCCAGGCAATTAAATACGCTACTGCGCAAATAGCAAACATGATAGTATATCCTGTTTCAATATGACCCAACGCCTTGTAGTGATCGAATAATGCGCCACCTAATTTTGTAATTAAAACACCACCCAATCCGCCTGCCATACCGCCAATACCCACTACAGAACCTACCGCTTTTTTGGGAAACATATCTGATACTGTCGTAAATATATTGGCCGACCATGCCTGGTGAGCTGATGCGCCAATACCTATTAAAACAACAGGTATCCAAAAACTAATATGGCCAAGTGGCTGAGCAGCTAACACTACAAGCGGGAAAAGAGCTATCAGCAACATGGCTTTCATTCGGGCATCATAAGGCAGCAATCCTTTTCTAATAAAATACATCGGGAACCAACCACCTCCAATACTTCCAAACATAGTCATACTATACAATACAGCCAATGGGATCATAACCCCGGTGTCTATTATTCCATACTGATCTTTTAAATAAGCAGGAAGCCAGAACAAAAAGAACCACCATACACCATCAGTCATAAATTTACCAACCGTAAAAGCCCATGTTTGTTTATAGCCCAACAATTTGAACCAGGATACTTTTTCACTTGAAGCTGTTAATTTTTCTTCCCCGTCGCTATTAATGTATGTCAGCTCCGCTTCAGATAATCTTTTTTGCTGCTCAGGTTTTTCATAGTAAGCCAACCAAAAGAATAGCCATAGAAATCCGATAGCGCCAATAATCAGAAAAGCAGATTGCCAACCCCAGTTGGCGGCAATCCACGGAACAGTAAGCGGCGCCAGGATAGCGCCGACATTAGAACCTGAATTAAAAATACCTGTTGCAAAAGATCTCTCCTTTTTAGGGAAATATTCAGCAGTGGCTTTAATAGCTGCAGGAAAGTTTCCGGATTCCCCAAAGCCCAACAGAGCTCTTGAAATCATAAAGCCCAAAACAGATACTGGTACTGTAACAATGCCAACCCATCCAAGAATAGTTGCAACTCCCTGCCCGATAGGAACAGCTAATGCATGCATCATAGCAGCCACTGACCAGATAATGATCGCCCAGGTAAACCCTCTTTTCGTACCCATTCTATCAATAATACGGCCGGCGAATAACATAGAGATAGCATAAACAAATTGAAAAACGGCTGCAATATTCGCATAGTCGGTATTGGACCATCCATAAATTTCTTCCAGTCTTGGTTTTAAAAGACTCAATACCTGGCGATCAAGATAATTGACTGTTGTGGCAAAAAATAAAAGGGTACAGATCGTCCACCTGTACTTTCCAATAGCTTGTTGTACGGTTGTTCCAATGGCTTGTTGCATGATCGTTAGTTTGTCTCCGGTTTTTAAAAGAGTGCTTACAATTTTAAATTCCGAAGGGATAATTCAATAATAATTGCCAGACTAAAGTTTTATTTTTTTATAGATTGCAATAATGCCAAAACTGCTTTGGTATCTTTTTCAATAGTGCTGTAATCTTTTTGTTCCATCAATTTTTTACTGATCAATTTGCTCCCCATACCTACCGCACATACGCCGGCTTTATACCAGCCTTCAATATTTTCTTTGGTAGTATCTACACCACCTGTCGGCATAAATAATAACCGGGGGAAAATATCTTTGATACTGCTTAAAAAATCAGGCCCCAGCATATTGCCGGGAAAAAGTTTGATAAATTTTATTCCGCTGTTTTCAGCTGCGATGATTTCAGTAGGTGTCATGCAGCCGGGGGCATAAAAAATATCTTTTGTTACGGCGTAATCAGCAACTTCTTTTACAAAGCCGGGGCTGACAAGAAAGTCTGCACCTGCTGCTATATAATCCTGCGCAGTTTGCAGGTTCTTTACAGTGCCCACGCCCAATAATATCCCCGGCATTTCCGCATTGCGGACCTCAATGAGCTTTTTAAAATTGCGCAAGGCCGCTTCCCCGCGGTTTGTATATTCTACCGCTTTTACTCCCGCCCGGTAAATGGCCTTTAAAACTTCTACACTTACTTCTTCATCAGCATTAAAATACAAGGGCAGCATTCCCTGTGCTATAATACTATCCGTTACTTGTTTGGCATTACTCATGATTGATCTTAAATTTTTACTTTAATAACTAATTTCTTTATTTCATTTTCACCGATCATCGGCGCATGCACATCTTCAGGAAAGAAAATAGCAAACTGCCCATCTGTTAATTGAAAAAACATATCGGGAGAATCGTTGTAAAACTGAACATCCTTTTCATCGTTGTATCCTCCTTTTTCCGCAACGCATTTTTCTCTTGGTTTCCAACCAATCGTCTCTATACCCGAAAGGCAAAGCTGTATGTCAATATGCTTGTTATGACATTCAAACTTCGCAGTTGATTCGCCGGCCGACATGCCTTTTTTATTTGAAAAAATGGCTTTTAAATTATCGTCATCAATTTCATATTTGCCCGGTTCTTTAGATAGCAAGTCCGTTTGTTTAATGTATTCAAATGCTTTTGCAAATAAAGGATGTACTGAATAGTACTTCGCTGCATTTGCAATGGTATCTATAATCATGTTGCTGTTATATATGATTTTAAAAGTTCAGTAATGATATGCAGTACAAGAGTGCGACGCAACGAAGTTCATCAGGGAACTAAAGCTGGTAACGCAATCATTCAATTAACTATTTAGAGAACTTATCGAATAAAAAAAGACTATCCGACCTAAGTTCCCCCTTTAGGGGGACAGGGGTTCTACCGCTGCACTCTGCCACTGCCATCACCCTTGACAAGATCTTTTACATCGCTTAATGTAGCATGATTGAGATCGCCATGAATTGTATGCTTAATAGCAGATGCGGCCACACCAAACTCTGCAGCTTCAGGCATTGGCATACCCGTTACCAAACCATAAATAAACCCGCTTGCAAAAGAATCACCGCTGCCTACACGATCTACGATCCGCACTTCATACTTTTTTGTATGGTAAAATTCGTTGCCATCATATACCAAAGCACTCCATCCATTGTCACTGGCACTATGACTTTCACGCAAGGAAGAGGCGATATATTTGAACCCGAATTTTTCTTTCATTTGTTTGAATACATCTTTAAAGCCTTCCAGGTTCAATTCACCTTTCGTCACATCCGTATCCTTTGCTTTAAATCCTAATGTCGTATCAGCATCTTCTTCATTGCCGATACATACATCCACATATTTGCAAAGCTTTGTCATCACTTCTCTTGCTTTTTCTTTGCTCCATAATTTTTTACGGTAATTCAGGTCAATGCTTGTAGTAATACCTTTAGCCGTTGCGGCCTTGAGGGCCGCTTCTGTTAAAGCAGCAGCTTTATCACTTAAGGCAGGTGTAATACCTGTGGTGTGAAACCAGCTTGCACCGTCCAAAATTTTATCAAAATCAAATTCACTGCTATCCACATCAGCGATAGAAGCGCCTGCACGATCGTATATTACCTGTGATGCCCGCATAGAAGCACCTGTTTCCAGGAAATAAATTCCTAACCGATCTCCACCCCTGGCGATGAATTGTGTGTCTACACCATAACGGCGCAAATGATTGATCGCACTTTGCCCGATGGCATTGTTGGGAACCTTTGTTACAAATGTTCCATTCAATCCGTAATTGCATAATGCCGCCGCTACATTAGCCTCACCGCCACCGTATGTAACATCAAATGTATCGGCCTGAACAAAACGTTTAAAATCGGGAGTAGATAAACGAAGCATTATTTCTCCCAGGGTTACTACTTTCTTTGACATTTTCTCTTTTGCTTTTAAAAAATTATAGTAAAAATTATCTTAGACTATTTACCGGTGCAGGGTCCATATCGGCGAATGTTTGATTTTCTCCCGCCATGCCCCATATAAATCCATAGTTAGCCGTGCCGCAACCAAAGTGTACACTCCAGGGAGCTGATATCACCGCATCATGATTGGTCATAGCGATATGCCTTGTTTGCTGCGGTTCGCCCATAAAATGAAACACCCTGTGTTGATCCGGAACATCAAAATAAAAATACACTTCCATCCTTCGGGTATGTGTATGAGGCGGTACGGAATTCCATACGCTGCCCTCTTCCAATACCGTAAGTCCCATTACCAACTGGCAACTTTTGATACCGTCAAGATGTATGTATTTATAAATGGTCCTTTTATTGGAAGTAGCTTCATCACCCATTGCTACCGGCGATGCATCTTCTTTTGTACTTTTTTTATTTGGATAAGTTTGATGTGCGGGAGCTGAGAGCAAATAAAACAAAGCCGGATTTTTTGGGTCGGTACTTTTGAAACTTACACCCTTCGTACCTTTACCTAAATATAAACACTCCAGTTTCTTCAATGGATAATTTTCATTACCAGCTATTACTTCACCTTCACCACCTACATTGATAATTCCAAGTTCTCTTCTTTCTAAAAAATACTCCGCTTTCAATTCAGGATGATTGGGCAATTCTATTGCTTTGCTTACCGGCATTGCACCGCCAATGACCATCCTGTCGTAATGTGAATAGATCAGCTTAACAGTATCGTTCTGCATCAGGTTTTCTACAAGAAAATTTTCCCGTAGTTGTTCCGTTGTCATCCCTTTTGTTTCTGCCGGGCTATTTTGAAATCTTATTTCCATATTAAATATTATTTCTATCCTGAAAACAGGTTATAGTTTCCTGTCTTTTTACAATAATAGTGTTTCCCTGTTTGCAATACTTGTTCAATTCTATCAATTTGTTCAATGATCTTACCTCCCCATCCAACCACCGTCAACGGTTAGTATTGTACCGTTTACATAATTAGCCGCACTCGATGCCAGATAAACTACAGCTCCTTTAAAATCTTCCGGTTCGCCCCAGCGACCGGCGGGTATCCTGCTCAGGATGGATTTACTTCTTTCGGGGTCATTTCGCAATGCTTCTGTATTATCTGTTGCTATATAACCGGGTGCAATCCCATTTACATTTACTCCCTTACCCGCCCATTCATTTGCCAACGCTTTTATCAAACTCGCAATAGCTCCTTTGCTGGCGGCATAACCCGGTACATTGATACCACCCTGGAAACTCAATAAGGAACTGGTAAAAATTATTTTGCCGCTGCCACGTTGCAGCATCAGTTTCCCAACTTCTCTTGCTAAAATAAATTGTGCATCCAGGTTTATCGTCAAAACTTTGTCCCAGTATTCATCCGGATGTTCCGCGGCGGGTGCCCGCATGATAGTACCGGCATTGTTGACCAATATATCAATAACCGGATTTTCTTCAACAAGCCTTTTAATAAATGAATATAAATGATCACGATCAGAAAAGTCAGCCTGGTAAGCTTTAAATGTTTTCCCAAGTGCCGTCACTTCTTTTTCTATACTGCTACCGGAGAGTTCCAGCGATGCTGATACGCCAATAATGTTGGCGCCTGCTTCTGCAAGCCCTAAGGCCATTGCTTTTCCAATGCCTTTATTGCACCCGGTAACCAATGCGGTTTTTCCTGATAAATCAAATTGATGTAGAATCGCCATTTAAAAATTGGGTTAAAGGATCGCCTGTTTTATTATAACAGGTTCCTCGTTAAGCTGCCAGTTGAAATAATTTTTTGCATTATTAAAACAAATATCCTGTATCACTTTACCTACCCAATCCATATCGTTAGGCAATTCACCATTTTCTATTTCATCGCCAAACAGGTCGCATAATATTCTCCGGAAATATTCATGACGCGGGAATGATAAGAAACTCCTTGAATCTGTCAGCATCCCGATAAAGCGGCTAAGCAAACCCATATTCGACAGTGTATTGATTTGTTTTGTCATACCATCTTTCTGGTCAAGGAACCACCACGATGAACCCCATTGCACTTTACCAACTACAGACCCATCATTGAAATTGCCGATCATAGTAGCCATTAATTCATTATCGGCGGGATTAAGATTATAGATAATTGTTTTGGCCAGCTTATTATTACTGTCCAGTTTATCAAGAAATTTCGCCATTGCTTTTCCCTGTGAAAAGTCCCCGATAGAATCCCAACCGGTATCGGGGCCAAGTGTTTGCATCATTCTTGAATTATTATTTCGCATGGCGCCTATATGAAACTGCTGCACCCAGCCTTTCTCCTGGTCCCATTCTGCAAAATGAAGCAGCATGGCTGATTTAAACTTTCGCTGTTCTGTTTCATTCAATAATTTTCCGGCATGCACTTTTGTAAAAATGGCGTCAATCTCTGAGCCTGTAAAATCATCTGCATACATTTCCTCCAATCCATGATCAGATACACCGCAACCCATGGCGGCAAAAAAATCGTGGCGGTTTTGCAAGGCGTATAAAAAATCATCAAAAGAAGAAACAGTTATATTGCTGACTTCTTCAAGCTTCCTGACATAAGCATTGAATTTTAACGAATCGCTTACATTCATTGCATTATCAGGCCGGAAGGCAGGCAAAATTGGAATTTCAAATCCATCCTCCTTTATTTTCTGATGATATTCCAGCGAATCAACAGGGTCATCCGTAGTGCAAACTACCTTCACCTTCATTTTAAGCAATAAGTTGCGGACAGAATATTCTTTTGTCTGCAACCTGGCAGTGCACTCATCGTAAATATTTTTTGCCGTATCAGCATTTAAAATATTATGCACATCAAAATAACGCTGTAATTCTAAATGAGTCCAGTGGTACAAAGGGTTTCGCAATGTATAAGGAACAGTTCCTGCCCATTGCTGAAATTTTTCCCAATCGGATGCATTACCGGTACAATAATTTTCATCTACGCCATTAGCCCGCATGGCACGCCACTTGTAATGATCACCATACAGCCATGCCTGCGTAAGATTACCGAATTTCATGTCTTCCGCTATCTGTTGCGGTGGCAGGT
Organism: Chitinophagaceae bacterium; assembly: GCA_036675745.1. Taxonomy (GTDB): domain Bacteria; phylum Bacteroidota; class Bacteroidia; order Chitinophagales; family Chitinophagaceae; genus Terrimonas_B. Next base: position 10,830 of record JAKFEJ010000408.1, on the reverse strand, counting down.
GACAATGATAATCAATAACAGGCATGTCTTTAGCAAAATCATGGTAAAGACGTTGTGCCGTTTTTGTTTTCAGCAAAAAATTTTCGTCAAGAAATTTTTTCATATGTCTATTTAAAAAGAGATTTATAAATACCCAGTTCTAGTCCCCTCAGTTCAGCTAACCCTCTTAATCTTCCAATGGCACTATATCCGGGATTTGTTTTTTTGGTCAGGTCATCCAGCATCTGGTGGCCATGATCCGGTCGCATAGGAATGGATACGGCTCTTTGTTTCATTACTGCTAAAATCTCTTTTATCACCTCATACATATCCACATCCCCTTCCAGGTGATTGTCTTCATAAAAATCACCCCATTCATTTCTTTTAGTGCTGCGCAGGTGAATAAAATTTATCCTGTTACCAAATTGTTTTACCATTTCGGGCAAATTATTATCCGCCCTTACTCCAAAAGAGCCTGTGCAAAAACACAAACCATTGTTTAAGGAAGATACAGCACCAAATATGGTATTTATATCTTCAACTGTGCTGACTACTCTTGGCAAACCAAAAATAGGATACGGCGGATCATCCGGATGAATCACCATTTTCACCCCGCAGTCATCTGCAACGGGAATGATCTGTTGCAAAAAATATATCAGATGCTGTTTCAGTTTTGCGGCATCAATTCCATCATAAGTATCCAACGCCTTCTGAAATTGCTCTACTGAAAAACTTTCTTCACTTCCCGGTAAACCAGCTATAATGTTTCGCTGCAACAATAATTTCTCTTCTTCACTCATTTTAACGAAACGCAGTTTTGCTCGTTCTAATTCAGCTGCTGTATAATCCCTTTCCGCGTTTTTTCTTTTTAGAATAAATACATCAAAAGCTATAAAAGCAGCTTTTTCAAAACGGAGTGCTTTGCTGCCATCTGCTACGGTATAGGCCAGGTCTGTACGTGTCCAATCCAGTACAGGCATAAAATTATAAGTAACAATACTGATTCCGCATGTACCCAGGTTACGCAGGCTTAGTTTATAGTTTTCAATGAACTTAGTAAAGTTTCCTGTCTGTGTTTTTATACCCTCGTGTACCGGAACGCTTTCTACTACGCTCCATACCAGGCCGGCCGATTCAATTTCCTTTTTCCTTTTTTCAATCTCATCAATTGTCCAAACTTCTCCATTCGCTATATGATGTAACGCCGTTACCACACCTGAACATCCGGCCTGTTTTATATCCATAAGGCTCACAGGGTCCGCCGGGCCAAACCAACGCATGGTTTGCTGCATATTATAATTATGGCTCATGTTAGTTTTCTTACTATGCCTGATAAAATAACAGGTTTCATAACTATATAAAATAAAAGTATGAAATCTGTTTTATGCCTGCTTTAAATTCTCCGCAATCGTTATCGTATACAAATAATGATTTCCTATCACTGTGTTTGCGACACTCTTTGTCCGCCGATATATCAACTATAAAAAGTACGCATCACAAGCTTACACCTCTCTTCCATGGAATAAAATCATCCTGGTTCAATTGCACTGCTTTTGGTATTACTTCGCCACTTGCTGCCCTGATACAATAGTCAAGAATATCTTCTCCCATTTGTTCAATCGTTTTCTCACCTTCTATTATGGGCCCTGTGTTGATATCAATAATATCGCCCATTCTTTTTGCTAAGGCGGAATTGGTAGCCACTTTTATTGTAGGACAAACAGGATTGCCGGTGGGTGTTCCCAGGCCGGTAGTGAATAAGATCAATGTCGCACCTGATGCAGCTTTACCTGTCGTGGCTTCTACATCATTACCCGGCGTACATACCAGGTTCAGCCCGGGTTTAACCGCAGGCTCTGTATAATCTAATACATCTTCTACCGGCGATGTGCCTCCTTTTTTGGCGGCACCTGTGCTTTTTATCGCATCCGTTATCAATCCATCTTTGATATTTCCCGGCGATGGGTTCATATGAAAACCTGAGCCGACTTTATGTGCAGCATCATTATAGGTTGTCATCAAATGAATGAATTTTTTTGCGGCAGCTTCTTCTTTTGTTCTGTCAATCAGGTCCTGTTCAGCCCCACATAGTTCCGGAAATTCAGCCAGCAAAATTTTTCCACCCAATGCTACTACCAAATCACTGCAATAACCAACAGCAGGGTTAGCGGATATACCACTGAACCCGTCACTGCCGCCACATTTTACACCAATCGTTAATTTATCAAGGCCGGCAGGTTTGCGTTCCAGTTTATTTATTTCAACCAAACCTAAAAAGGTTTTGCGGATAGCTTCAGTAATTAATTGTTCCTCGCTTTCTGAAAGTTGTTGTTCAAAAATATAAAGAGGTTTATCGAAATGCGGATTGCGTTGCTTAAGATCATTTAAAAAATCCTGTACCTGCAGATTTTGACAACCCAAACTTAATACGGTAACACCTGCTACGTTGGGATGATCAGCATAAGCTGCCAGTAATTTACCCAAAATAGCAGCGTCCTGTCTTGTACCTCCACAACCACCCTGGTGATTTAAAAATTTAATACCATCTACATTTTTAAAAACACGATTGGTATTAACGGTTGACTCTTTTATTTCCAGGTTAGCTGTTGCAAGATCAGCGCCACTTCTGTATAATTCCAATAGCTGATGAGTCTTTTGTTTGTACTTATCAGTAACAGCATAGCCCAATTCATTATGCAATGCTTCACGGATAACATCCATGTTCCGGTTTTCACAAAATACGGTAGGGATAAATAGCCAGTAATTGGCTGTACCTACCCGCCCATCGGCCCTGTGATAACCATTGAAAGTTTTGTTTTTGAACCTGGAAACATCAGGGGGTTGCCACTGATAATGATAAGGCCGGTATTCAAAAGGATCGGCAGCATGTTTTGTGTTTTCCGTTGTCATTAAACTACCGGCCGCAACATCAAACTGCGTCTTGCCAACCAATACGCCATACATAATGACTTTATCACCTGCATGCATATCACTGGTGAAGAATTTATGCTTGGCGGCTATATCATTCTGCAAAATATATTCATTGCCACCATAGCTGATCTTATCATCTTTGGAAAGACCCTGCAATGCTACTAATACATTATCCTTAGGATGTATTTTTAAAACTACCTGTTTCAAGTGTTAATTTTATTGTTTTTTGGCTCCCGATAGTTATCGGGATAATTCACCATAAAAATTTCCCCTGTCTGCCGACAGGCAGGATCGCGGTTGGTATATCCTGATAGTTATCGGGATACTCGAAAATTTTTATGGTTCATTTCATTTAAGCTATTGTTTTTTTAAGATGCCTGCTTTCAATAGCTGATAAAATATCCGTTTGTTCCAACAATTTTAAATCCCCGCTTACCGCATCGGCAAATCCTTTTAGTATTGAAAGATCGGCGCCCCAAAGGTTTTTATCAGCCAGTACATTCGTAACAAGCGTTGCAGTATCGCCAGCAGACCATTTTTGAGAAAAATAAGCGGCCATATCATCCTGTACCGCATAAGCTACTCTGTTTCTTATCCCAAAATATTTGCCATCCGGTCCCGGTTCACATTTCATAAATAAAATATAAGCGGCGAAGCCCAATGCCATCTGCTCAGGTGTCTTATCCGTCTTGCTGTAATGCCTGAGTAGCAAAGGTATATTTCTCAACTTCATTTTTGACGTAAAGTTCATCGTTATACTAAGCCACTGGTGATCAATGAATGGATTTCTGAACCGGTCCATCACTGTATTGGCAAAAAGACAGGCCTCATTGTAAGAAACAATTTCTTCATCCATAGCTGCAGCTATCTCCAATATAGCCAGCCTGCGTATATAAGAAGACATCGCTTCATCCCCCATTGCTTCTTTCACTGTTTCAAAACCTGCGAGCCAGGCCAATCCGCAAGTGAACGTATGAGTTCCATTCAGCACCCGAAGCTTTAGTTCCCGGAATTTTTCAATATGGGGCGTAATAACCACTCCTTTATCCGCCTTATAAAATGAAAGAGTTTCCTTTACTTTTTCATTATCAGATTCAATGGCCCATAAACGAAAAACTTCCGCCATGATCATCAGTTCGTCCGTATATCCGAACTTTTCTTCAGTTGCTTTCTGATCAGCTGCTGGCAATTTACCAGGCACTATCCGGTCTACCAGGGAATTACAAAAATGATTAGAAGCCTTAATCCATTCAATAAAATTATTATCCAACTTATTTTTTGTAGCCAGTTCCAATACAATAGACCGGAGCTTGCCGCCATTATCAATGATCAACTCGGTAGGCACTATCACCATCCCGCTTTCTTCAGTTCCATCAAATGCTTTGTATCGTTCATATAAAAAAGCCAGCAACTTTCCCGGGAAAGAAGATGGCGGAGATGAATGTATATCATCATCCGTCAATACGATCCCTACTTCCGTGGTATTAGAAATAATGATCTTCATCTCTTTATTTCGTGCACAAGCCAGAATTTCGCCCCATTCTTCAGCAGCAGTCAGAACACGGCTGACAGATGCATTGATGATTGTCTCTTCCGATTTCTTATTGTCCTCAATGCCTTTCACACAAATTGTATATAAACCATCCTGTTCAGCAAAGGCATCGGTGCCGCCATTGGAAGTGGATTTAACGATAACAATACGGCCATTAAAAATACCGTTCCTGTTTGCTTTGTCAATAAAATAATCAGGCAGGCCCCGAAGCAACACACCAGTTCCGAATTGCAAAACTTTTTCAGGCAATGTAAACAGCTCTTTATCCGGAATGATCAATCCTTTCTCAGAAGAAATTCCCTTCAGCATTTTTTTTGACAGTCGCATACTCACCTATTTTCAGTTCATCAATGGGGTTTCTTTTTGTTTTAAAACCCGGTTAATTATATATAATTTGTCTTTTCGTCAGCAGTTATTATCAGCTATTCAGCTTTTTTTAGTGCCTGAGATCTTCAATAACCACTTTACAAGGTCTTCCGCCGCTTTATAGTTCGGGTATTCAGCAGGCAACTTTCTGCCATCAATATATTCATTATACAGCCAGGGATCACCAACGGCAAATACGGTTCCTTTACCATACTTTGCAGTAGCAATAACAATATCATCTTCTTTTGTCACCAATGCTTTTGCGGGAGCTTTTACTTTCAACACACTGATCTCTTTCAGGTACATCTTGTACGCTTCTTTAAAAACCTGTTTATCGTTTGGAATAACAACACCTGTTTCATATTCATCATTCTTTACCATGTTCCTGCTTTTGTTGGTAAAGGTTATTCCAAATGCATTGGCGAGTTTATTAAAATGTTCGAGATCGCAGTTCATACTATCATTTGCCATCAGCAACAGTACACCGCCTGCTTTTACCCAGTCTCTTACCACCTTTACATCTTTTTCCGATACATAATTGGGACTTGGATTATCCTTTATATGATCAGGATCTACAATAATATAAACCGATGCTTTTTTAAGATTATCAGCAGAAGGGGCAGCATCCAGCGAAGAAATTTTCGCCCCGTACTTATTGAAAATATGACCAAGTGCATAAAAGCCGGGGTGGGACATTTCATTCCATGTATAATGCCAGTACGACAAAGTACCGCTTACATTTTTTCTTTTCTCACTGTTAAAATACCTGTCAAGTAAAACTGCTTTTCCTTTGCCAATTGCCTGTGTGGGCAGCATTTCCATTTCATTACTGGCCAATAAAAACGCACCAATTCCTTTCGGATCATTTACAATTACATCTTCGCTCATATAATACTCAAAACTTCCATCGCGATAAGGCTTGCCGCCAAGGCCGCTTACTTTCACGGTGCCATGTAAATTGGTCTGGCCATTTTCCACTTTAATAAATTGCTTTACTATTCCATCATATCCCTTTTTAGCAATAGCAATTTTTGCGGCAGGTAAATATCCTTTGCGTACACCTTTTGCAACCGCATACACAAACTGGCTGCTCGCGGATGCTTCGAAATAATTCTTCTCTTTTCCCGGGCCATTATAATTTAATATATCCAACCACAACCCGGCTTTTTTGTCCTGTACTTTTTCTATAGCATTCACCAACCGGTTCAATATGGCGATAAGGTCTTTTCTTTTTGGATGATGTTGCGGGAACCAATCTAATGCATCCACTAATGCGGTAGCATACCAACCCATGGCCCTTCCCCAGAAAAAAGGCGATAGACCCGTTTCTTTATTCGCCCATTTTTGCTCTTTGCTTTCATCCCAGGCATGATACAGTAAACCTGTCTTTGGATCCCTCGCATGCTTTTCCATCCAGATAAATTGATTAGCTACATCATTAAAAGCAGTGTCTTCGTGCATAAGGTCAGCATATTCTGCATAGAACGGAGCCCCCATATATAAACCATCGAGCCACATCTGGTAAGGATATATTTTTTTATGCCAGAAACCACCTTCATTAGTGCGGGGATGAGTGAGTAATTGCGATCTTAATAAGTTAGCCGCCTTCAGGTATTTCTCTTTTTGTGTAATGCGGTATAATAACAAAACGAGTTTACCATTATTGATATGATCAATATTATATTCGTCGGGCCTGTATGTTTTAATGGTTCCGTCATCCTGTACAAAAAAATCCATTTGTTTCTGGATATAATGATAATATTTCACATCACCGGTATTTCTCCAAATGCCTTCAAATCCTTTTAAAATAACTCCCATATCATAGGACCATCTTGCACGGTTTCCCAGCGCAAAAGAATCTTTCCAGGTAGTCATGACGGTAGCAGCTACCTGTTGCGACAAGGGGATCTGCTGAGCAGATACAATCAATGTCATTAAAGTAAATCCTGATACAAGAATTTTTTTCATATATTTTTTTTACCAACTTCAGTAATTCTTATCATCGTCGTTCGGCCTCATCTCCCTTCCTCTTCTCCGAAGGAGAAGATGCGGTGCTGCATCACACCCCCAAACAATATAACTTCCACATCAGCTTTATATCTCTGTTCATCATTTTCAAAGAGTATGATTACTATCAGAGTTTCCGAAAAGCGTGGGCTGTGTGTTGGTGGCCTTCCCCTTTAGGGGAAGGTCGGGATGGGGTTTTGCCCCCAATTCATAAACTATTTTTTCTTTTGCTTTCGAAGCATCGGTGTTTTTAATGCTCACCATATTGCTCCTGTCGCCGCTGATACGAAATAATAATTCCGCTCCCTTTTTATAAGTGATATTATCAAAAACCAGCTTATCGCTATTCACCACATCAATCACCGGGTTGGTTTCATCACTGATGATCTTAATATTTTTAAAACTAATCCCTGTCGCTTCCTGTATATCAATTCCTTTCTTTGCCTGCAGCACCATATTCTCCAGTACAATATCCTTCACATGCATTTCGGGGAGGCCACGCAAAAAAATGCCTTTCTCCGCGCCATTGCAATACACATTACTGATATGAAAATTTTTAAACACGGGTGTAGTTTCATCTACGGGTTTAAATTCAACTTTTGGCAACTCCCTTTTTTCACCTGCCATCGGTACCGGATCTTTAGCAGCATAATACATATCAAACAAAATCGCTTCGCCGGGAATGTTTTTCATATAAATGTCTTTGATGAAAATATTTTCTACCACGCCGCCACGGCCCCTTGTAGTTTTAAAACGCAAGCCAATATCAGCTCCGATAAATGTACAATTGCTGACAAAAATATTTTTAGCACCGCCGCTCATTTCACTGCCGATCACAAAACCGCCATGCGATGAATACACCGTGCAACCACGGATGATCACGTTTTCTGTTGGCATCGCTCTTTTTCGTCCTTCCGCATCACGGCCGCTTTTTATGCACAACCCATCATCACCTACATCAAACACCGAATTTTCTATCAATACATTTTTACAGCTCTCTATATCAATGCCATCGCCGTTTTGCGCATACCAGGGATTTTTTACCGAAATATTTCTTACGGTCAAATGTTCACTCATTAGCGGATGTAAACACCAGGCGGGAGAATTTTGAAAAGTAACTCCTTCCAGTAAAATATATTTGCAGTTAGTAAGTAAAACTAAGTTGGGGCGAAGAAAATCCTTGATGCTTTCATAAAATGCAGCATCTTTTTCAGGGCTTATCATTCCGGGGTTGGTCGGCATTTTTGAAGCTGTCAGAAATTGTTCCGAAGGATACCAGCTCTTCTGATCTTCGCTTACCACGCCACCTGATGATCTTAATTTTTTCCATTGCGATTCTGTCAGTTTATCTTTCTTCACCATTCTCCATGCATCACCATTGCCATCAATAATCCCTTTACCCGTGATAGCGATATTACTTGCATCCGTTGCGGAAACAGGTGATTGGTTCCGCATCTGCGGTAAACCTTCCCAGTTAGCCGCTACCAATGGATATTCATTTTTATCTTTTGTAAACAACAACGTGGCTCCTGCCGCCAGGTGAAGGTTGACATTCGATTTTAAAACCACAGGACCTGTGAGCCATAAACCAGCCGGAACCAATACCACTCCGCCGCCTTTTTTATTGCTTGCGACAATAGCCGCATTAATACTTTTTGTATTCAACGTATAGCCATCGGCTACAGCGCCATGCTTTACAATGCTGATCGTATCTTTTTTAAATTTCGGGGAAATAATTACGGGAAGTTTTTTCCACTGTGCTATCGCACCGGAAAAAAAGAGAGCAAAAAAAACTATGCTGAAAAGTCTTTTTATCATGACAAACAGATCGTTGATTTAAATGGCTGGTTACTAAATACAATTTTACCCCAAACTCAATCATTTTCAAGTCTTTCCGAAGCCTTTATTTACGCAAACGTTGCCGGTAACGATACCAGCAAAACTCTATTGAATGAATACCAAAACCATCCTTTACTGTCCTGCTTATGAAGTGGCTTTTACTGCCTGCCTTGCCAACAATTTCCATTCCTTCTTTACTTTTTGAAAAATGAGTAATATAGACAAATGCACTTCTCCGGGTTTGCCGTTATCATTGGTGGTTGCATTCAGTTTATGACGGATCACAGCAGTTTTACCGCTGATGCTAATTGCCTGATCTTTTAATTCTATGGTCACAAAATCTGATTTCCCGCTAACGATCTTATCTACAAATTCCGTTTTACCCTCTACATACCCGCTTGAATGACCATAACTCAATTTATCTGAAACAATACTTTCAAGTTCTTCTTTATTTCCGTCAATCATTGCCTTGCGCAATTTCTCAACAGCATTGGCGACTCCTGTTTCCGCTTTGCTTTGTGCATTAACGCTAATGATCGTTGCAAATAAAATGATTGCTGAAAAAAATAATTTCTTTGCCATATTAATTTGTTTTTTAAAATCTGTTAGCCATTGGTTCCAGGTCTGTCAGCTCGGATATTTTCACCGGTCTTTTCAATTGAATACTTTTTCGTGCGGCAATACCAATTAAAATTGACATCGCTCCTTCTCTTGTGCCAGCCATTACATGGCGAGGATTGTCGTTGGTATCAACAAACATTCTTCGCTGCATACGAACATCGCCACCTCCATGGCCACCTCTTATTTTAGGCGTAGTATATACTTCATAATTCTTTGCGAAATTGTCCATCACCATTATTTCCCTTACTTCACCGGCAATAGCGTCATCGGCATTTGACATTTCAATAGCATGACGTTTAGCCTGGTCTTCCGGTGTTTTTTGCAGGTAAGGAATATCTTCCCATGTTTCCATTCTTCCATTCATACCGTTGAAAGCGATCTGCCATCCTTCATAAGGCGAATAAGTAGTAAGAGAATAATTAGCGATAACACCATTAGCATATCGTATTTGCGCCGACATCTTATCATAAATATCAATTTCATTACTCCACACGCAGCCATCTTTTATATAACCATCGTGGTGTTCATTATTAACATAGAGAGCTACCTGGCGTTCATCTTTGGTAATATCCCAGTGAAATTTGCATTTGTCTTTATGTTCACAGCCCCGGCATTTTGTTCCGCGAAAAGAATTATTTTTTCCATAATGTTCCAATGCCCCATAAGCACTTACTTCTACCGGTTCGGAATTCAACCACCAGTTGAGCAGGTCAAAATGGTGCGTGGCTTTATGCACCCATAGCGAACCTCCTTTTGCCATTCTCCCATGCCAGCGACGAAAATAATCAGCGCCATGATGTACATTAAGATACCAGTTGAAATCAACTGAAACAACTTTGCCTATCCTGTTTTGACTCAATAACTCTTTTACCTGCATGGCATGAACGCTGTGCCGATAGTTGAAAGCGACCGTTACCTTTTTCCCGCTTTTCTTTTCCGCCTCCAGTATTCTTTTGCATTTCACCTCATCCGTGGTCATGGGTTTTTCTGTTATCACATTGACGCCGCCATTCAATGCTTTTACAATAAATTCATCATGCGTAGCATCTACTGTTGTTACAATAACATAATCGGGTTTTGTTTCCCGGAGCATTTGTTCAAAGTCGGTGAATGTCGGGCAATCCACTTTCATCAGTTTCTTTACATGCTCCAGCCTGCCGGGATTGATATCGCAAAGCCCTGCGAATTCTGTTATCTCTCCAAAATTTTTGATGATCTCTCTTCCCCATAAGCTCGATCCACGGGCTCCCGTACCCACCAATGCGAGCCGGATTTTTTTTCCGGGTGGTATAGCAAAAGATTCAAAAGGATGAAGCATGAGTGAGGCACCGGCAGCAGCCGTGAATTTCATAAATGAGCGGCGTTCCATGGCGTAATCGTTTTAGTATTATTAAAAATTTTCGATCCTTTACTCAGCACTTTCGACGATACTGATTATTATGAACATCTCTGAAAAGCGAGGGCTGTGCACCAGCAAGCCCCCTTTAGGGGGTTTGGGGGTTTTCTACCCTAAACCAATCCACATCAGCAAATCC
>JAKFEJ010000218.1:0-28365 GCA_036675745.1 Chitinophagaceae bacterium | reverse complement strand
TAATTTCAGGATAAAATTTTATATGCTGAAGAAAGTATTTCTTTTTCTGCTGTTTGCTTTTGTTGTAATCCAGTTTATTCACCCAAAAAAGAACAAGGCTACAGGCTCACAAGCCAATTATATCGGGAACGTTTACACAATACCGGAGGATGTAAAAATTATTTTAGCCAAAGCCTGCAATGACTGCCATACCAACAATACCAACTATCCGTGGTATACGAATATTCAACCGGTTGACTGGTGGATGAACAATCATGTGAAAGATGGTAAAAAGCATCTCAATTTCGATGAATATACCAATAGGCCTCTTCGCTTTCAATATCATAAAATGGAAGAGATTGCCGAAATGATAAAAGAAGGCGAGATGCCTTTGGATTCATATACATGGGGACATAACGAAGCTAAACTTACAGAAGCTGAAAAAAATAAGTTGCTAAACTGGGCAGATACCATACGAGATAGTCTCGAAGCCAGATATCCAATAGATAGCCTGGTAAGGAAAAAGTAGTAGTATTTCTTCCAGTCAGCTCCTGAAAATTTACTATCCGATGCAGCTTTTATTTACAAAAATTGTCTAAATTACAGACAACCAAACGGCATATATGACCGAGGAAGCCATTTTAAAAGGTTGTTTAAATAATAATGCTGCCGCTCAGCGGGAACTATATAACAAGTATAGTTCAAAAATGCTGGCGGTTTGTTATCGGTATGGACACAACCGCGAAGATGCAGAAGATATGTTGCAGGAAGGATTTATAAAAGTCTTTTTGCAGATACATACTTTTGAAAACCGCGGAGCTTTTGAAGGATGGATCAGGCGTATTATTGTTCATACCTGTATCAATATCCTGAAGAAAAATAAGAAGTTCAATGAAAGTGTAGATATTATTTATGCCACTGGTATCCAGGTAAGAGAAGAAAGCGTGCCGGCTATTATCCAGGCAAAACAGGTGGTGGAGTGCATACGAATATTGCCTATGGGCTATCGCACCGTTTTGAATTTGTATGCTGTGGAAGGATATAGTCACCGGGAAATTGCTGATATACTTGATATTGAAGAAAGTACAAGCAGAAGCCAGTACACCAGGGCAAAAGCGATGCTGGAAGATATTTTAGTGAGAAAGAGAATTATACAAAAACCAAAACAAGATACCGATTGGCTCGTCGCAGTTAACCAGCGGTAGTTCGTATCCTAAATTTATAACTGGTTATGGAAAGTAATTTTAATAACAAAGATTTTGAGCATTACATAAAACAGAATGCTGACCAATACCGGATGTACCCGTCAGATAAGGTATGGAAAGGTGTCAATAATGCGCTTCACACCCGAAGGAAATGGTATGGTTTCTGGCTGGGCTTCTTGCTATTATTAACAGGAGGTGGTGTTACATGGATAATGACAACGCATCCTTCTTCAAACAAAGACAATACCACTGCATTATCAAATAATAACGTTGCAGGCACTCCTGTTAATAAATCAACTTACCAGGATATTAACGCTTTACTTCCTTTTGCTAAGACACCTGGAGCACCACAAAACTCCAATACAAAAGAATCAAAGAATAGCATAACGTCTGTATTAATACAAGATAATATATCGGAAAGCGCAATTGATATGTTATCCCCGCAAGAATACCCGGATATTCAGATTGAAACACACCCATCTTCAATAGTCAATACTATAAGCAATAGAATCGCTGCAGTAAATGAACCATTAATTCCGATTTTTGAGAAAAAAACTTATACTGATAAGCCTGTAATTATAGCAGATAACAAATCCAACCAGCATACTGCCGATGTTTATTTTCCTCTTACTATCGAAAGTGTAACTAACGCTTATCAATTTAAAAAACCTGTAAAAAGAGTAAGCTGGCAATTGTTTATTACTCCCACAGTCAGTTATCGTAAACTTAGTGTAAATAAATCTTTGGATAATCCATCCGCATCAAATTATCCGTTTGCTTCTTTAAATGATGTAAACAGTGTTGTTACCCATAAACCTGATATGGGATTACAAATAGGAGTATCCGGACGATACCCAATAACTAAAAATCTGAAACTACGTGGTGGTGTACAATTTAACATCAACCGGTATGATATAAAAGCTTATGCTTTTAATGGAGAGGTCGCCACCATTGACCTGAATGGCGGAAATGGCAACAGTTCTATTTCTACCTGGACATATTACCGGAACTATGCCGGCTATAAATCGGACTGGCTAAAGAATTTCTATTTTTCTATTTCTGCTCCGATAGGTGCTGAAATAAAATTATTTGGCAACAATAAAACTAATTTTGGAATAGCCGGAACATTGCAACCAACTTATATTTTAAAGGACAGAGCATATCTTATTTCAACCGATTATAAGAACTACGCTGAAGTACCCCGCCTGATACGCCATGTTAATTTAAATACCAGTTTTGAAACTTTTGTAAACTATACAAATGGTAAAACAAAATGGCAGGTTGGTCCACAGGTTCGTTACCAGCTACTTTCCAGTTTCCATAATACATACCCGGTTAAAGAAAACCTTTTTGACTTTGGCGTGAAAGTAGGTGTTACTCTTAATGAATAGATTTAGATTCCTGGCCAAACTATATTTGTAAATATCCCGTCTCAGTTTCAGGCCGACGGGATATTTTTTTCTTATACAAGAATATCGTACTGCATTGTTTTCAATTAATTTTACACTCAGAATATTTTATGAACATTCCTACAGCTAAAAAAATGAATATCCATCTTAAAATTCCAATCTTTATAATATTGATAGCCTCACTTTTTTCATGTAAACAAAAAGAGAAAAGTAAAAACGAAAAATTCTTCCCTGTTCTTTCTTATATCCAAAGCCAGGTGGCAGATATTGATACTTCCCTGCATTCAATTCGAAAACTGGTGTATGTAGATAGTCTTAGAACAGATACTATTTATATCCATCGTGAACAATTCAGGGAAGCAGCTAAAGATTTTTTGTCTATTCCTGATCTTTCTTCTTCAAAATACGAGGATAGGTACACAGAAGAAAAACAACTTGACGAAACATTGAACCGGGTGATACTCGCCTACGCACCTTTAAAACCCGAGAAAGAAGAAATTCAGCGACAGGAAGTATTGATAAAAACAGATCCTTCCGGCGATAAGGTAGCAACCATTATTATTAACCGGGTTATAAACACAAAAGACAGTTCAGTCCAAAAAAGATTACTATGGAAAGTCGATGAAAGCTTCCAGGTAGTAACTATTAAGCAGTTGAATGGTCAACCAGAAACAACTTCTACTGTTAAAGTAATATGGAGTGAGAATGAATAAGAATGACAGCAACCGAATTTCAACATATAGCTTCCGGTATCCCGCAACAACCCGGTATTTATAAATACTATGATTCCGGTAATGAATTGATCTATGTTGGAAAAGCAAAGAATATCCGCAAAAGGGTCAATTCTTATTTTATTAAGAACCTAAGTAGCTACAAGACCCATGAGTTGGTTCGCCGGATAAACCGCATAGAATTTACTATTGTCAGTTCTGAGCAGGATGCTTTCCTGTTGGAAAATTCATTGATCAAGGAATTTCAGCCCATTTTCAACATCAATCTCAAGGATGACAAAACCTATCCTTTTATTATAATTAAAAATGAGCCGTTCCCCCGTGTTTTCCTTACACGCAAAAAGATCAATGATGGATCAGAATACCTGGGCCCCTACACATCTGTAAAAAAAGTTAGAGAATTAATTGAGTTCACCAGGCAAACTATTCCGTTAAGAAATTGCTCATTAAACCTGACGGATAAAAATATCGGGCAAAAAAAATTCAAAGTCTGCCTGGAATACCATCTCGGCAATTGTAAAGGCCCCTGTGAAGGTCTTCAGACAAGCCAGGATTATAAAGAAAGTATTGGTCAATTAAAGAATTTACTCCGTGGAAATCTTGCGCCGGTTATTCGTCATTTTAAAGAAGAAATGAAAAATCACTCTGTCAATCTCGCATTTGAAAAAGCAGAAATAACAAAGAAAAAGATTGAATACCTTGAAAATTACCAGGCCCGGTCTGTTGTAGCTAATGTAAAGGCCGGAGACCTGGATGTTTTTTCATTGCTAAAAGAAAAGGCTATTGCGTTTGTAAATTATCTTATGGTGCGCAATGGCACCATTGTACAAACGCAAACCAATAAAGTTGAAACGCACCTCGATGAAACGCCGGAAGAAATTCTTAGTTTTTCTATCGCACAACTCAGGACAACATTCAATAGCGATTGCGCTGAAATAGTAATTCCTTTCCTGATAGAATATCCGCAAAACGAGGTAACCTTAACAATCCCAAAAGGTGGTGATAAAAAAAAGCTGCTGGAGCTATCAGAAAAAAATGTTAGCTATTTTATTGAGGAATTAAAGAATAAGGAGCGGCTTAAACTTTCAAAAAATACAGATAAAATAAAAATATTAGAACAATTACAAGATGATCTTCAATTAACAGAGTTGCCCGTACACATCGAATGTTTTGATAATTCAAATTTCCAGGGAAGCTATCCTGTATCTGCCATGGTTTGTTTTAAAAATGGAGAACCCAGTAAAAAAGATTACCGTCATTTTAATATAAAAACTGTAGAAGGCATCAATGATTTCGCTTCAATGAAAGAAACCGTCTACAGGCGCTATAAACGTCTGTTAGAAGAAGAAAAACCTTTTCCCCAACTTGTAATTATTGATGGAGGGAAAGGTCAATTAAGCGCTGCCATTGAGGCTATAGAAGAATTGAAAGCTATCGGCAAAACGACCCTGATTGGTCTTGCCAAGAATGAGGAAGAACTTTTTTTCTCAGGAGATAAAGAATCATTGAAGCTATCATATAACACGGAAAGTTTAAGGTTGATACGACGAATACGTGATGAAGTACACCGGTTCGGCATTAGTTTTCATCGCAATAAAAGGAGTAAAGGAACTTTCAAAAATGAACTGGAAGACATTCCCGGCATTGGCAAGGCCACGGCCGATATTTTATTAAAAGAATTTAAAGCTGTAAAAAATGTTCGTGAAGCTAAACAGGACGAGATAGAAACAAAAATAGGCAAATCAAAAGCCGTGATTATAGCTAACTATTTTAGCTCCAAATAGGAGGTATCTGGTATTCAAAAAAAATGGGGCCAGGATAGAAATCCAGCCCCGTTTTTAAAATCCAATATCCTATGAAAAACCAAGACGAAACTACAACAATTTTCTTATTATCCTATAGTATTTATATGATTTTTTATTTTTTTTTTAACCCTCTATAAATGAAATATTTGCTTATGAAAAAAGCCCCATTTCAGGGGCTTTTTTCATATCGAAAATTATTTAACTAATAAATGTTAGTACGACCATAAATCTTGCTCATAATTAAAGAGTTTCTCTTTTATATTCTCTCCTTCTAATAAAGCCAGGATTGGGTCTTTAATATATCCCCTTATAGCCCGGTTAGAAGCATTATCCAATGTTGACTTGGTAATATAGCTGCTGAACATGCGACTTTCAAAAAGTTCTTCCCATGTCATCCGGCTGTTACCCATGTTTTTAGGGTTATATACTTCATACTTAGCCAGCAAAGGGCGTAAATCGGGATAATAAACCCAGAACATCTGAGTACTCCCTGGTCTTTCCTGACCATTAGGGAAATATTGTGTTTTAAGAGGAGATATTCCCAATATTCTACAAAAATAACGGCTGGCTTCACGGTCAAACACCCATTCCTCTTTTATTCTAAGTTTCACAACACTTTTAGCATCAAAACTTGCTCTTGTTACTACATAACGTAAAACTTTATTCGGGTCAGTAGGGTCAACCTGTGGAACAGTATCAGCTGAACCAACAGTTAACTGCTGTATCTCAGGCAAGGTCATTGGAGTGCTGAACCTGTCATCTGCAAAAGCTGTTATTTCTCCCGAGTTGACCGCTTTCAGCAACATGTTGATAAACATTTGACTGCCGTTGTCTCCTTCCGCATCATAACGGAAGGGTTGGTTCAGTTTTTCACGCAGATCCAACTCACGCCATACTTTTTCTGCAAATAAGGCATCATCTACCCGTAAATGTTCATATGGCAATGGAGTTCGTGCATTTACACTGCTTTTATCATAAGCATTGTCATTACGCAGCGATTTTTTAACGGCTGAATCTGAAACACTACTTGAATCAACAACAATAGGAATATTGCCGTATGGATTATAGCCTGATGGCTGCGTATTATTATTGTTTTGCTGCTGATTATCCTGCGGATTAGTATTTGCAGGAGGATTTGTAGTAGTCCTTCTGCGGCCTGTACGTTGGGCATCCGCATTAGGCGCCAGCAAAGCAACAAACACAGCAACTAAACAACTTTTTACAACAATGCTTTTCATTTGTCTATTTTTTAATTCTTTTTCCCGAATGGAATTTGCCATAAAAATTATCCCGCAGATTTACAAAATGCTCAATAATTTTTATGGCTCATTTCATTTTCAATAATTTATTTAATATAATATGTTAACCCGGGAAGCTTCTGATTACGACCATCCGGGCCAGTAGCACGAATGTTTTCTATTGAAACCGTTCTTCCTGGCTGTAAATTTTTAATCATATTCAAAGCCCTGGGGCTCCATAGATAACCTGTACATGGAGCTTCATCAATATCTCCATCAGCATTATCGGCAGCTAATGTAAAGCTGGTAACTGTGTACTTCAGGTTTAACGGGAAATCTTTAATATAAGCTCCCACGCCAGTCTGTGCCCTGAATTGCCCGGCCGTCATGTTTTCATTACTTGCCACACCCCCAACAGTTGCAACTGGTGTAGGTATTGTACGAACACGAAACTGTGATACACCTGCTACTTTACCATCTACCGAAACAGTGATCTTACAATCATCTGTAACTGATCTTACTTTGGCAATGTATTTACCACCGCCTATTCTTTCCAAAGTACCACCGCCACCAGAAATGACAGCCTGAACTTTATCGTCGCCACCGCCACTTGCAGCAATAGTTACTTTATTATCATATCCTACATAAAGAACATTCATTTCATCAAGGGCAATTGAGGCATTAGCCATGCCTACTTTATACTCAACGTTCTTTTCAATAACTTGTTGTTTACCTTCCTGATCTGTATAGGTAATTCTTACAGGAACAGTATGAGGACCGACACCGCCACCAGCTAATTTTGTTGTAGCTGTACCTTCAGTACCAACAGTAAGTGTCTGACCACCAACAGTAATAGTTGGCTTTGCTCCTGTACTAAAAGCTCCTACACCTGCTGTGATCTCTAATTCTTGCCCAGGCATAAGGTAAGTAGAGTTTTGGCCAACAATGGCAGCATAGGTATCAAAGCGAACTGCTACCTCACCAACTTTATTATGGCAAAATTGAACGACCCTGTTTTCAGATGTTTTTACATCATTCTGAAATTTACTGAGAATAGTTAAAGCGGCTACAGTAGGGACCATGTGAAAGTAAGCTCCTTCCCATGTTTTACCCGCTTTATTTCTACTGGCTGGCTTTTCCAGATTGACAGGAAGAACATCTTTAAATGCTGAATCTATAGAAGGATCAACTTTTAATATATTTTTCTTATAATCTCCAAGCATACCTAAAAGCTTAGCTCCTTCTCCTTTTTCAATCATGATACGTGTAGCTATATCCAGGTTTTCTTCTTTAAATTTCTGCTCAGGGTTTTTCGGATCACCTCCTGCTTCCAGAAGAATACGATCTTTTAAGGTCTGAACATAAGTAAAAACTGTTTTGCTCAGGTTTTGCACCTCCAGTGCTTTAGGATACCATATCTGTGCTTTGGTTGCAGTTGCTGACTCAGTGGTTTTTTGCTTCAAAGAAGCCAGTACAGTTTCTGTCGATTTATTTACAGTAGTATTGGTATTCTCTAAGCTTCTATTAACCGTTTTGAAGGCATTTAATATCTCAGATGATACGTTCAGTGCCAGCAAAGCTGTCAGAACGAGGTACATCATATTGATCATTTTCTGCCTGGGCTCACGAGGTAAAGCCATGACTTTTGGTTTTTATTTTAGTAATGGGTGACTTGTCAAAAAATCCAGGATACGGGATTTCAATTTTAAAATTTAAAACGAACCCTTTATTCTATTTAATACTTTTAGCTGCGACCTTGCATAGCGCTGAGCATATTGCCATAAACATTGTTCAGGCGGCCCAGGTTATTAGCCAATAATGCAATCTGATCTTTTGCTTTATGAGCATCTTCTACACTGCCCTGCATCGCTTCAGAAGCTTGTGTCAGGTTACTGTAGAACTTGTTCATTGCTTTCAGATGATTGTTGGTATCCTGCAATTCCAGCTCATAAATTGTATTCAGAGATCCCAGGTTTTTGGTTAATACTGTTACCTGTTCGTGGAATTGTTTGGTTCCTTCTGCAGCATTATTGAAATGTTGGATACTGTTAGCTGCACCGAGATAAGCATCTTTCATTGTGCCTAAAGCGCTGGCGGCTTCTTTTGTTTTAGCGGTATAATCGCCGGTAGCTGCTACCACATCAGTGATATCTGCCATTTTATCTACTGTACCACCTAATTTTTTAAAATTATCGCCTAAACGACCCAGGTTAGCCGGAGTGATATCTGCTTCACGCAGCATATCATCAAGCTTATTCAAAGCCGGATTACCAGAGCCAACAGAGCCTAATGTAAGCGGCGTTGGTTTGAAATTAGGATCCAGATCAGGGTGATGATTGATATCAGGGAAATAACGTTGCCAGTGTGGTTCTTCAGGAGGCGGTACGAGAAATGCCATTACGAGGAATACAATTGCTTCCGCAATCAATCCAACCATGATCGCTTCATCCGCACCTTTCCAGTGAAGGATTTTCATCATTGCCGCAAAGATTACCACTGCGGCGAAAAAACTAAAAAGAAAATTAAGTACTACCTGGCCTTTTTGGGTTTTAAAGAATAGCATAAGGGTTCCGTTTTTATAGATTATTAAATTTTAATTAAAACGTTATAAGTGTGAAAAAAATTGCATTTAAAAAAAGAGGTCGCAGAAAAAGACCTCTTTAAAGAAATTTTTATCTGCGACGTCCTTTTGCGGGAGCAGCTGGGAGATCAATAACGCTGCGGAACCCGATATAAGATTTGGCTGTATCCTGGTATTCATAAGTGCTGGTACCTGTTTGCAAGTAATATCCAACATCTTTCCAGCTTCCGCCACGAATTATTTTACGCTTCATCAACGGGGGATCATCATCTTTTGCATTCCAGCGAACATCAGGATTCATATCATGCTGAAAATTGGTTCGTCCTTCGTAGTAAATAGATGAAGTCCATTCAGCCACATTACCTGACATGCAATACAGACCGAAATCATTGGGCCAGTAAGCATCTGCACGAACGGTATAGAAACCTCCATCCTCAGGATAGTTACCACGACCAGGTTTAAAATTGGCCATCAAACATCCTTTTTTATTACGGAGATAATAATTACCCCATGGAAACATTGACTGTGAACGACCGCCACGTGCTGCATATTCCCATTGAGCTTCTGTAGGCAGACGGAAATCGGATTCCTGTACTCTTTTCTTGCTATCCAGGAAGGCATTTAAATAATGCGTTCTCCATTCGCAGAAAGCAGTCGCCTGTTTCCAGCTAACACCTACAACAGGATAATTACCAAATGCAGGATGTGAGAAATAACGTTTTGTCATTGGTTCGTTGTAAGAATAAGCGAAGTCGCGGATCCAAACCAACGTATCAGGATAAATAGGGATATCTTTTTTAATGATAAACTTAGAACGTGATTTACCGGCATTCTCCTTTTTAGCAGCTTCTTTCAGATCAAATACTTCTGAGTGAAAAAGAAGTTTCGAAGCATCAATCTCTTTTTTGCCAAAAATTCTTTCTTCTGGTGAGAGTATCAGATCGGTATTACCTAAAGCTTCGATTGTTTTAGGATCATCCCATTTCATTTGCTTCATAGCAGCCCAGTCAACATATTCGTTGCCATCGGCTCCTGCTTTCACCTTACCCATTTTACGGGCAGCCACGGAGTCACGAACCCAGAATACAAACTGGCGGTATTCATTGTTTGTGATCTCAGTTGCATCCATCCAGAAACCGCTGATTGAAATGGAACGATTACGGGAACTAAAAGCATACGCAGGATCCTCATCACTGGGACCCATATGAAATGTGCCCTGAGGTATATAAACCATACCGGGAGGCTTAGGAAGACTGTATCGGTTACCGGGAGAAATACCATGTACCTGACCATCATTGGGCAGGCCACTACCTTTGTTTTTCTTTCCCAGGATTCCACAGCTTGACAACATTGCGATGCAGGCAACTGTAAGAAATGCGTAGTTGAGGTTTTTCATTTTCATACTCTTAAGGGTATTGGGGCAAATATAATATTTTGGTTTATTCTTCACCACAACGTTACAATTTATTTTCGTTTGTCCAAATCGGGTTTTACGACGTATATATCCTAACGCATATTAAGCTTGTTTTATTGTATTAACATAAAATTAATTGGGTCTTTTTATTCCCTCTATTTGCTGCATAGTTGTGCTTACTGAAGTAGTTGGCTGCAAGCATGAAAAATTTTTACATACATATATAAATGACTGAGCATTAACCTGTTTTTCTGCCAGAAGAGGGAATTGGCTTGTTTCAACCTGCGTAGCCATTAGAATGCGATGAGGGATAAATTGTGCCAGCAGTTCTTTATGTATTTTATCAAAATCCTTTCCCAGGATAGCAATTTCTATTGTGCCTTCTATTTTTTCAAGTAAAAGACAATTCCAGCAGCCAAAAGAGCTGGGATACCGGATAATAGCCTGGCCAAGAGATGATACCATCTCCCCGCTTCGTTTTTTCCAGTCAGTATGGTCAAATAATAAAGAAAGCTGGTGCAGATTATAAGCCATAACAGCATTGCCCGAAGGAACCGCCCCATCATAAACTTCTTTTTTCCGAACGATGACATCCCTCTGACCAGATTGAGTATAAAAAAAGAAACCTGTTTCAGGCTCGCTGAAATGATGAATAACAAATTCAGTTATTGCTTTTGCTTTCAACAACCATTTCGTACCTCCTGTTATTTCCTGCAGGTTAATGAGTGCCTGTATAAGAAAAGCATAGTCATCCAGGAAGGCTGGATATTTCGCCTGGTCATTCTTCCAGGTATGATAAAATTCAGTTGAATTTTCAGTATTGAACTTAGTAAGTAGAAATTGCATATTAGTTATTGCCAGTTGCCGGTATTTTTCTTTGCCTGTAGCCCCGAAGGCTTTACTGCAAGCAGTATTCATCAATGCATTCCATCCTAAAATAATTTTATCATCCAGTAATGGCCGGACCCTTTCACTTCGCTTTTCTAATAATAAGGCTTTCCCTTTATTTAATATTTTCTTCAGTTCTTTTACATCAATATTGTTTGCCGCTGCAAACGATCCTGGTTGATTTTTTACTCTTAAAATATTTTTTCCTTCCCAATTTCCTTTTTCAGAAACATCATAATAGCTACAGAAAACCAGCGCATCTTTTCCAAGTAAAGATTCGATTTCTTCTTTTTGCCATACATAAAATTTACCTTCTTCTCCCTCACTATCTGCATCAAGAGCTGAATAAAACCCTTTTTCCGGATGAAGCATTTCTCTTTGAACAAACTCCATTGTTTCTTCAATTACTTCTTTGT
This sequence comes from Chitinophagaceae bacterium, assembly GCA_036675745.1. Lineage (GTDB taxonomy): Bacteria > Bacteroidota > Bacteroidia > Chitinophagales > Chitinophagaceae > Terrimonas_B. Next base: position 16,699 of record JAKFEJ010000218.1, on the reverse strand, counting down.
ACCGCTCTTTTTTTGTCAATTGATAAGCTTCGCTGATCACCGAAACCAGCAGTGCATTATCGTAAAGCATTTTTTCAAAGTGCGGAGCCAGCCATTCTGTATCTGTGGAGTATCGGGCAAAACCGCCTCCTGCCTGGTCATAAATGCCTCCTTCAATCATTTTGTCTAATGACAATAATGCTTGTTGCAATGCAGCCCCCTCTAGCGAACTCCGTTCCTTCCCTTCGCTTTGCTCGGGAACCCCGGTAGGGGAGACTTGCGAAGACGCCGGATATTGAATGTTATTTACGTAATGATATCGTAATAAAAACTGAATAGAAAATGTTTGCGGAAATTTTGGCGCTTTACCAAAACCACCCCATTCTTTATCAGCATTCTTCATGATATTTTCAAAAACTTCATCGCATTTTTCTTTTGAAAAAATTTGTTGCTGATCGCCTTTTTCTTGAAGCCCAAAGGAATTGGATTGTATTAAATGCGCTGTAAGATTTTCCGCCTGTGCATCTATTTCATGTCTTCTTTCATTGAAAGCCTGAACTACCCCCTGCAAGGTTTCTTTCCACGATGCACGATTATAAGCTCTGACAGGAGGAAAGTAAGTACCCCCGTAAAAAGGTTTTGCATCAGGTGTAAGAAAAACATTCAGCGGCCATCCACCACTACCTGTCATTGCCTGAACAGCATCCATATAGATATGATCAAGATCGGGTCTTTCCTCCCTGTCAATTTTGATATTGACAAAATGCTCATTCATTAACTCAGCGGTAGATTCATCTTCGAAGCTTTCTCTTTCCATCACATGACACCAATGACATGCAGCATATCCTATACTGATAAGAATTGGTTTGTTTTCCTGTTTTGCTTTTTGCAATGCCTGCTCGCTCCAGGGATACCAGTCAACAGGATTATGAGCATGCTGAAGCAGGTATGGACTGCTCTCTTCACTAAGTTTATTGCTGTATTTATGCATTCAGCAAAGTTCGCTGAATGGCATTGCCTGAAAAAAGAAAAAGGGCACTGATTTAAGTGTCCTCGAAATATTATATTATAAGATTATTTCTTTTTGACTGTTTCTGCCAGGAACTTATCAAGTGCGGCTACCATACTCTGAGCCTGGGGTTGCGGAGCTTTGATGTCTAACGTAAGCCCTGCCTCTTCAGCCGCTTTTGAAGTATTACCGCCAAATGCACCGATAACGGTTCCGTTTTGCTTGTATTTTGGCAGGTTATCAAACAGGCTTTTTATCCCGCTTGGAGTAAAAAAGCAAATAACATCGTAATGATTTTCAGCAAGCAATTCTTTTACATCATTACTCTGTGTTCTGTACATAAAAGCAAGCGCAAATTCGCAATTATTAGCTTTTAACCAGTTTACAATTTCATTGTCCTGTTGGTTTTCTGAACACACATAAAGAAACTTTTCATTTCCTTTATGCTTATTGATCACATCGAACATACTTTTATTAGTACCATCGGCGCCATAAAAGACTTTTCGCTTGCGATATAAAATGAATTTTTGAAGATAGAGCGCAACCGCTTCAGTGATGCAGAAATATTTAGTATCCTGGGATACATTGACCTTCATTTCATCACAGGTGCGAAAGAAATGATCGATTGCATTGCGACTGGTGAAAACCACTCCGGTATAGTTAGGGATGTCGATCTTCTGTTTGCGAAAATCCCGGGCTGGGATGCCTTCCAAACGAATAAATGGTTGAAAATACAGCTCAAGGCTATATTTTCTTGAAAGTTCAAAGTATGGCGACTTATCACTTTCTGGCCTCGGTTGAGTGATCAGTATTTTATTTATTGTTTTGATCTGAGTATCGGCTTTTGTAACCCCATTTTTTACCATGTGTGGTGCGGCTGAATTTGTGGGCAAAGCTAAGCTTTTCTACTTATAAAAAGAATAGTAAAAGCTTGTAAATCAACAATAGGGGAGCAATTTCAAAGGCAGATAGGTATAAAAAGAAGTGAAAAAGGTTGAACCTGACCTCATTACGAATAGCGGCAAAACCTAAAATAAACCGGTATAATAACAACCCGGCCACACAACACCATGACAATACAAGGGCTACAGAATACATGACCCCATCCGTAAACCCGAGCAGTACAAGAAAGGGTAAGAGTGAAATACCGATAACTTTATTAATAATAAAAACGATAAATATGTAAGAGTCGGCCGCCTTTTGCATATTGAAAAGCCAGCCACATATAATCAAACCCACAAACTTGACCAGGTAAATAATGGAAAGCCCAATACAGCAGTACAGGTATAATAGCCAGAAATTATCGACTGGAGTAAAATCAAAATAGTGTAATAAAAAATTACTATACAATCCTGCGCTTGCTACAAAAAAACCATTGAACATTAAAGAAGGAAGCGGCGTTTGCATCAGCTGCTCCTTTATTTGTCTTTGTTTCAGCGTAGTGCGGAAGAACACCCGGAACAAATCGCTGAAATATTTGGAAAACGACATTTTTAAAAGGGCAAAAAAGATCACTAATGCCGTTATTATATAAAATAGCAGCTCTTTGCCTTTAAACTCTTTTCTGTCAGACCTGAATGATACAGCTGTTGTATTAAAATTAAAATAAGGATGCCGCTTCAGAATTTGCGCTTGTAAAGGAGTATTACCAACTGTCTGCCATAAGGTGTCCATCCCAAAAGGTCGCTTTGATATAGAATCGCTTACCGGCAGTGCTATTACTGAATCTTTTTTAAATGAACTACTATCCCTGATCAGCAAAGAATCAGTACCGGGGTTGATTGTGGAATCAATACCTGATTGGGCTGAACCCGCTACAGATACAGAAAGAAGAAAAATCAATAAAGAAAAAAAACGCAGCAAGTAAAATTGATTGAATTGCAAAAATAGCAGGCGATGAAACAATTTAACAGTAAAATCAGGAAATCATTTCAACATTCAAAATATTTGATGTTTTTAAAAATAGTTGACAAACCCAAAATGTATCTTAGATTGTCTTAGATTAAATTCCAGGTCACTTCGCTTACCGACAGCCCAGGCAAGATTGAATATTCCCACTTTTGTTTCAAAAGCAAGACCCAGCCCCGTTCCGAAATAAGTATAATTTACATCAGCGTTCTGACTATTATTTCTCCCCCAGCCTCCATCTGTAAAGGCGTAAAAATAGGAATTCTGCCCAACCAGGTACCTGTATTCGGCTGTACCAATTACAAACTGGGACAAGTACTGACTTTCTTCATCAAACCCCCGTAACAGTTTGTAACCTCCTATCTGAAAGAGTTCGTTTCTAAAAACATTACCACTTTGAAATAACCCGCCATTGATACCCATCTTTATCGTACTCCTGTTCTGCCGCCCAAGCGGAAAATATTTTGCAGCAGAAACCCTGGTTCGAAGCTGGTAAGCTTTTAATTTGATCGTATCATACAAGGACCCAAATTCAAAGTTTGGATTACCCGGATCTTTTAATTCAAGGATCTCATTATTTTTTTTGATCTTCTTTGTTCCAACCGATGTGATAATCCGAAATTCATTTCCTTTTGTCGGGTTCAGCCGGTAATTAGTATTGTTGTACTCATAATCTATCCCAACATTTATAGCTCCAACATCTGCTTCATCGGGTAAGCGGTAATTCTGTAAAATAAAATTTTTATTCACTCCATTTACTATTGTCTGCGTTCTTTGTATAAATAGTTTTCCTGATTGATTAACGTTTAAAATATACTGGGCACCTAATTGAAAATTCACGTTGAGAAATGTACTGTCCTTGCGAAACATATCAAAAGCAAAATCAAGACCTATTGGTGTATTGAAAAGATAGGGATGCTGATAAATAATATTCAGCCGGGGTGATTTTACCTGCAACTGTTGCCAGTTCAAACCAATTGTTTCGCCGACTCCCAGCGCATTCTTTAAATTGAGATTGGCCTCGCCTGTTATCAATATTTTTTTGGAAGAAAGCTGGTCGTTATTTGGCAAAAAACCAATCAGCACGTTTACCTGGCTGCTTCTTTTGGACTTGAGATACATTTCCAGCGTAGAACCTGTTCCCAGCCAAACAAGTTTTGCTGGATATTCTTCTTCTACATACGCCAGCTCCCGCATTCTTCTGCTGACACGCAACAATTTTTCTTTATTGAAAAGACTACCATTACGTATATCCAGGTATCGTTGTAAAAATTCATTAGCGATTTTTACATCGCCAAAAACCCTGATGCTGTCAATTTTATAAGAAGGCCCTTTCTCTAACTTAAGTTGCGCGGAAACCTTTTCATTTTCCAGGTTCAGACTGTCTAAATAAACTTTTGCGAATGGATGTCCATTGTTTTCCATATAGCCCAAAATCTTTTCCTGCCATTGTTTCACCTGTGCGAAATCCATTGGCTTATCCGTAAATATTTTATCCCGCCACCCTATTGCCTGCAAAACAGAAGGATCAATTTGACTTGCATTAAGCTGTGTCCATTCATACCTGTCACCCGTATATAAAACTATCCGTGCAAAAGTTGAATCATAATGTATGCTATCAAGAGAAGCTGTTACATATCCTTTTGCCTGCAGATAAGCGGGTAACTGATTAATATAACTGACGCATTCATTCCGGGTAACAAACGTTGTTTTCAGGTCTAAACCTGAAATAATAAAAGCCGTATCCTTATCAATACTCCTGATATGAAGCGGGTAATTATTTTGTCCGATAGCTTTATTGCCAATCAACAAAAAAACAAGAACTGATATTTGCAGTCTTAATTTTGTCATACCAGGCCAACTTTCATGGGTATCGCTTGTTAAAAGATTGATTAAAAAATAAAAATATTCATTAAATCACAAATCGGGTTGAGCGGCATTTATATTCATATTCCTTTTTGCAAACAGGCTTGTCATTATTGCAATTTCCATTTTTCTACTTCTTTGCGGTATAAAAACGAATTAGTAGCTGCTTTATTGAAAGAAATAGAAATCTATTCCTCCTCCCCTAACCCCGGCCTCATCCTTTCCGATGTTATCGGGACACCTTCTCCAAAGGAGAAGGGAGTAACAGCCCCTGGTATTATCGAAACCATCTATTTTGGTGGCGGAACACCCAGCTTATGTACAAAGGACGAGATAGCAAGTATTATTGAGAAGATTAATTCTGCTTTCAAAATATCCCGTGACGTGGAAATAACGCTGGAAGCCAACCCGGATGATATTACTGAAGAAAAATTAAAGGATTGGAAAGAAGCTGGCATTAACCGACTCAGTATCGGTATACAAAGTTTTTTTGAAGAAGACCTGCAGTGGATGAACAGGGCGCACAATGCAAAGCAGGCAGTTGACAGTTTACAGTTGGCAGTTGACAGCTTCGATAATATTACGATAGATCTTATATATGGCACACCGGCATTAACCAATGAAAAATGGAAACAGAATGTAGCGAAAGCTATTTCCTTGAACATTCCTCATCTCTCCTGTTATGCGCTTACCGTTGAACCCAAAACCCCGCTTGATAAGCTGATACGACAGCATAAATCAGAAGATATAAATCCGGACAAACAATCAGAACAATTTTTATTACTGATGCAATGGCTGGGGGAAGCAGGCTATGAACATTATGAAATTTCCAATTTTGCAAAACCCGGCTTTCGCAGTCGGCATAATTCATCCTATTGGCAGGGGAAAAAATATCTTGGCCTCGGCCCTTCAGCACATTCTTTTGATGGAAATGCTAGGTGGTGGAATATTGCCAACAATAATACTTATATCGATTCGATCAACAAGGGTATTATTCCTTTTGAAAAAGAAGAATTGACGGCAACCCAAAAACTGAATGAAACTATTATGATTTCATTACGGACAGTTGAAGGATTGGATCTTTCTAAAGTAAGTGAAGCTACGAGCCTTGAGTTACAAGCTATGAGCCGGAAGTATATTGAAAGTGGACTGGTGAAACTGGAGAATAATTTTTTGCGATTAACACGGGAAGGCAAACTATTAGCAGACGGCATAGCAGCCGGTCTTTTTTTTACAAATCAATGATGTTGGCGGCGGTGTTTATACTTTTTGTATAGCTCGCTTATAATTACAGAAACGATCATTAATAAAATTGCTGCGGGGCCAAAGCCATGGTAAGAAAGTGGCATATACTTGTTTTATATATCAGACAGCGCATCTCTTCTATACGTTTACATCCATATACAGGTTTAACATTTCCTATGCTATTTTGCAACTAATATTTGATTAGGATCGCAAAAGACTGCGGTGGATATATTCAGAAAAGCAATATCCACATTCCTTTATTAAACCAATACCTGCTCTATATTTTTAAACCCCTCGTCAGGCCCGGTATTCTCCCATAATATTTTGTAAATAGTTTCAGCTATCGGCATAGGAACTTCTACGGATCTGTTAATATTATAAATACATTTTGCCGCATTGTATCCTTCCGCTACCATGTTCAGTTCCAGTTGTGCTGCCTTTACCGAATAGCCTTTGCCTATCATATTGCCAAACGTCCGGTTACGGCTGTGTAAAGAATAACAGGTTACCAGCAGATCGCCGAGATAAACAGATGCTGCATAGTTGGATGTGCGGCGATGCGTAACAGGATCCTCTCCTTCATGTTCACCTACAACAATATGTTCAGCTCCGAATTCTTTTAAAAATCCGGCCATCTCATCAGCACTATTGGCGATATAAACACTTTGAAAATTATCCCCATAGTCAAGGCCATGAGCAATTCCCGCGCCCAATGCATAGATGTTTTTTAATACAGCCGCATATTGCACACCGAGTATATCATGGTTTATAACCGTATTAATATAGCTGGTTGAAAAATTGGACGCTATTTCCGAAGCGGTTGTTACATCCAACCCCGAAAAAGTGAGGTACGATAACTTTTCTGCGGCAACTTCTTCCGCATGGCAGGGCCCGAGTACTGCAAAGTAGTTTTCCAGCGGAAAGTTGAATTTCTGCTGCAAATAATAATTAAGTAAAATGTTTTGTTCAGGCAATATTCCTTTAACAGCTGATACAATTTTTTTCCCTTCCAGGTCTTTTGGCAATAAATGCCCGATACTTTGCTCAATATAAGCAGAAGGAATTCCTATTATAAGTATCGCAGAGTTTTTAATCACTTCCGCAATATCAGTTGACATGGAAAGTAAGGAAACATCAAAATTTACAGAAGACAAATAAGAAGGATTATGATGCCTCCGTTGAATGTATTCAATATTTTTTCCATTCCGTATCCACCAGTTCACAGCATTTCCGTTATCGGTCAGAATTTTTACCAATGCCGTTGCCCAACTGCCGCTTCCGATGACACCAAACATAGACTTCAATTTTCAGGATTATAAATCATTAGAAAGGATAAAATTAAGAAGAGAGCTATGATTTACACGATTTAAAAGGATTATAAAAGAAATAAAAGGGTTAGCAAAAATCAAAGAGCCGCACTGCTTGCGGCTCTTTCTCTATATCCTTATAATTTCAAAAATCTTGTAACCCTTAGTTCTATTATTTCTTCTCAAACAATTTGTCTTTCGCAACTACATTCACCTTCATACCATCTTTTAATGTTTTACTTATGGCGTTATAAGGGCCAATCACTACTTCTTCGCCGCCACTCAAACCATTGCTTATTTCAATATAATTGATATCCTGAATACCCGATTTTACAACAACTTTTTTTACGGTTCCATCTTTTTGAAGAACAAAAACCACTTCTTCCAGTTCATCGCTGATAGAAGTTTCAACCTGGTTGTTCTGGCTTTCCTCATCCTTGCCAACCGCTGATTCCTGCTTCTTATCCGCTAAACTTTGGTCGCTTCCTTTTACCCTTGCATTAACAGCGGTTATGGGAGCGGCTAATACATTTTCCACCCGTTTGGTTTTAATATCAGCGCTGGCATTCATTCCCGGACGGAAAGGGAATTTCTTAGGTCTTGAAGGATCAATAAGATCTTTATATGAATCCCGATCCAGTCTTATTCTTACTTCATAATTCGTTACGTCATTTGAAACTGCAGAAGCAGCTGTTGTTTTGGTACTGCTTGCAATTTGTGTAACGATTCCTTTGAACTTCCGGTTATTATAAGCATCCAGTTCTATATCAGCCGAGTCGCCAATATTTATTTTTACAATATCATTTTCTCCCACATCAACTCTTACTTCCAGCACACTCATATCTGCTACTGTCATCATTTCTGTACCCACATTAAAACTATTACCTGCCACCCTTTCGCCTTTTTTTATTTTCAACGATGATATCACGCCGCTCATAGGCGCCACAAGAGTAGTACGGCCCAGGTCTTTATTGGCCTTAGTAAGCCCGGTTTGTGCAGCCTGTACATTGGCCTGCAATCCTTTTATACTTTGCTGCGCTGCATTATAATTTGCCTGTGCTGACCGATAAGTAGTTTGAAATTGCTCAAACTCGGCCTGCGAAATAACCTTCTGATCAAACAAAGATTTATTGCGGTCATAAGCTTGCTTAGCCTGGTCCAATGCAGCTTTGGTAGCTTCCAATGCAGCCCTGCTATTGGCAACAGATGCCTGCGTTTGTCCTACCTGCGAAGCTGCTTCATCTCTTTGCAAAGCGTAGATGTCGGCAAAGATGCGGGCCAGTACCTGTCCTTTTCTCACACTATCCCCTTCCTCAACATTCAATTCGGTCACTTCGCCGGAAATATCAGGGCTTATCTTTACTTCCACTTCGGGATAAATATTTCCGCTGGCGGTTACTGTTTCGATGATAGTTCTTCTTGTCACTTTTTCAACAGCTACCTTTTCCCCGCTATCGTTTTTTCCTGCCAGTAGTTTCCCAATAACTAATACAAGGATCACTATTCCCAGTACGATCAGTATCCATTTTAAAGTTTTGTTCATACTCTAAATCCGCAGCAGCGGACTAATTAGTCTCCGACAATCGAAAAAACTTCTCCTGTCCGGAATGGTTAAAAAATATTTATGTTTCTATCTTTCTGTTCTTTACTCATCGTCCCTTGCGACGCTCCATTCATCGTTCGGTTCGCTGATCATCAGGCCCCATCCTCCTTCTCCTTCCTCGGCCGGGGAAGGAGCGGTGCTGCATTGCAAATCCGAGCTTCATAACTACCACATCTTCTATAGCTCTATACTCAGCACTTTCGCAAACTCAGCACAAAATTAGAGTCTTCGAAAAGCGTGGGTTGTGTTTTGCAAGTCTCCCCTTTCGGGTGAGATTTAGAGGGGGGTCGCCCTACAGTTTCAACCCCTGTCCTTTATAAAATTCCAACAACTTCATTTTAAATACATAATCAGCTTGCGCTGAAACCTTATTGATCTTTGCACGAAACAAATTGTTCTGGTTGGTGATCAGATCAATTGTATTCAACAATCCTACATCAAATCTTTTTTTCGCAAAATCATACGCTTTTTGTGATGTCTCTACAGATTTACCGGCAGCATTGAATTTCTGCAAAGATGCTACGGCATTTGCATGAGCCTGGTAAATATCCTGCTTCAAAGTTTTTGCATCCAGTTCATTTTGCAATTCTACATTAGTAACATTGAGTTTCGCTTTTTTCCAGTTTGTTCTTGCCATTCCTCCATTGAAAATAGGAATATTGAGACCCAATCCAATAGACTGACTGAAGTTATTATTCAGTTGATTGAAATAAGTGTTTTTTGTAAACCCGGTTGGCAATAATTGTTGGGTGTTCACTATATAATTATTACCGTTAACATCAACGAAGCCAATCGGAATAGTAGTATTTACAAAATTTTTAGGTAATAATTTCTGCGCATCAGAATAACGGGTGTCCAATCCACCAAATAAAGACAGCGATGGATACAAATTACCCTTGGCTGCGGCTACATTTTTTATAGCCGCCTGCAGGTTCAGTTCGTTGATCTTTTGCTGGGGCAAATTGGCTGTTGCCAATGAATAAACTACTGCAGGATCCAATTCAGCCAAAGACTCAACTGGTATTAATTCTACGGGCGGAATTTCTACATCGAAAGGTTTGTCTGCATCAATATTCAGCAATGCTTTTAATTGAAGTATAGAAAGAGTATAGTTGGCCTGTGCAGTAATCAGGGTAGAGCTATCATTAGCCAACTGCGCTTCCATTTCAGCCAGGTTCAATTCCGGCAATGATCCGGCATCTACCTGTTTTTTTACATTACCTGCCTGTTCTACGCTTTGCTTTACCTGCACATCGCTGATCTTTATTTGCTCTGAGTTTAATAAAATCTGCAGGTAAGCATTGGCTACATTTAATGCTATATCATTTTTTGCTTTTTCCACACCCTGCAAATAGGCTTCGGCCTGGAAGCGGTTAGCTGCGATCGTATTTTTTTTACTAAACCAGTTGAACAGGTCAAGATTTACATTCAGTGAATGGTTAGCAAATAATATTTTATCATTGGTAAACTGATTGGTAGAAGGATCAATAGAACGGCCAAACTGTGAGCCTGCACTGTTTTGCAAATTCACAGAAGGATATTGTGACAACCTGCTTTGCTCATGAGTCAATGCGATAATCCTTGCTTGTACATCTGCCTGGCGGACAGAAATATTATTTTCCATCGCATATTCCACGCATTTACGCAGGTCCCATTTTTCTGTTGTTTGTGCGCAAACAGGTTTTCCAAAGAAAGCGGCAAATGTGAAAAGGCAAAAGCCCAGCTTTATACATCGTTTCATCATTCGACAAAAATAACTGAAAACGATTGCCGTCAGTCTTGTTTTTGATAAATGGAGGTTAAAATTAATTATCATATGTTAGCAAGTGCCTGGTCCAGATCATTAATCAGGTAGGCCGGATCTTCCAATCCTGTATACATCCTGACTGAACGGTGTTCAGCATTGGAAGGATCAAAATCAGCAAGTCCGATACTGGCACATTTTGGAAGTACTAAGGATTCATGACCACCCCAGCTCACCGCCATCATGAAATGTTTCAATGATTCACAAAAGCGGATTATATCTTCTCTTTTCTTTGTTTTCAAAATAAATGTCAACAATCCCCCGGCATCTTTCATCTGCCGCTTTGCCAATTCATATTGCGGAAAAGATTCATCGAACGGAAAAATGATGCTTTCTATTTTCGGATGTTGTTTAAGATAGTGGACAAGTTGATGCGTTGACCGGTTAATACGCTCCAACCGTATAGACAACGTTCTTAATCCACGGATAAGCAGCCATGCATTAAAAGGTTGAATGCCGCTCCCGATATTCAAATATTCGCTGTCGAATATTTTTTTGATCATGCTATGAGAACTGCTGAGCACCCCGCCCAGCGTATCGCTATGCCCACCGATATATTTAGTTGCTGTTTGCATAGCGATGTCAACACCCATTTCTATTACGTTCTGATGGATAGGCGTACAATAACTATTGTCAATAAAAGTGGTTATGTTTTTTGTTTTTGCAATAGCAGCAACGGCCCGGATATCCTGCAGGTCAAAGTCCCAACTGTTGGGCGACTCCAGGTAATAAAATGTCGTATTAGCTTGTGTAGCATTTTCCCAGTTCTCGCTTTTTGTTCCGTCAATATAGGTTGTTGATACGCCAAAACGTGGCAAGACAATATCAAACATCCGCTGCGCCCAGGTGTAAGGCGTTTTTACCGAAACAATATGATCGCCTGCTTTTACATTGGCCAGTATACCTGCAAATATGGCGGCTGCACCGCTATTGAATACCAAACAATCTTCCGCTCCATCCAAAGCCGCTAATTTTTTACGAAGAATTTCTACTGTAGGATTTAATCCGCGGCTATACAAATAACCGCCCATTTCATCTTCAAAAGCTTTTTGCAGATCTGCTACTTTTTTAAAAGCAAAATTGCTGGTCTGCATGATAGGTGGAGAAACCGCATTAAAATAATTTTCACGATCTTCTGCCAGTTCATTTAATATAAAAGAAAGATCATTTGGAGGAGCCATTGTTGTTCGTTTTCAGTTTTGTTACCAGGAAATAGATCATCAAAAATACTGCAAACACTCCTGTTCCTATAAGAGCAAGATCAGGCGTATTAACGGCAATAGAAATACCTACAAAAATATACGCGGCAATAAATATCAAAGGAAGCAAAGGATAGAGCTTCATTTTATAGATGCCTGTTCCATCGAGGTGTTTTGTTCTTTTCCGCAAAATAAAGATAGTAGCCGCGGAGGTAGCCATCCCGATTGAATCCAAAAAGATAGTAAACCCTAAGATCTGGTCGAATGTTTTGGCGAAGAATAAAACAATAATACCCATCGCAGCAAATACGGTTAAACTGACCGTCAACACATCTTTTTTCTCATCTTTTTTCTGGAAGGCTTTTGGCAATATCCTGTCCTGGCTCATGGCATACATAACACGGGGATTACTCAACAGCAAAACATTTACATAAGCCAGTACAGCAATAAATAGTAAAACAGACGCAATAGTTCTGCCGGTTGGCCCAAACATTTTCTCAACCACAATAGAAGCGATGCCACGGGATGTTTTCAATTCTTCAAAACCAATAGCATTGTAATAGGCATAACTGACAGCGAGATAAAGGGAAATGATGATAAGAATCCCAATAAAAATCCCTTTCGGAATTGTCTTCCTGGGTTGCTGAACTTCTTCACCGAAATTGATCGTTTGCTGGTAGCCGCCATACGTAAATGAAACCGCGATCAGTGCCACACCAAACGATTTAATGTAATCCATGGTGGTAAATTCCCGTATTGCAACGGGGGTCGCGGCATTGGCGTCGCCTGTAATAAAGAATATAGAACTGATCAGCAACACCAGCATTCCAATTTTAATGATCATTAAAATATTTTGTGCCGTTGCACTCATTCGCAACCCTAACAAATTGATGAAATAGAAAAGTATGATGGGAACCATTGCGATCAGCGCACGGGTTGTGTTATCGGGGGTGGTTTCAAAAATTACCTGCGAAATATATTCACTTCCGATCAATGCTACCCCTGACATGGAAGCCGCATTTGAAATAAGAATAATACAATTGATCGCAAACGCAATAGATGGATGATAACACTCGGCAAATACTTTGTAATAGCCGCCCGTAGCCGGAAACCTTGAACCGATCTCGGCATAGGTCAATGCGCCGCATAAGGCGATCATGCCGCCGGCAAACCAGGCAATAAAAAATAAAGCGGGTGTAATAGCGGCATTGGCGGCATCAGAAGATGTTCTGAAAATCCCCATTCCAATTACCAATCCAACAACGATCATGGTGAGATCAAAAAGGCCCAGTTTGTTTTTTGGTGTCATGGATTGAAGATAATAAAAAATCAATCCGTTTATGATTGTACCCTATTTAGTAATTGCTCTTATAATAAGTGATATCAAAAATGACCACAGTAATAATACCCCCCTGCCATAAAATCTTCTTTCTCTAACCACAATACTTCTATACATTTGCCGTCGGTTTGGTTGATCTCCCTTAAAAGAGATCATTAAAAGGGAATCCCGTTAAAATCGGGAGCTATCCCCGTAGCTGTAAAAAGCCCCCATCCCCTAAAGGGGTGTTTGGGAAGCAATTCAAACTTCGATGCCACTTTTAAAAAAGGGAAGGCGGTTTTGCATTGCGCTTTGAGCCAGAAGACCTGCCAAATCAAGCAACAATCATTCAATGCTTTCGGGTGAAAGGCCGGGAATACAATCGCTGAAGAGCCTTTATATTTCTTTCTTATTTTATTACCGGAAGCAGTCACACAAAAAACTTTTTAAACAAATGAAAAGAAAATTTTTTGTAGTGGCTGCGATCATTATCAGCAGTCAGCTACAGGCGCAACTTGTCCCACTACAGAGGGAAGAAGACACAACTGTAAAATCGATGGACGAGGTAGTGCTTACCGCTACCAAAAGTCATCTCAAACAATCGCAAACCGGGAAGATCGTTACGGTCATTGATCAAAAAACAATCGCTACAAACATCGGCCGCAGCCTTAGTGAATTATTAAACACACAGGCTGGCATTTTTATTAATGGCGCCAACAATAACTTTGGCACGAACCTGGATTTTTATTTTCGTGGTGCAGGTAGTGGAAATGTTTTACTAGTGATAGATGGCGTTCCCGTCTATGATCCATCGGCTCCAACAAGCAATGCTTTTGACATTAATGGCATTTCGCTTGACCAGGTAGAGAGAATAGAAATTTTAAAAGGTGGGCAAAGCACTATTTGGGGTAGCGATGCCATTGCAGGCGTTGTTCAGATTTTCCTGAAAAAAAATGCGAAAAAGAAAATAGCAGTAACCGGCTCATTGGCTTATGGAAGTTTTAATACACTAAAAGGAAATATGGGTATCAGCGGAAACGAAAATAAATTGGGATACCGGATACAGTATAGCTATACAGGCACCAAAGGTATTTCTGCAGCATTTGATAGCACAGGTATGAAAAACTTTGATGATGATGAATTTAAACAACATAATATCCTGGCGGAATTAAACTATCGGGTCAATAATTCATTAACGGCAAGAATTTTTGAAAATTTCAGTACTTACAAAGCAGGTCTTGATGCCGCCGCATTTACGGATGATAAAGATTATACAACCCGGAATAAAAACAATATAGCCGGGGTTGGTTTGAGATACACAAAAAACAAATTCGCCTGGAACCTGCTTGGCAGTTATCAAAAAGCCAGTCGTCTTACTATTGATGATAGCAGCGATGTTAGCAGCAGCTGGTATAATTATTCCAAAGGAAACTATACCGGCAACACACTCAATCTCGAAAGCTATATCAACAACTCTTTTTCAGACAAACTCGAATTGGTGAGTGGTGTGCAGTATGTTCAGCAAAATTCTGATCAGTCTTATTTAAGTATCAGTGGCTTTGGGCCTTATGAATCCGGGATTGGAAAGGACAGTGTAAAAGCCAACCAGTTTTCCGCGTACGCTTCTTTGCTTGTAAAAAATTTTAAAGCATTCAATCTTGAAGTGGGTGGTCGTTTCAATCATCATTCAAGATATGGCAACAATGGAACTTTTACCTTTAATCCTTCTTATCTTATTGATAATAATTCGAAAGTATTTATCAATATTTCTTCGGGATACAGGATCCCTACCTTGTACCAGTTATATAGCGAATACGGCAATAAAGATCTGAAACCGGAAAGAAGCACCACCTATGAAATAGGCCTGCAAACAACAAGTGATGACCAGAAAATATCGCTACGTATTGCAGGTTTTAAAAGAGAAAGTAAAAACCTGATAACGTTTGGCGCTTCCAACTATATTAACAGGGATGAGCAAAATGATTATGGAGTTGAACTGGAAAGCAAAATTAATATTGGCTCAACCGGGACCTGGGCAAACCATATTGCTTTTGTAGATGGCAGCGGGATTCAAAACAATGTAAAAGTTAACAACCTTTACCGCCGGCCCAACTTTACTTTAAACAGTTCACTGGCCTTGACCCCGGTTTCTTCGCTGACGGTTGTACCTTCTTTTAAATTTATAGGATCCCGCTTAAAAAACCCTTTTGATGCCGGACCTGCAGAGCAGCCGCATTATTATACCCTTGATTTTTTTGCGGGTTATGAAATAACAAAAAAGATCAGGCTTTTTGTTGACCTGAGAAATATTACTGATCAGCAATACTTTGATATTGTTGGCTACAATAGCAAAGGTTTTAATATGATGGCGGGGGCTTCCTTTAATTTTTAACTTTGAGTCTTGAGCAGTCATGAAATAAAAAGCTGTCCTCGTTGCAAAAAGCCGTTTGAATGTAAGCCGGGCAATATCACCCAATGCCAGTGCTTTGGTATAACTGTGAAACCAGAGCTCAAGGCTTTTCTGGAGCAACGTTACAATGACTGCCTTTGCCGTGATTGCCTGGATTTCCTGCAACAGCAACCCAACTTGTTTAAAGAAAAGTATTTTGAAAAATAATCATTACCCGGATTTTTAAACCCTGCCCGATTTTTACCAGGGCAGGGTTTCTATGAAATGACCCCTCCAACTAAGCACGGCATTCAAATAATTACCTTTGCGAAAATCTTTATCATGCAGATAAATTTCAGCGATTTACTCACCGTTACTTTTACATTGTTTGCAGTCATTGATATTATCGGTTCGGTGCCTATTCTTATTTCGCTGAAGCAAAAAATGGGCGGGATGAGAGAACTACGTGCCACCCTGATATCCGGCGCCCTCATGATACTATTCTTATATATCGGCGAAGCATTTTTAAACCTGCTCGGGCTGGATGTCAGGTCCTTTGCAGTGGGTGGTTCCATTGTCATTTTTATTCTTGGTCTTGAAATGGTATTGGGTATCGAATTTTTTAAAGGCGATGGAGATATGAAAACTGCAACAGTTGTACCCATCGCTTTCCCCTTGATTGCCGGCTCAGGCACATTGACCACTATCATGTCGCTCAAGGCCGGTAATAACACAGTCACCATCCTGGTAGCCATCCTTATCAACCTGGTTATTATTTATATCGTATTAAAATCACTCGGTTATATTGCAAAACTTTTAGGTACCGGAGGATTAACAGCGGTAAGAAAATTTTTTGGCGTAATATTGCTCGCCATTGCCGTAAAAATATTTACGGCTAATGCTCCGGGATTGATTAAATAGTCTGAAATTCAGAGTCGTTAGTCAGGAATTGCCTTCCGACTCCCGGCTCAAACAGGCCTCGTAGTACAATGGATAGTATAAGGGTCTCCGAAGCCCTGGATCCGCGTTCGATTCGCGGCGAGGCTACTTGTTAAATTCTCAAATTTTTTAC
>JAKFEJ010000368.1:0-4894 GCA_036675745.1 Chitinophagaceae bacterium | reverse complement strand
ATTTACGGCAAATCTCGCCGGGACCGCTTATTTATTCGAAGATCGGTGAAGACCCCAGCAGAACTAAAGAGTAATTATTTTTTAATTCATTTTGAATATCGGCAAGTCTTTATTTCGTGTGGCCGGTGAAAGAAAACACCGGCCACGACGTGCTTCTTTTTTGGAGAACACCTGCAAGGGTGGAAAATTGCGCAAAAGTACCCGACGTTGTTTCGTAGTCTTCCGTAATCGTTTATCTACAAAGCTTAGCATCTTTTAATGACCCCGGAATGATAAGCTGTTCTATTTTTTTCGCCTCCCTGGTGATGTTTCTTTGTATTGTCAATCGAGACTAACTGTCCCTTTTACAAAGCCAATATCACCAAAGCCCGGTTTTTAATTTGTATCCGATATCCAAATCCTATGCTCGCTGAATGAAGTACAATTTGTTGTTTTTATGGTTAATGATGAATAAAGCCGGCGAAAGCCGGCCTTTATTTTTTTTAGTTTAATTATTTGAAATTTTAATTTAGTAAGATAGTCTTTAGGTCGTGTGGCCGGTGGAAGAAAACACCGGCCATGGCGTGCTTCGTTTTGGAGAATATCTGCAACGGCGGGAACACCGGCAATGGTGGAACACAGCCCTTCAGCATTTTTTATTTATTAAACACTACGGACAACTGGGATAAGCTATTTTAATATTACAAACTCTCTTATATATTTGTATGCTACTAATGACTCCCTCATTGTAAAGCCACTTTTTCTCAATTGAAATAATAAATGCGATACAGGGTATTTCTGATAATACTATTTGTAATGGCAGCCAGCCAGGTAAATGCACAAAAGGAGTGGAGCAATTGGTATTATAATGGCAACAACCTGGTGACTTTTAAGAATGGCAATCCCGAGATTGTTCAAAATTTTATCAACCCTGTTCCCGATTGGCAAACCAATCTTTTTCATTTCTATTTCTGGGGTCAGGGAGGAATTTCTTATTCAGATCCTGTCACAGGTGAAATGAAATTTATTATTTCGAACCGGTTGGGTTTTGACAGAAACTATAAGGATTTTCCAAATGAAAATTTCCTGAGATCTTGTCCTGACAGGTTTTCTTATCATATTATTCCATTTACAAGCAATAAGGACAAATTTTACGTGGTTCAATTCCAATCCGCCGCTGCAGATTTGCTTGCGCAGGAATCGGGACTACAGGTTCGTTGTCCCAACGCTATAGGTCTTGCATATGCAATAGTTGACCTTACTGCTAACAACGGTCTCGGTGATTTTACCAGCATCAACCAGCCAATTACGGGCGGTCTCACCGAACATATTACCCTGGTCAGGCATGCCAATAAGCAGGACGTATGGGTCATCGTACACGGGTTGGGTAATAGTTTTTATGCCTATCTATTTACGGATAACGGTATTCAACCGCCTGTCACCAGTACAACAGGGCCTTCGATCCCGGCAAAATTTTCATCTGTGCACGGAGGATTGACAGCCACCCATGCTGGAAATATGATTGCAGGTACATCTGCAGTAGTGGATGGCATCATGCTTTTTGACTTTGACAATGCTACAGGGCGCCTCAGCAACTACCGTACTCTAAAAGCGAATGAGCATGTTGGCCGGCTTCAATTTTCGCCTGATGATTCTAAATTATATTACAGTAGTGGAAATGGTATTTACCAATTTGATTTCAACCAGGTCAATGTTGAATCAACGCTTACCAAAGTTCACCAGGATGAAATAAGCGATCTCATCTACGACATGCAACTGGCGCCCAACGGTAAGATATATTTTACCAAAACATACGTTTATGAAAATGGTCAGTATAATGAATACACCGGTTCAATAGAATGTCCCAATCTGCCTCAATATGCCTGTAACGTTAACAAAAAAGCATTGAACACCGTAGCGGTTTCATTTCCCGACCTGGTCAATGATTTTATTAAAGATCCAAAAGCGCCACCTATCATCAAATTTGATTTGGGAAATGATACTGCGATATGCTTTGGCTCCTATAAAATCAAAGCTCCTGATGGATGGGAAAGCTACAAGTGGAATACCGGCGAAACGGCCAAAGAGATCACTGTAACAAAAGCCGGTACTTATTATGTGCTCACAGGTAATACCGGTTTTTCATGTCCCTCTGGCTATGGCTATATCAATGTAGGTGATAAAGCAATCAAGCTGAACCTGGGAAAAGACAGTATACTTTGTCCCAACCTAACTTACCAGTTGCATATCAGCGATGACTATACAAATATTTTGTGGGCCAATGGCAGCAACACAAAGGACACATTAGCGACTGAACATTTATATGGTGTTGTGTCGGCCAATGACAAGAACGGATGTTTTACAAAAGATACGATACAGATCAGCTATCAATATTATCCAAGAGCGATATTTGGTCCCGATACTACTCTCTGCAACCAGCAAACGTTGACATTAATGCTGGAACCGCAAAGCAATCCTTTTTATAGTGGTGTGTATAGCTGGCAGGATGGAAGTACACTTGACTCATTTAAAGTGACCACTGCCGGTACTTATTGGGGAAAAGTTTCTTACCAGGGATGTACGGTGAGTGATACGATCCGGGTAGGCTACATCAATCTCACCAATATCAGCCTGGGTAACGATACCCTGCTTTGCGAAGGAGATTCGATCCGTTTACGTTCAAACATTGGCAATGCCAGTTATGTCTGGAATACGGGTGAAACAACCGAATCTATTACAGTTAAGCAAAGCGGCCAATACATTATCAGGGCCACGAGCAATAACTGTACGTTATCAGATACCATCAATGTTACTTTTAATCCGCCACCGGCTTTTAGCCTGGGAAAGGATACAACTATATGTCCGGGTATGTCGCTGACTCTTGATCCGGCAATTATGGCTGATACTTATTTATGGCAGAATGGCTCTGCTAATAAATCTATTTCAGCGACTCAAGCCGGTTGGTATTGGCTCAGGCTTTCCGAAAATGGCTGTACTTCTTCCGACAGTGTGCATATTGATCATTTTGCGGTACCAAAAATTAACCTTGGCAACGATGCTTCTTTTTGCGCCGGCGATAGCCTTGTCGTAAATGCAGGAGTTGGTTTTTACACTTATCACTGGAACACTGGTGCAGCAACGCAGACTTTGGTGACCAGGAATGCCGGGCAATATATTGTCGATGCTAAAACTGCGGACGGCTGCATAGCAAAAGACACATTGAATGTGACAAATGTATTTGATAATCCTGTGGTATTACTGGATAGTGACAGCACTTTATGTACCGATGCTACACGATACCTTGATGCCGGAGACTTCAGCAGCTATCATTGGAACACCGGCCATACGGGCCGTTCCATTGCTGTAACAGATATAGGCGTCTACACGGTTAATGTAACAGACCAGAATGGCTGCGCCGGTAGCGGATCTGCCCGCATTACGAGGCTCTTGCCACTGCCCGAAAATTTTCTGCCTGCTGATACTGTTATTTGCCAATATGGAACGCTGAACATTAATCCATCCGGCCAGTACTCCTCGTACTGGTGGAGTACAAATGCCATTACATCTTCTGTACAGATCAACAGCCCGGGAATTTATTGGCTGCGGGCGAAAGATGGCAAAAACTGCGAGGGCACTGATTCCATCATCGTTTCATTAAAGGATTGTATGGAAGGATTATATGTACCCACGGCTTTTTCTCCTAATAACGATGGGCTTAACGATCTGTTCAGACCCTTGTTGTTTGGAAACATAAAGCAATTCAGGTTTACTATCTACAACCGGTGGGGACAACCGGTATTTCATACAACAAGGGTTGGCGAAGGATGGGATGGAACAAATAAAGGAACCCCATTGGAAACTACGGTTTTTGTATGGAGTTGCACCTATCAACCCGAAGGCCAGGAAGTTCAGAGCCGAAAAGGAAGTTTTACGTTGGTAAGGTAGATGTCTGACATTTAAAGCGGTGCTTTTGGAAGGATAAGCTCCCAACGGCATGTTCTCGTACATCGCTTCAGTTCAATAATTCCGATGCCTTGAGACTCTCATCGGGGCGATCTTTTGTGGACACTAACCAGGGCGGCAGCAGTTGTCCTTTCTTCTTCTCCTTCCCGGTTACTACGCTGGCAAGATAATTTAATGTATCCTGTTCATGTACCTGCTCTGGTCGCTTTATTATTTCATATGCCATAAACCGTTTGGCATTTCCTATTATCTTATTGAGATTAAATCCAGGTTTAGGGAAATAGTGTATAGTATGCACATGATTGGGCATGATCACAAATGCCACGGTGCCATAACCCTGCTCTTTTAAATGATCAAACCATTTATACATCATATCATACCCGTTTACTTTTTCTATTAATGGGAGTCAGTTGTAGCAGGTAAAAGTGCAGAAGTATAGAATGGTGCTGTCATCATGTTTCCATCTGATTGGCATGCTTGAATGTGCGAAGATTCTTATACGCCGGGGTTGCTGCTAAGTACAAAGCCATTCACGCCAAACCCCGGCGGGACCGCTTACTTATTAGAAGATTGGGGAGACTCCGGGAGAACGAAAACACTTGCTGTGCATGTATTGATTTTACAGCTTTTTCAAAGCCGATACTGAGATGCAATCTCAGTATAACATCCTATAATTTTTATTTTTCTTATTCTTATTGGTTTGGAACACTACCGACAACCGGGGCAATCGGGGTGAACTTTTATAATCAACATTACTTTAGTTCGAAGATTCCGATGCGTGGGGACACGCATCGGGGCTTTTATTTTGCGGACACGAACCACGGCGGCAGGATCTGTTTCTGCAGATGCGTCGAATTATGGCTTAGGCGGTGGCTATGGGGGTGGCACCTGGCGATGGTTAACGAAAGACACCTTATTAATGGAAGGGGCCGGATCGGTTAAAGTTTTAGTT
>JAKFEJ010000697.1:0-4930 GCA_036675745.1 Chitinophagaceae bacterium | reverse complement strand
GAAGGAACTTTCTTTACGGGCCGTTGCAATACTTCTTTGAACTGTTCTGCTGTTTGTAAAATAAGGGAAATATCAGAGGACTCAAGGTCTTTAATGCCCAGTAAATGTCGAGTAGATAGTTGCATTAAAAAGCGAAATTAGGGGAAAAAGCAATAAAAGGTACAAGGTGCAAGGAACAAGGCACAAGGCTTAAAATTGAAGAATCCTTTTTAACCGCCCAGTTTTATAATAATAGCTGATAATATCTTCCTGATTTGCTCTCCTTCATCAATAAGAATCACTTTTAATTTTTCCAAAGATTCGTCCTCATAGGTTAAGGTAAGGTCCAGCCATTTAATAGTTTCTTTTGCCTCCCGTCTCGAAACCTTTAATTTCATTTTCTCGTCTGCTTTTCCGAGATCATCTGAAGCTTCCGTATAGTTGGCACTAACCGAACCGCTGGAACGAATTACTTGCTTAATGTATTCCTTATTGATAACATCCCATTTTATTTTGGTACAATAATCCCTGACTGCTTTTGCATAATTATGGAATCTATCCTCTAACTCTTTCGACATAAACAGCAATTTTCTAATATAAAGAATGTACTCCTTGTCCCTTGCACCTTGTTCCTTGTACCTTGTTCCTTGCACCTTGTTCCTTGTACCTTGTTCCTTGCACCTTGTACCTTGTTCCTTGTACCTTGCACCTTGTTCCTTGCACCTTGTACCTTGTTCCTTAATCTAATATCACCACCTCTTCCATCCCATCTTTTTCTTTCCAGAGCACTTTTACTTTCTGAGATATAATAGAGTCAATGGCTTTGCCAACGTAATCAGGTTGTATTGGTAACTGCCTGCTAAACCGGCGGTCTATCAATACACATAATTCTACTTTTTCAGGTCTGCCGAAATCCAGCAGGGCATCGAGAGCTGCCCGGATAGTACGGCCTGTATAGAGCACATCATCTATCAATACCACTTTTTTGCCTTCTATTGAAAAGGGAATATCGGTTTGATTAGCGATATGGAGTTCCTTACGGACATCATCCCGGTAAAATGTAATATCGAGCTTACCATATTGTACCGTTACTTTTGAAAATTCTTTTTTTATTTCCGCTACTACACGATCAGAGAGATAAATACCTCTTGGTTGAAGACCGATCAATACTGTATTGGTAAGATCGCTGTTGTTTTCGAGTATCTGGTGCGCCAGCCGCTTGATTGTGATAGCCAGTTGCTGTTCGTTAAGGATTGATTTCATCCGTATATTTTTATTTTATTTTTGCCGGATGGAACGCCCGGTAAGCATTCCTCACTGTTTTTTTAATTTTATATGGGCGTTTCAAGTAATGATAATTTCTGTAAAAATAACAAAGCCCTCCGAAAAGGGCTTTGAAAAAGAAATATACAAGTTTAATTACTTACGTTTTGAAGCATTCCCATGCATGAACTGGTAAAAAACACCCAATTGAAAAACACTGTTCTTAATCTTTGCAGTGCTGGCGTCCCAAACATCACTAATGCCTAAATTATAGCGGGCATCCAAACCAAATCCTTCGGGAAAAAGATAACCCGCACCAAATGCCCACGAAAAATCTGTAGATGTGAAATTATCCTTTCGATTTACTTCTACATCACCAACTTCTGTTTTGGCTGAGACTAATAGTCCCAGTTGCGGACCAGTTTGCAAGCGAAAACCATTATCTGTCATGTACTGCACTAACAATGGGATATTGATATAATTAAGCTTCAACTTTGTGTCATCATCACGTTTTCCGCCTTGCATTGAATAAACAACTTCCGGTTGCAGTGCAAAATTTTTATTAAGATGAATATGCGCCAATCCGCCAACATGCAGACCCGCCTTGCTGCTATAATCATCGCCCGGGGAAACATTTGCGCCGGCAATGTTTACACCTGCCTTTAAACCAAAATGTGTTTGCTGTGCTGACACCGCTAAAACGCTTAACAATGCTGTTGATAATAAACAAAATGCTTTTTTCATACAAATGATTTTAGACAATCTAATTCCCCACTTTCACTAACACACCCTATAGTTTTTAAAAATCATGCCAAAAGACAGAACTAAGTAAGTAGCAGACAGATAAAAAAAGGCCAGAATTTCTTCTGACCTTTTATAATATCTATGTATATAAATTAAAATTTAATAATTCCCGTTGCTGCAATGGCTCCGGATGTAAAGCTATTTTTAGTCCAGGCATCATAGCCGAGTGAAATCTGGAATGTTTCTGAATTGTAACCAACATGAGGAAGATAGTTAAATGCACTACCACCGCCCTTACTTGTTGAAATAGCAACACCGGCTTTTGCGCCGATAAAAAATTCGGGTGCAGCATAAAACCTGAGTCCGGCCAATATTGGAACTATACCACCGTCAGCGCCACTATCGTTTTTTTCAAAATAATGAGTATATCCCAAAGAGCCGACGCCAGAAATATTGGAAGAAAACATATATTCTCCCTGAGCTTCTACCCCAAGTCCAAATGAAGAAACTTTGCCGAAATCTCCGATTGGTGCAGCCGCTTTGATGCCAGCGCCAAATTGAAATTCCTGAGCCTGTGCGCCGATAAATCCTGCAACTACAAAAGTTGCAACTAAAAACAGTTTTTTCATAATCGTTGTTTTAATGGTTTAGTAAAATTAAATCCAGCGCAAACATAGCATCAAGTTTCTGAAATTCAAAAGATTAGGTTTCAGAAATCCTTAAAGTTTCGTAAAATTACGTTTGTAGACAATATTCGAAGGTTAAGCCTGAAATGGTCTTATATAAAAAACCGTCTCACATATAATTATTGAGACAGCTAAGCTTAAAACAGTGATATTACAGACTCAAAAAAAGGCCGCAGAAGGCAGCCCTTTTATAAAATTAATTTGCCAGATATTATTTAGATCCAAATTTATAACCAATCTTAAATCCGAAATATCTGTTCTTAAGTGAATTATCGCTATCGCCGCCAATCGCAATACTGCTAAGACCCATATTATAATTAGCAGCTGCAAAAAAACCATTTGAAAATTCATAGCCAGCCAATAAATTGCCCGCAAATTCAAAAGGCTTGTAGTCATCTTCATCTTCGTTGCTTCCAAATTTAACATCCTCACTTTGTTCAGGCTCACCAGCCATTTTGGATTTACTTTTACCGCTCATTCCATAGCCCAATACAGGACCAAGACCAGCGAAAAATTTGCCGCTTCCGGCAGGGGCATTGTAGAGAAAGTTCAACGGAAGCTCCAGGTAATTTAAGGTTTGAGTACCCTCAATTCCTGAAGTTTTCATTTTCATACCTTTTTGAATAAAATTTAATCCTGGCTGGAAGACAAAGTTTTCGGCAACTGAAACATCGGCCAATACACCAATTGCAAGTCCGACCTTGCTATCAAAAGAAACTGAAATACCTTCTGATTTTGCTTTCATTGAGGCTACAGCGACTCCTGCGGTAACCCCGAATCTTGTTTGTGCAAATGTGGCTACACTGATAAAAGATATCAGCGTCATACTTAAAAATACTTTTTTCATAAAATGTTTGATTTTAAATTGTTTTAATGGCTTGTATTTAAGGCCGCTCAAACATAATATCAAGTTTCTCAGTTTTAAAACATTAGGTTTCAAAAAATTATGAAATCAAGTAAAAGTACCCGACAACTCCTGCCAAAAACCCGCTTTTGTATGCATCCAGGAAACAAAAAACCGTCTCAACGTTTATTGCTGAGACGGTAAAAATTGATTGATAAGAAATATTACTTACCGCCTAATGAAAAATTATATCCAATACGGAAACCAATCATCCCGCTGCTTCCGCCATCTTTATGCATCCTTTGATAACGTACACCGCCTTCAAAATTATTATAGACATAACCCACACCGGCAGCCCAGGTAAAAGCTCCTTCAGAGTCACTGCTGGCGTATTCTCCGCCTTTAACTTTTGCACCATAGATGCCGTAGCCGATTTGTGGTTCAGCATAAAAGCCATTAAAATTGTGGCGATAACCTGCTAAAAGAGGGATCATTGTGCTATTGATCTTATCAGCTCCAAGAAGATCTTTAAATTCTTTTTTGGCACTTGCTACAAGATAGCCTGTGGTAAATGTAAGCTGGCCTGCTTCGCCGATCCCGTAAAGACCTTTAACAGTTACACCAAGGCCCAACTGGCTTGACTCACCGGCATCACCGGTAGGAATAGCCCCTTCTACAGCAGGGCTGATTTGGTTATTTCCTTTTTGAGCAAAACTGGCAACAGCAATGACAACGATCCCGAAAATAGATAGAAAAACTTTTTTCATACACTAAGGTTTTTGTTTGGTTAATAATGAGACCGCAAACATAACCTGCCCAATATCCTGTGTAAATTGGTCATTGACCGAAATGATAATATTGGTGAATGAATTGTAAAAAAAGAATACCGATATAAAAAAAACCCGCCCCTGTTTTTATCGGGGCGGGTCTTTTACTTATTACTACAACAGAAAATTATTCTTCACTCATAAATGGATAACGATAATCCGTTGGTGGATTATATGTTTCTTTGATGGTTCTTGCACTTAACCATCGATAAAGATTCAGAATAGAACCGGCTTTATCGTTAGTACCGCTGGCCCTTGCGCCACCAAATGGTTGTTGCCCCACCACTGCACCTGTTGGTTTATCATTAATATAAAAATTACCTGCAGCATGACGAAGTTTATTTGTAGCCAATTCAACCGCTTCCCTATCCAGTGCAATCACCGCACCTGTCAATGCATAAGGAGAAGTAGTATCTACCAGTTCCAAAGCTTTTTCAAAACCGTTTGCCGGATAGACGTATACTGTTAGCACCGGGCCGAAGATCTCTTCGCACATAGATACATACTTCGGATTCTTTGCTTCAATAACAGTTGGCTGAACAAAATAGCCTTCTTTTTTATCGCACTTTCCTCCTACCCATATTTCC